>JBAJNK010000023.1:0-18235 GCA_036881805.1 Flavobacteriales bacterium
AAAAGATATGGCGAGATTGACAAAGAGGCGAAAGGAAGCGGAAGCTGAGTTGGAAAAGGGGAAATTGTATTCCCTGAGTGAGGCCGCTCGCTTGCTAAAAGGCGTAACCCACGTGAAGTTCGATGCGACGGTCGACTTGGCTGTGCGCTTGGGCGTAGACCCCCGAAAGGCTGATCAGATGGTTCGCGGCGTGGTTACACTCCCCCATGGAACGGGTAAGGACGTGCGCGTATTGGCTTTGGTTACAGCTGATAAAGAATCGGAAGCCCGGACAGCTGGGGCGGATTTTGTCGGCTTAGACGACTGCATTGATCGGATTAAAGCCGGCTGGACCGCTTTCGATGTGGTGGTGACCATGCCCAGTGTAATGGGTAAAGTAGGCCCGCTCGGCCGAATTTTAGGGCCGAGAGGTCTGATGCCCAATCCCAAGACCGGAACCGTCACCCTGAATATTGCCAGAGCGATTGCAGACGTGAAATCCGGTAAAATCGATTTTAAGGCTGATCGGTACGGAATTGTACATGCATCGATCGGCAAAGCCTCCTTTGCGGCCGATAAAATTAGAGATAATGCCGCTGAATTGATTCAAACCTTGATCCAGATGAAACCCGCAGCGGTAAAGGGTACCTATATGAAGTGCATCTATCTTTCCAGTACCATGAGCCCCAGTATTGCGGTTGAACCCAAATCCGTGTGATTGAGATGACAAGAGGAGAAAAATTGGCGGCAATTGAAGAGTTGAAGGCGTGCTTACGCGAGAACGACAATATCTATGTGACGGATATTTCCGGTTTGGATGCTGCGCAGACGGCTGATTTGCGAAGGGCTTGTTTCAAGGCGAGCGTATCCCTATCGGTGGTCAAGAACACCTTGCTTAAAAAAGCGATGGCGGATACGGATACGGATTTTGAGGAATTGTATGCGGTGCTCAAAGGAAATTCTGCGCTTATGCTAGCCGAAAGGGGCAATGCACCGGCTCGGGTGATCCAAAACTTTCGCAAGAAACGAGCGCGGCCTGTTCTCAAAGCGGCTTTCATCCATGCGGCCATTTACAAAGGCGACGAACAAATCGAAACCTTGGTTTCCATCAAATCGAAGGAAGAATTGATCGGCGATGTGATCGCCGCCTTGCAATCGGGTGTGTTGCAGGTAATTTCCGCTTTGAAAGGGCAGGGACAAAAACTGAGCGGTATACTCAAAACCCTTTCTGAGCAAAGGGGGTCATAGGTGGGCTTATATGTATCGAGTTAAATATATTGAGAAAACAGAGAAAAAATGGCAGATTTAAAACAATTGGCTGAAGATTTGGTCAATCTTACGGTAAAAGACGTGAACGAATTGGCTGCAATTTTAAAAGACGAATACGGCGTTGAGCCTGCCGCAGCAGCGGTAGCTGTTGCCAATCCGGCAGCAGCGGGTTCGGATACCGATGCGGAAGAAGCGCAGCTCGAATTCGATGTCGTCCTCAAGGCACCCGGCTCCGCGAAATTAGCCGTGGTAAAATTGGTGAAGGAATTGACGGGAAAGGGCTTAAAAGAAGCCAAGGAAATGGTCGACACGGCCCCTACGGTCATCCGGGAAGCAGCGGCGAAGGACGATGCGGAAAGCTTGAAAAAGCAGCTCGAGGAATCGGGTGCTGAGGTCGAGTTAAAATAATGCTCGTCGAATCGACTTTTATTTTTTAATTAAAAAATAATCCATTGGCAGAGACTAAATCACCAGAGCGGATCAGTTTCGCTTCTATCAAAGCACCGGTGCGCTACCCCGATTTTTTGGATATTCAATTGAAGTCTTTTCAAGATTTCTTTCAGCTCGATACCAAATCCGAAGCGCGCAAGTATGAAGGGTTGTACAAGACTTTTCAAGAAAACTTCCCCATCACGGATACCCGCAACCAGTTCGTATTGGAATTCTTGGATTACTTTGTCGACCCACCGCGCTACACCATTGCGGAGTGCATTGCGCGCGGGCTCACCTATAGCGTTCCGCTCAAAGCGCGTTTAAAGCTGTATTGTACCGATCCCGAGCACGAGGACTTTGAAACCATCGTACAAGATGTGTACTTGGGCGCCATACCCTATATGACGCCGAGCGGTTCCTTTATCATCAATGGTGCTGAGCGCGTTATCGTGTCTCAGCTTCACCGTTCTCCAGGGGTGTTTTTTGGACAGTCTTACCACGCCAATGGCACCAAGTTGTACTCGGCACGGGTCATTCCTTTTAAAGGCTCGTGGATCGAGTTCGCTACGGATACCAACAATGTGATGTACGCCTACATCGATAGAAAGAAAAAGCTACCGATGACGACGCTCCTCCGTGCGATTGGCTATGAGCACGACCGGGATATACTGGAGATCTTCGACCTGGCTGAAGCGGTTAAGGTGACGAGAGCCCAGTTGAAGAAAATATTGGGCCGCCCGATTGCCGCGCGTGTGTTGAAGACCTGGCACGAAGATTTTGTCGATGAAGATACAGGGGAAGTGGTTTCTATCGAGCGCAATGAAATCGTACTCGACCGAGATACCGTCATACGAGAATCACACATGGACGACATTTTGGATGCGGGGGTCAAGACCATCCTTTTGCACAAGCAGGAAGCGGGGCAGCTCGGTGATTTTGCGATCGTATACAATACCCTCGCCAAAGACCCCACCAATTCAGAGAAGGAAGCCGTCGCATACATATACCGGCAGTTGCGCGGTTCAGAGCCGCCCGACGAGGAAACCGCCCGAGGTATCATCGACAAATTATTCTTCTCCGACCAGCGCTATAGCTTGGGGAACGTAGGCCGTTACCGAATCAATAAAAAGCTGGCTCTCGCTGTGAGCCTGGATAAGCAAGTCCTCACGAACGCCGACATCATTTCTATCGTCAAGTACTTGATAGAATTGGTCAATTCCAAAGCCGAAGTGGACGATATCGATCACTTGTCCAACCGCCGGGTGCGCACGGTGGGTGAACAGCTCGCCAATCAGTTTGGCGTCGGCTTATCTCGTATGGCGCGCACCATTCGCGAACGCATGAATGTCCGTGACAACGAAGTATTTACGCCTATCGATTTGATCAACGCCAAAACCCTGTCTTCTGTGATCAATTCATTCTTTGGCACCAACCAGCTCTCGCAGTTTATGGATCAAACCAACCCGTTATCCGAGATTACGCACAAGCGCCGGATGTCGGCCTTGGGCCCGGGTGGTTTGTCGCGCGAACGCGCCGGTTTTGAGGTGCGCGATGTGCATTATACGCATTACGGTCGCCTTTGCCCGATCGAAACCCCCGAAGGCCCTAACATCGGCTTGATCTCATCCCTATGCGTGTTTGCCAAGATCAATAAAATGGGCTTTATCGAGACCCCTTATCGCAAGGTGAAAGCCGGTCGTGTAGACCTTTCTGAAAAACCGGCTTACCTCACTGCTGAAGAGGAAGAAGGAAAGGTGATCGCACAAGCCAATGCCGTTTTGAACGATGCGGGAAAATTTGATTCGGATCGGATCAAGGCGCGCGACGAAGGCGATTTTCCGGTCGTGGAGCCCGATCGAGTGGATTACATGGACGTGACGCCCAACCAAATCGCTTCGATTTCGGCCTCTTTGATTCCGTTTCTCGAGCACGACGATGCCAACCGCGCTTTGATGGGATCCAATATGATGCGCCAAGCCGTCCCCCTATTAAAGACGGATTCGCCCATCGTAGGTACAGGTCTAGAGGCTCAAGTAGCCAGCGATTCCCGCATTTTGTTAAACGCCCAGGCCGATGGCGAGGTGGTTTACGTCGATGCAGAACGGATTAAAATCAAATATGACCGCAGCGAAAATGAGCGTTTGGTCAGTTTTGATGACGACATAAAAGAATACGAACTCGTCAAGTTTAGAAAGACCAATCAGAGCACTTGTATCAACCTAAAACCGATTGTGAAATTGGGCGACTCGGTGAAAAAAGGCCAGGTTTTGTGCGAAGGCTATGCGACTCAGGGGGGCGAGCTGGCACTGGGTCAGAACCTGTTGGTCGCTTTCATGCCCTGGAAGGGATACAATTTTGAGGATGCCATCGTCATTTCAGAGCGCGTGGTTCGAGCCGATTTATTTACTTCCATTCACATCGATGAATATGCGCTAGATGTACGCGATACCAAATTGGGTATGGAGGAGTTGACGAGCGACATCCCCAATGTGAGCGAAGAAGCCATTCGAGAGTTGGATGAAAACGGTATGATTCGCGTCGGTGCTGAAGTGCAACCGGGCGATATTTTAATCGGAAAGATAACGCCCAAAGGTGAGTCCGACCCAACGCCTGAAGAAAAGCTGTTGCGAGCGATTTTCGGGGACAAGGCTGGCGATGTAAAAGATGCTTCCTTACGCGCATCCCCCTCATTGAATGGTGTGGTCATCGATAAAAAATTGTTCGAACGCAGCATTAAGGATAAGCATAGACGTGCGCGAGACAAGGTTGAAGTGGAACGCTTGGAAGCCGACTTTTACAAGCGGTTGTCCGCACTCCGCGAAGTATTGGTTGAAAAACTCTTCCAAATCGTTCAGGGAAAGACATCCCAGGGCGTACGAAACGACTTGATGGAAGCGGTCATTCCAAAGGGGGTGAAGTTTTCCCAAAAACTGCTCGGCAGCATTGACGATTACGTTCATCTGACCCACGGCACTTGGACGACGAGTAAGGCGAAAAACGATTTGATCGAGGAATTGCTCCACAACTATAAAATCCGTGTTAACGACCTGCAAGGCGTTTTGCGCCGCCGCAAGTTTAACATTTCCGTAGGCGATGAGCTCCCCCCAGGCGTCGTTAAGTTGGCCAAGGTCTATATCGCTAAGAAGCGCAAGCTGCGGGTTGGGGATAAAATGGCCGGCCGCCACGGCAATAAAGGTATCGTAGCGCGTATCGTTCGGGAAGCAGACATGCCTTTTTTAGACGATGGCACGCCGGTCGATATGGTGTTGAACCCCTTGGGCGTTCCTTCTCGTATGAATATCGGTCAGATTTACGAAACCGTGCTGGGGTGGGCGGGTAAGCGACTCGGTGAGCGGTACGCCACCCCCATTTTTGACGGTGCTTCCCTAGATCGAATCAACCGCTTGACCGATTTGGCCGGTATCCCGCGTTTTGGTAGTACCTACCTCTACGATGGTGGGACCGGTGAACGATTTGACCAACCCGCTACGGTCGGTGTGATTTACATGTTAAAATTGGGTCATATGGTAGATGACAAGATGCACGCTCGTTCCATCGGGCCTTATTCTTTAATCACCCAACAGCCACTCGGTGGAAAAGCCCAATTCGGCGGCCAGCGTTTCGGTGAGATGGAGGTTTGGGCGCTCGAGGCTTATGGTGCCGCCTACAGTTTGCGGGAGATGCTCACCGTAAAATCGGACGATGTGGTGGGTCGGGCTAAGGCCTATGAAGCCATCGTAAAAGGGGAAACCATGCCGGCGCCCGGCATCCCCGAGTCGTTCAACGTATTGCTGCACGAGATGCAGGGCCTGGCGCTCGACGTGAGGCTGGAAGCGTGATGGATATTTAGTCGTTTGAGAAATAGGTTATGGCTATGGGGATTAAGCACAATCAAAATACGAATTTTAATGAGATAGCCATCGGTTTGGCTTGTCCGGAGACTTTGTTGCAGCGGTCTTATGGGGAGGTGGTTAAACCCGAGACCATCAATTACCGCACGCACAAGCCCGAACGCGACGGGCTGTTCTGCGAGCGCATTTTTGGACCGGTAAAGGATTACGAATGCGCTTGTGGCAAATACAAGCGCATTCGATATAAAGGCATCATCTGCGATCGTTGTGGCGTAGAGGTCACCGAGAAAAAAGTGCGCCGCGAGCGCGTTGGTCACATCAGTCTAGTCGTCCCCGTCGTGCACATTTGGTATTTCCGCTCCTTGCCCAACAAGCTCGGATACTTGCTGGGCTTACCTTCCAAAAAATTGGATATGATCATTTACTACGAGCGGTATATAGTCGTTCAGCCGGGCATAGCCGAGCGCCCCGATGGGGAAGCCTTACAACCCATGGATTTCCTAACCGAAGAGGAATATCTCGACATCTCGGAATCCCTGCCCCCTGAAAACCAATACTTGGATGATGCCGATCCCAATAAGTTTATCGCCAAGATGGGGGCGGCGTGTTTGATTTACCTCTTGCAGCGTTTGGATATCGATGCCCTATCTTATGAATTGCGGCACAAAGCCCACCACGAGACTTCTAAACAGCGCCGCTTGGAGGCTTTAAAGCGGTTGCAAGTCGTCGAGGCTTTCCGAGAGGCGAATACCCGGGGGGAAAACAAGCCCGAATGGATGATTTTAAAAGTGATCCCCGTCATTCCGCCTGAATTGCGACCCTTGGTACCTTTGGATGGCGGCCGTTTCGCCACCTCGGATTTGAACGATCTCTATCGCCGGCTCATCATTCGCAACAACCGCTTGAAACGCTTGATGGAAATCAAGGCGCCACAGGTCATCCTCAGAAATGAAAAACGCATGCTCCAAGAGGCTGTGGATTCGCTATTGGACAATACGAGAAAATTTTCTGCGGTTAAAACCGATTCGAATCGGCCGCTCAAATCGCTTTCCGACTCCTTAAAAGGAAAGCAAGGGCGATTCCGCCAGAACTTGCTCGGCAAACGGGTGGATTATTCGGCGCGCTCCGTCATCGTGGTCGGCCCGGAATTGAAACTGCACGAATGCGGCTTGCCCAAAGATATGGCTGCAGAGCTGTACAATCCGTTTATCGTCCGAAAACTAATCGAGCGGGGTATCGTCAAAACCGTAAAATCAGCCAAGCGCATTATCAATAAAAAGGAGCCCGTCGTTTGGGATATTTTGGAAAATGTATTGAAGGGGCATCCCGTCTTGCTCAACCGAGCACCCACCTTGCACCGCCTGGGTATTCAGGCTTTTCAACCCAAGCTGATCGAAGGAAAGGCCATTCAACTACACCCCTTGGTATGCACGGCCTTCAACGCGGACTTCGATGGCGACCAGATGGCGGTCCACGTGCCACTCGGCCCGGAAGCCATCTTAGAAGCCCAGTTGTTGATGCTATCCACGCACAACATCCGAAACCCGGCAAACGGCTCACCCACGCCGTACCCTCTCAGGATATGGTACTCGGCTTGTACTACATGACCAAACCCCGGCGGTCGACAGCGCAATGCCCGTTAAAGGGGGAAAACGGCATTTTCTATTCGGCCGAAGAAGTGATCATCGCTTACAATGAAAATAAGGCAGCGCTGAATGCCACCATTAAGGTAATGGGGGCAGCGCCTGAAACCGGAAGGGCGAAATTGGTCGAAACCACCGTAGGCCGCGTTTTGTTCAACCAAGTGGTACCCCAAAAGATGGGTTTTATCAATCAGATTTTAACCAAAAAAGCGCTGCGTGAGATCATCTCTGGTGTCCTTAAAAAAACAGATGTGCCGACGACGGCAAAATTCTTAGACGACATCAAAAATTTGGGTTATACCCACGCGTTCAAAGGCGGTTTGTCATTTAGTTTGGGCGACATTATCGTCCCGCAGGAAAAGGAAGAGATGACGAGAGCCGCCGATCGGCAGGTGGATTCCATCTCGGCGAACTACAATATGGGCTTGATTACGAATAACGAGCGTTACAATCAAGTGATCGATGTGTGGACGAGCACCAATGCCCAGATTACCCGGCTCACCATGAACCGCTTGGCGTCCGACAACCAAGGGTTCAATTCCGTTTACATGATGTTGGATTCGGGGGCGCGGGGATCGAAGGAACAGATTCGGCAGCTGGCCGGTATGCGCGGGTTGATGGCCAAGCCGCAAAAGTCTGGCACGAGTGGACAAGAGATCATCGAAAACCCGATTACTTCAAACTTTAGGGAAGGGCTTTCGATCTTAGAGTATTTTATTTCGACCCATGGTGCGCGTAAAGGACTGGCGGATACCGCTTTAAAAACAGCTGATGCCGGGTACTTGACCCGTCGTCTGGTCGATGTATCCCAAGATGTGGTCATCCGTGAATCGGATTGCGGCACCTTGCGGGGGTTGGAAGTGACCGCTTTGAAAAAGAATGAAGAGGTGATCGAGCCGCTTTTCGACCGCATTCTCGGCCGGGTAGCCTTACGCGATGTGTATCATCCCCAAACCGATGAATTGATCGTCCCGGCTGGCTCACAAATCGGAGAAAGTACGGCACGAGCGATTGAAGCAGCCGGGATTGAACGCGTAGAAGTGCGCTCCCCTTTGACTTGTGAATCCAAGAATGGGATTTGTGCCAAATGTTATGGACGCAATCTGTCGACGGGAAAGATGGTTCAAAAAGGGGAAGCGGTCGGTGTCATCGCCGCGCAATCCATTGGCGAACCCGGTACACAGCTCACCTTGCGCACTTTCCATGTGGGTGGTACGGCCGGTCATGTGGCGGAAGCGTCACAAATCGTCGCCAAGCGAGGCGGTCGGGTGGAATTCGATGATTTGAAAACCGTCTTGGGTCGAGATGGTGAAGGCCATGCGGTGGATGTGGTGATTTCGCGCTCTGCCGAGATGAAATTGATCGACCTGAATCGCAAAAGCGTAGTGGCCACAGCCCATATCCCTTATGGTTCCTTTTTAAGGGTAAGAGATGGGGACGAGCTAAAGAAGGGTACGACGGTTTGCAACTGGGATCCGTACAACGGTGTGATTATCGCTGAAACCGCTGGCAAGGTTAAGTTCGATAACATCATTCAAGGAAATACCTTTGTCGTAGAGATCGACGAGCAGACCGGGTTTCAAGAAAAGGTGATCACCGATTCCAGGGGCAAGCGCCTCATCCCTTCCCTATCGGTACTCGGCAGCGGGGATGCCGTGTTGAAAGTCTATAACTTACCGGTAGGCGCACACATAGTCGTCGGGGATGGCGAGGCGATTCAGGCCGGAAAAACCTTGGTGAAAATACCGCGTAAGTCTGCCAAGGCAGGCGACATTACCGGTGGGTTGCCCCGTGTGACCGAGCTGTTTGAAGCCCGCAACCCATCTAATCCGGCCGTGGTCTCCGAGATTGACGGGGTCGTGTCCTTCGGTAAGATTAAGCGCGGTAACCGCGAGGTGATCATCGAGAGTAAAGCCGGTGAGGTGAAGCGGTATCTCGTCAAACTCTCCAACCAAATACTGGTTCAAGAGAACGACTTCGTCCGTGCGGGCATGCCGCTTTCCGATGGGGCTATAACGCCCAGAGATATATTGGCCATCAAGGGGCCTACGGCAGTTCAGGAATATTTGGTCAATGGCGTACAAGAAGTGTATCGCCTACAAGGGGTTAAGATCGACGACAAGCACTTCGAGGTGATCGTGCGTCAAATGATGCAAAAGGTCGAGATTCAAGATTCCGGCGATACCCATTTCTTAGATACTAAGGTGGTTCACAAGAACGATTTTATGGCGGAAAACGATCGGATCTACGATTTGAAAGTCGTAGAAAACCCAGGTGGCTCCACCCGTTACCAGTCGGGACAAATGATCACGCCGCGTGAGCTGCGCGATGAGAATTCACTGCTTCGCCGTGCGGACAAAGATTTGATCACGGCTCGCGATGCGGTTCCCGCCACGGCCATGCCGGTGTTACAGGGTATTACCCGGGCTTCCCTGCAAACCAAATCCTTTATGTCGGCCGCCTCTTTCCAGGAGACCACCAAAGTATTGAGTCAAGCTGCTGTCAGCGGTAAGGTCGACGCTTTAGAAGGCTTAAAGGAGAACGTCATCGTGGGACACAAGATTCCCGCTGGTACCGGCTTGAGAGTATACGAAGACATCACAGTAGGTGCCAAGGCAGACTACGATCCGACCACAGTAGCTTTTGAAGCTGAAGTAGGCGAAAAATTGCGATGAAAAAAGAAGAAGCGCAGATCGATATCGAATTGACGGAAGAAGTAGCCGACGGGATTTACGCCAACCTGGCCATTATCAATCACTCCAACACCGAGTTTGTGGTAGATTTTGTCAAGGTGATGCCCGGGACGTCCAAGGCGAAGGTCAAATCCCGAATTATCCTCACGCCCCAGCATGCCAAGCGCCTGCTCCGCGCTTTGCGCGAAAACCTCGCGCGTTACGAGCGCAACCACGGCGAAATTGCGGAGGACGATTATCCCGTACCCTTTCATTTTGGCGGGCCAACCGGCGAAGCCTGAGCAGCGGTAGCCCCATATCGGTGCACAAAAAATGTCTTGAGTCCCTGTTTTTATATATTTGTTCCCCTTCTATAAAATTGGAACGGCATGCGAAATAAAGGCATTACCAGGCTATTTGCGATTCTGCTGGCGATCATTTGCATCTATCAGCTCAGTTTTACTTTTATCGCGCGCAGCGTAGAGAAAAAAGCGCGTCTATATGCCCAGGGCAGCGCGGACAGGCGACAGTTCTATTTGGATTCTGTGGCTGACGAACAAGCCATCAGCTGGATACCTGGCATTACGTATCGGGAAGCGCGCAACGATGAGGTGAATTTGGGATTGGACTTAAAGGGCGGTATTAATGTCGTCCTTCAAATATCCGTGCGGGATATTTTAAAGTCGTTGGCCAATCATTCGCAAAACCCGACTTTTTTGGCCGCTTTGGCCGGTGCTTCTCAGGCGCGAGAGACCAGTCAGCAGAGCTATTTGGACTTGTTTTTTGAAAGTTTTGAAAAGCTGAGCGCCCGGGGGGGTAATTCCATATTACTGTCCTCGGCTGCAGTTTTTGGGACTCGAGACCTGAGTGGGCAGGTCGCCCCTGGGGATTCCAACCACGCGGTGGAAAGCGTTATCCGCGCCAAAGTCAATGCCGCTGTGGACAACGCCTTTACCGTTTTGCGCGCCCGGATCGATAAGTTCGGTGTCGCGCAACCCAATATTCAGCGCATTGGTACCTCCGGCCGCATCTTGGTCGAATTGCCTGGTGTGAAGGATATCGCACGCGTCAAAAGACTCTTGCAGAGCACCGCGCAACTGCAATTTTGGCATGCCTATAATGCAACTCAAATCGGAGATGCCTTTTTTCAGGCCGACCGAAAGCTGGGGACTGTCGTCAAAGCACAGGCGGAGACTAAAAAAATGGTGAAGGGCGGTAAAGGCGAAAAGCCTTCGGTAGTGGACTCGCTTTTGGCGCGATCTGAGAAAGCCGATACGGCGCGCTCATATCGAGATCGGGGGCCGATCACCTCGTTGGTAAAACGCTTGGGCAGCTCCGATCGACCCGAGCTCTTTTATTTCGCTACTCGGGATACAGCTGCGATAGACGGGTATTTGGCTATGCGTCAGTTTCGGGAAAACCTGCCGGCAGAATTTAAATTCGCTCGGTTTCTTTGGGGTATTCCCGATCCGAATATGGGAAACGCAATTCCGCTTTACGCCATAAAATCCAATCGAAAAGACCGCGCCCCGCTCAGCGGTGACGTCATTGTAAACGCCCAACAGCAATTCAATCCGAGAAATGGCCGTCCCATCGTCACCGTGCAAATGGACGCAAAGGGGGCCCGCATCTGGGAAAAGATGACGGGCGCGGCCTATCAAGGCGGGACGGCTATTGCCATCGTATTGGACGATGTCGTCTATTCGGCACCGGGCGTCAGTTCGGGTGCTATTTCGGGTGGGCGTTCCGAGATTTCAGGCCACTTTACCGTGGCCGAGGCCCAGGACTTGGCTACCAAACTCAATGCGGGCAAGCTACCTGCACCCGCCCATATCGTAGAAGCGGAGATCGTGGGTCCTTCCTTGGGCCGGGAATCCATACATGCCGGCTTGCGATCCTTTGTCATCGCCCTGGCGGTTGTGCTCTTCTATATGATATTTTATTATGCGCTGGCCGGTTTCTTTGCCGATTTGGCCCTGATGGCGAACCTCTTGTTCCTGTTTGGCGTCTTGGCTTCGCTACATGCGGTGTTGACCCTGCCGGGTATGGCGGGTATCGTCCTGACGATCGGTATGTCCGTAGATGCAAACGTGTTGATCTACGAACGCGTCAAGGAAGAACTGCGCCAGGGCAAAGTCCTAAAACAAGCCGTTAAAGACGGGTATAAATATGCGCTTTCCGCCATCTTAGACGCCAATATCACCACCTTGTTGACCGGAGTTATATTGTATGTGTTTGGTACCGGTCCGATTCGGGGTTTTGCCACCACTTTGATCATCGGTATTTTGACCGCCCTGTTTACCGCTATTTTCCTAAGCCGTTTGTTCATTGAAGCCCGGTTGCGTAAAAACAAAGGCGTGCGCTTTTATACGAGGCTCACCGAGAATTGGTTTCAAAATGTCAAAATCGATTTCTTGGGTAAGCGAAAAATCAGCTATGCCGTTTCCCTTATTTTGATCCTCGTCAGCCTGGTTTCCCTGTTTACGAGGCGCTTGGACTTCGGTGTCGATTTTTTGGGCGGCCGCACGTATACGGTTCGTTTTGACAAACCGGTTTCCACCCGAGATCTAACCGATGCTTTGGCCAAGCGATTTACCGATGCCGGTGGCCACCCCGTCCGCCCAGCGGTAAAAACATTTGGCGGGGACGACCAGGTCAAGATTACCACCAAGTATAAGATCGACCAGGATGACATAGCGGTAGACGATGAAATCGTTCGGAAGTTGTACGATGGGCTCAAAGCCTATTTGCCGGCGGGTTACACCTTGGATCAATTCCAAACCACGGCGAGCGACAGTCCATACGGAATTATGCAGTCCATGAAGGTAGGCCCTACGATTGCAAATGACATTCAGAAAGGTGCCCTGTGGGCGATATTATTCTCTCTCGCAGTGGTATTCGTGTATATCTTGATGCGGTTTGCCAGGTGGCAGTTTAGCGCCGGCGCCGTAATCGCCGTATTTCACGATTCGCTAATCGTATTGGGTATTTTTTCGCTGCTTCACGGATGGGTTCCCTTCTCCTTGGAGATCGATCAGGCTTTTGTCGCCGCCATACTCACGGTCATCGGCTATTCGTTGAACGATACCGTAATCGTATTCGACCGGATTCGGGAGTATTTTAAAGGGGGCGGGAAACGCAGTTTTGGCGATCAGATCAATGCCGCTGTTAACAGTACGCTAAGCCGAACCTTGAACACCTCGCTGACGACGTTCTTCGTCTTGTTGGTCATCTGCTGCTTTGGCGGGGAAAACATTCGAGGTTTTGTATTTGCGATTATGCTCGGGGTCGTCGTAGGGACCTATTCGTCGGTATTTATCGCCACGCCGATCATGTATGATTTCAATCGAGTCGATAGGGATAAAAAGAGACGGTGAAGATACCGAATCGCTCGATGAAGGGGATAAAAATACGCCTTTGCGCACAGTGTTGGCTGGGGTTGATGGGCGCTGTCGGGGTAAATAGTATCTATGACATATCTCGATGCGGTATTTTTTTGTAATTTTGATCGGAATTGATCGGTGACGTGCGATGCCTTTTCTCTTTATCGGAACGACAGAAGTTTTCTTTATCCTCTTGATCGCAGTGCTCTTATTCGGTGCGAATAAGCTACCTGAAATCGCCAGGGGACTCGGTGAAGGGCTCCGTTATATGAGAGAAGCTACCGAGGATATCAAATCAGAAGTGCTATCACAGCTCGATAAAAACGCAGACCTCAAAGACATTAAAGATACCTTTGAACAGACCGGTCGGGATATGGAAACACCTATTGAAGAATCCACTCGAGATATGGCCAAGCCTCTCTCCGATCAAAGGGGCGAATCCGCCAAGGTGGTCGGGGCCCCTCCGGGTTCAGCCAAGCGCAAAGCCTAGTGGAAAAACTCATTCAGCTCGACGAGCGTCTCTTTTTATACTTGAATCACTTGGGCAATGCCCGGTGGGATGGCTTTTGGCTTTTCGTTACCGCCGAGCGCGCTTGGATTCCGCTGTATGGGTTGCTCGCCCTGCTGCTAGTCTGGAAATTGGGCTGGATGCGCGGTGGTCTGGCCCTTTTGTCTGTCCTGCTGCTCTTCGGTTTTACGGATCAGTTTACCGGTTTGGTTAAGCACTTTTTCCATCGCCCGCGCCCCTGTTATGATGCTGAATTGTCGGGTTTGGTTCGCTTGGTTACAAGCCATTGCGGTGGGCGGTACGGCTTTACCAGCGGCCATGCGGGCAATGCCTTTGGGTTGGCGGGTTTTGTGGTATTGGTCTTTAGGCGCATTTCGAGGTGGATTTACGCCATGTGGCTCTGGGCGGCTGTCGTGGCCTACAGTCGGGTGTATCTCGGCGTCCATTTTCCGCTCGACATTTTGTGCGGTGGGCTTTTCGGGGTGGTTTCGGCTTGTCTTTTTTACCGTTTGTATGTAATCGCTTTGGATTATATGGTTTTTGGTCGCCCTGCTGGGCTCAGTTGATGTTCAAGGGTTGTGTGACGGCTTGGGGTGCTGGCAAGGATTTTTGGATTGCATGGGTTATGCCTATGTGGTTGTTTGGCGCTGTTTTTTAATTGACGCAACATTAGTTTTAGCTGTTAGAGGCTGCCATTCAGGCGGCCTTTTTTTGTGTTGCTACTTATAACAACACATCGAGTTCGATTTTTGGAACGGTATGCGTATCGGGTTATTTGACCCGACTGATAGACAAGCCGTCCCGAATGGGGAGCATAACGGTTTCCAAGCGCTGGTCCGCCGCCAAGATTGCATTGAATTTTTGTAGGGTTTGCGTATTGAGATCGTCCCTTTTGGCTGTTTGTAGGACCTTTCCATGCCACAATACATTGTCGGAGAGCAGCACGGCCCCGGAGTTCATCTGGTCGATGACCAAATCGAAATAATTGATGTAGTTGCGCTTATCCGCATCGATAAAGACCAGGTCAAACTGCTCATTTAAATCGGGTATCACTTCGAGTGCATGGCCGATCAAAGGCTTGATTTGATCCTTATAAGGAGATTGCTCAAAGTATTTACCCGCCAGGGATTGCCATTTCTCGTTCTGATCTATGGTGATCAGCCGGCCTCCTGGGGCCAGTCCTTCGACCAAGCAAAGCGCTGAATAGCCCGTATAGGTACCGATTTCCAAAATACAAGTCGGTCGGATCAACTTGGATAGCAGTGCGAGCAGTCGACCCTGGTAATGCCCCGAAAGCATGCGTAAGCCCAGTCCTTTCCGTGCGGTTTCTCGGCTGAGTTCCTGCAATAAGGGCGGTTCGGGCTCCGAGTGTTCGGTTATGTAGCGCTTTACTCCTTCTGCATCCATAGCCGTAGCGAATTGGCCGCTATATTAGTAAAAAATTGTGTGATTTAACCAGCTGTTTGATCCCTGTTTGCCATACGCATTGCAGTTTTAAGTATCGGACTCCATCAAATTGAAGGATAACCCGCTCTCGTGTTTTCAGACTGTCATCATAAAGGGAATTTCACCTCTCGATTTTTTAAGCATGGCTTCACAATATATGGAAAGAGGTGGTTTGCAACGGCTATAGACTGCCTAAAAAGCGTATATTTGTTCCTTCAAATTGAAGGATAACCCGCTTTAAGTCGTGAAATCCATTGCGCTGCTGGATAAAACCTTTGAGCACTACCTCGGTGAATCGGAAATTCAGTCGTTGGTCAAGGGATTGGCGCGCGGGCTTCAGGCCGAACTGCAGGGTGAAACACCGCTCTTTATAGGGGTGTTAAACGGGGCCATCCTGTTTTTCGCCGATTTCATCCGCTACTACGAATCCGCCTGTGAGGTTTCGTTTGTCCGTCTCGCCTCTTATAAAGGTCTGAGGTCCAAGGGCGAGATAAAAACCCTACTCGATATAGATGCGGACTTGACCGACCGCACGGTCGTCATTTTGGAAGACGTCGTGGATAGCGGAAAAACCTTGCAGCGCATTGGGGAACTGTTTACCGATCGAGGTGCGAAATCCGTAAAAGTGATCGCCCTGTTTGTGAAATTCGATGCCTGTAAAGGACCTTTGCCGATCAGCCGCATCGGCCAGGTGATCCCCAATCGATTTGTCGTAGGCTATGGCTTGGATTACAATGGCTTGGGCAGAAATTTAAGAGCTATCTACCAATTGAGCGCAGAAACATGATTCACCTCGTCCTATTGGGTCCGCCTGGAGCCGGCAAAGGAACGCAAGCCGAGCGCCTCGCCGCCCATTACGGTTTGAAACACCTATCCACCGGTGCTATGTTTCGGCATCACATCGGCGGCCAGACCCGATTGGGCGGTTTGGCCCAGGGTTATATGGACAAGGGACGTCTCGTGCCCGACGGGCTGACGATCGACATGCTCGAAGAAGCGGTAAGCCGACATGCCGATGTCAAGGGCTTTGTGTTCGATGGCTTTCCCCGTACCTTGGCACAGGCGAAAGCCCTGGACGATTTTTTGGATCAAAGCGGCGCGAGCATTTTAAAGGCGCTTTCACTCGAGGTAGCCGATGCAGATTTGCTAGTCCGGTTGCGCAAGCGGGGTCGGGAAGGTGCTCGGATGGACGATAGTGACGAAAGGGTGATTCGAGACCGGATCGCAGCATACCACGAGCAGACAGCCCCTTTGGCGGGTTATTACAGGGGGCGGGATAAGCTGGAATCCATCGATGGCCTAGGCCCCATCGATGCCATAAGCGAGCGTTTAATCCGGATTGTCGATCGAGCGTTGCCATGTTGAGTAGTGACTTTATAGACCGCATTGAGATCCGTGCCCAGTCCGGGCGGGGTGGTGCGGGTTCAGCCCATTTGCGCCGTGAGAAATTTGTGCCCAAAGGCGGTCCCGATGGGGGGGATGGCGGCCGGGGGGGGCACGTGATTCTGCGCGGGAGCGCGCAAAGGGGAACGCTTTTTCATCTGAAGTATGCGCGTCGTATCCAAGCCGGTAACGGTCGAGATGGCGGTGCGCAACGCGCCACGGGGGCTGATGGCAGGGATGCTGTGGTAGCGGTTCCTTTGGGAACGGTGGTAAAAAGTGCGCAGACCGGCGAAATTTTATTTGAAATGATCCGAGACGGCGAGGAAAGGGTTTTGGTCGAAGGCGGACAAGGCGGTTTGGGGAATTGGCATTTTCGCCGCAGCACCCGGCAGACGCCCCGCTATGCACAGCCCGGAGGGTCCGGTCGGGAAGTCGCCTTTGTACTCGAATTGAAGGTGTTGGCCGATGTCGGTTTGGTCGGTTTCCCCAATGCGGGAAAGTCAACCCTGCTCGCCGCCCTCACTTCGGCCAAGCCCAGAATCGCCGATTTTGCATTTACCACGCTTAGGCCTGAGCTCGGTGTGGTACGCCACCGCGATTACACATCTTTTGTCATGGCCGATATACCGGGGATTATTGCGGGTGCCGCTCGGGGCAAGGGACTCGGACAGCGTTTCTTACGACATGTGGAGCGAAACGCCGTGTTGCTGTTCTTGATTCCTGCCGATGCGCCAGACCCTTATGAGGCCTATCGAATCCTGTCGGATGAGCTGCAGCGGTACAACCCCCAATTGTCCGATAAGGAACGCGTAGTGGCCATATCGAAAGCCGATTTGTCCGATGCAGAGTCGGAGCGAAAAATAGCGGCTCGGTTTTCCGAAGGCATGCCCGATTTGTTTTTTTCCGCGGTAAGCGGAAGGGGGTTGACTGCCTTGAAAGACCTGTTGTGGGAAAAAATAAATAAGGCGGTTTGAAGCGGGATAAGGTATTGTTGGTCGATGCGTCCGATCGGCTGCTGGGCGAGATGGATAAGTGGCAAGCCCACCGAAAGGGGGTGTTGCATCGGGCCTTTTCGGTATTCATCTCGAACGATAGGGATCAACTCCTGCTCCAGCAACGCGCAGCTGGTAAGTACCATTCGCCCCTGCTCTGGACCAATGCCGCTTGCAGTCACCAGCAGCAGGGAGAGTCCAATATCGAGGCCGGGGCGCGCCGTTTGCACTTTGAAATGGGTCTTCGCGTACGGTTGACGGAAGCCTTTCACTTCATCTATAAGGCATCTTTGGATCGGGGTTTAACCGAACACGAATTCGACTACGTACTCGTCGGCAAGACGAATAGAGACCCCGTGATCAATACCGACGAAGTAAATCGCTTTCGCTGGGTTTCGCTACCGGATGTCCGGGCGGAGCTCGCCGAAAAGCCACAGCGCTTTACCCCTTGGTTTCAACTGATCTTTGAGCGATTTTATCGGTATGCTACCGCTGAATAAATCGGGTTTAACGGGGGTATTGCATCTCGATCTACATTGATAGAGAAAAAGGATAGCGTTTTTTGAAAAAAAAGCAGGATTTATTTTGCAGATTAAAATAAGTTCTTACATTTGTGCAGTTAATCTAAAAAATTTATGAGTGATGAAAAAGATGTTGATCTTCGCTTCTGTATTGGC
>JBAJNK010000024.1:0-25447 GCA_036881805.1 Flavobacteriales bacterium
AAAACAATTGAAAAGCTGTGATTTTTTGAGGCCGGTTTGATTTACAGCAAGACAACCATGATGTCAGTATTGCCGCACATACCTCGGTTTTTGGGGATCGGCATAATCATAAGGGTTTTGCTTACCGGGTTGGGTCGGATTTTTTATCGTATTGAATATTTTTGACCAATAGGTTTTACTATAGGATATGGTTCTATAAATACTTCTAATGGTCGACTTTCCCATGTACTTATAAATGGCGACAGTTCGCTTAGTACAGGTGGTGAATTTAAATTTACTATGACTCAAACGGGCAGGGAAAAAAGTTTGTTTCAATTTTCTCTTACAGTTGCTAAATAGTTCAAAGATAGGTCTTTGGGAGGCCGCCTCAAGGGCGGCCTTTTTTTGCCTTTCCACCACAGATCGAGATCGACTTTTGGATGGGAAGCATCGGGGTTTCCACCCGCTTGTCCGCAGCTGAGGTCGCATGGATTTCTCGTAGGACTTACGTATTCATATAACCCCTTTTGGCGGTTTGTAGAACTTCTCCATACCGTAATACGTTCAGCGTTGTGCCTTGCGCTCGGTTTTGTCGGCAATATATATATATTTGAAGTCTGTAAGTGTAACGCATCACAGCTTGCCAAAACTCATCGTACACCACAGGGGAGAAACGCGTTGCTTTTCGCTCGAACCCCATGCGAATATCCTGGGATTTTTAAGGCGAAAATCACTAGACGTCCCTTATTCCTGCCTTTCCGGCCGCTGTGGCAGCTGTAAGGCCAAGCGCTTGCGCGGCCATGTCAGCATGCGGCATACCGATGGATTGGGCAGCGCGGAAATCGCCGATGGCTATATACTGCTCTGTCAGTCGCTGGTCGAATCCGAAGAAGTAGAAGTATCCCTCGGTGATTGAGCCGCACCCATCGGTTGCACTTGAATCGGCTTATCGAAAATATTCCTGCCGCCCCGCACACCAAAGTCCAATGTGGTCACCGGGTAGGCGATACTGATGTCTTCCTTTTTGAAGCGATCCTGAATGCGCATGATGATATCACTCATCGCCTCTAAGTAGTCTAGCTGCATGCGATAGCGAATCCAAAAACGCAGCTCGAAATGGTAAGCAAAGTCGCCGATTTGCGTATAGTAAAAATCGATATCCCGGTCCAACAAGGCGTTTTTGACCCGAGCCGCTTCTTCCAGACTGACGCGCTTGACACGTGTCAAATCCTCGCCATAGGCCACTCCCGTTTTGAGGCTGATCCGACGCATGCCATTGGCCGTATAATTCGTAAACGCCTGATCGTAGATCAATCGATTGGGGATATATACCGCCTCACCACTGACCAATTTAACGTTGGTCGTCAACCAATTCATCTGATCGACCGTGCCGAAGTGATCCCCGACCCCGATCCAATCACTGACGTGAAAAGGCCTGTGATACTTTAGCAACAAACCGGCAAATACGTTGGAGGCGATATCTTGAAAGGCAAACCCCGCAATAATACCCAAGATACCCGCCGAGGTTAGGACTTTCGTTAACGTATCACCGAGCTCTAAGACGTCCATGGCGAGGTAGATACCCGATAGCAAAAAGAAGCAATAGAGCAATATGGAAAGCGCTTCTACGACTTCTGGATTTTTATCCTTCCTCAGAAAGCGATAGACGAAGCGTCTTACAGCGCGCCGGATAAATTTGCCCAGGTAATAGAAGGCGAGCAGAATGGCAATGGCCAATGCGACCCTGGGTAAATAATCGTTTAAATCATCGACCCAATTGGAAATGAGACTGTGACCCCGCTTGGCGAGGTCTATAGGACTTTTGATGCTGTCGGTTAGAATCGCAAACTGTGAGAAAGGCATGTTTATCCTTCTTTATAAAGATGGCCGTGTTGATTTCAATTTGTGAAGTTAATGCAAATCGCTGGAATACACAAACCAGCTAGATGGCGCCACGCAATTCAGCAAACGAAAACTCGAGCTGCTCACGAAAAATTAAGCATGACGAGTAGCGTAAAATCCAAAATGAAAGACTTAGTTGAATCACGGGTTGATCTACTAAAAATTTTAAAAAAATTAATAGATGCCGAGACGCTGAATAAAGAAAAAATCACCTCAAAAAACATGACAACGGGTCAGGCGCTTGAAATCAAATCGCTTAGTGAAAGTGATATAAATAGGCCGGCGTACTACCGATCCATTGGGATAATTCTTTTTCCCAGTCCGCTAAATCTGCTCGGGTGGCTCAGTGTCGGGGATCGTTTTAAATAAGGAGATGTATTCCCTTTAAAACCGCATTTAATGTATGGGCTATCGACTGTCACCGGACGAAAAACCACCGTATAAAACCGTCGTCCGCCAAACGCCGCAAGCGATTGAGCTCTTGAATTACCGCAGCGTGTGAAACGATTTTGTCTTTAAAGTAATCGATAAAGAATCCCCGCTCTTCCGGTTCGGCTTCTACCTGGTTGAGAATATTCAACAGATGCAGCTTCATGTGGCCCCTTTGGATGCCGGTAGTCACCAATGAGCGAACAGCTGCAAAATTTTGTGCCAATCCAGCTGCGGCAATGATCGCCATTAAGTCCGGAGCGGTGGGATTGCCCAGCATTTCCAAGGCTAGTTTCACCAATGGATGTATCGAAGTGAGCCCACCTACCGTACCTACCGACACCGGTAAATCCAGCCAAAACCGAAATTGCCCATCCCGGATATCCACCTGGCTTAAGCTGCGGTATTGCCCGTCTCGCGAAGCGTATGCATGGGCAGCGGCCTCCACAGCCCGAAAATCGTTTCCGGTGGCGATGACCACCGCATCCACCCCATTCATGATCCCCTTGTTGTGCGTTACCGCCCGATAGGGATCGACCTGAGCCAGCTCGATGGCACGCTGAAATTTATCGGTAAATTCAGACGGCGACAGGCCAAATATATCGGTCAACTGCGCTATGGGACAACACACCTCAGCCCGTACCAAACATTCGGGGGTGTAGTTTGAAACGATGCACATGACGATCTCAATGGCTTTTTCATCTGCTGTAAATGCGTTCGATCGTTGTATTTCCCTTTTCAGCGTCCGAGCCAATTCCTCCAAACAAGAGTTTATAAAATTGGCCCCCATTGCGGAAACGGTGTCGAATTGGGCAAAAATTTGATAATAATGGGGTGCCAAATCGCTTTTGTCCAGTAGATCCAACTGGATTATGCCCCCGCCGCGCGCGCGCATATTTTGAGTAAGAGAAGCGGTAGCTTTGAAAAAACGGCCTTTGATCCGATCGAAAAAGGCTTTTAACTCGTCGTAACCGCCGCGGTATATGAAGTGTACCTGACCGACCTTTTTCAAACCGAGTATTCGGGTTCGAAAACCACCCCGATCGCGCCAATACGAAGCGGTTTTCGCTGCAGCAGCCACCACCGAACTCTCTTCTGTGACCATGGGGAGCACATAGATCTCTCCATCGATCAAAAAGTTGGGTGCCACGCCAAAGGGCATGTAAAAATTGGTGAGGGTATTCTCAGCGAAGTCGTCGTGAAGCTGCTGTAGCTTTTCATCCGTACTCCGATAAAGCGCCAGTATTCCCCTCGCTTCGTCGGGATTGCTGAAATAATTAGCCAACAACCACTCTACTTTTGCACTTTTTGAGAGCTTTGAAAAGCCTTGTATCCGCTTTTTCACCGTTTAAAATACCAAAGGTAAAAAACTAAATCTCGGTTTCCTAAAAAGGGGGTAAAAATAAGCGATATCCCCAGATCCATGCCAAAATAGAAAAAAATAAACCCGCTTTTTAAGCATTATTATTTTATTTTATCATATTTGGAAAATTTTACGTCTTACAAAAATTGATATGAGACAAAAAATTGTCCTTTTCATCGCGATAGGGATGGGTGCATTCACCACTTTATCGGCCCAAAAAGCACTCGGCTTGGAAGCGATTTGGTCGGGGGCGCTCAGCCCGAAAAACCCGATCGGTTTTCGATTTATGAATGATGGCAAACACTACACCGTATTTAAAAGTGATTCCCAAGGTACCCGGGTCGTGCGATGCAGCACGACCACCCAAAGGCAGACCCAGGTCTGTTTCAACGGTGAGTCGCTGCCAAACCGCCTTTCCTTCAGCGGTTATTCCTTTAGCCCAGACGAGAAAAAATTGTTGCTGATCACCGAAGTGAAAAAACTTTTCAGGCACTCGAAACGCGCCCGATATTATCTGTATGACCTGCCTACAAATAAACTGAGCCCGGTGGATAACCGTTTAATCCGCGAGCCGACTTTCTCACCAAATGGTAAAAAATTGGCTTTTGTATATGATAACAACTTGTATATAAAGGACTTGACAACTGGAAAGACAACCCAGGTTACCACAGACGGCGAGAAAAATCACATCATCAACGGCGTGACCGACTGGGTCTATGAAGAGGAATTCTCTTATGTCCGCGCCTTTGATTGGAGTCCCGACAGCCGGTCTATCGCTTACTTAAAGTTCGATGAAAGCCGCGTCGAGCAGATGTACATTCCCGTCTATGGACCGGAAAGCCAATTCCATCCAGCGCTTCTGACTTATAAATATCCAAAAGCGGGTGAAGCGAACGCCCGAGTAACCGCCTATTGCTATAGCGCAGCGGATGGAAAAACAACTGCAGTCGATCTGAGCGCCTACAAAGACTACTATATCCCCAAAATACAGTGGACTGCCAAGGCGGATCAATTCGCACTCTTCATCGCCAACCGGCATCAAAATAAGGTGGATTTCCTAAGGGTGAACCGCCGAGACAACCGCGTAGAAAAAATACTGACCGAAACAGACCCCAAATACATAGAAACCGATGATTTATACGTTTATTTCTTACGGGACAACAGCTTCGTATGGCAATCCGAGCGAGACGGCTACCGACACCTCTACTACTATGCAGCCGACGGCCGGTTAAAAAATCGAATTACAAAGGGAAACTATGTGGTGACCCAGGTCTATGGGGTGGATGAAAGACAAAAACGCGTATACTATCAGTCCACACAGGACGGCAGCATAAACCGCGCCTTGTACGCCGTGGGTCTAAATGGCAAACGCGCCCAAAAGCTAAATCGAAAAATCGGCATGAATGATGCCTATTTCAGCCCGAATTTCAAATATTACCTCTATGTGTATAGCACGGGAAACAGCCCCGAAGTATATAGTCTGAACGAAGGAAAAACCGGCAAACCGATCCGGGTTTTGGAAGACAACCGCGACTTGGTCGAACGACTCAAATCCTACGGCTTATCAAAAGTGGCATACTTTAGCATTCCCCGCCCAGAGGGTACCGAGCTAAATGCCTGGATGATCAAACCGCCCGACTTTGATGCGAGTAAGACGTATCCGCTCTTCATATACGCATATGGCGGTCCGAATTCGCAAACGGTTTTAAACGCCTATGGGCACAGCCGGTATCTGTGGTTTGAGCTGCTCGCACAACAGGGGTTTATAGTGGCTTCTGTAGACAACCGGGGCACGGGGGGCAAAGGGGCGGATTTCAAGAAGATGACCTACCTACAACTCGGTAAGTACGAAACGCAAGATCAGATTGACGCCGCGCGGTTTTTGGGGAAAAAATCCTTTATCGATGCGGAGCGAATCGGTATCTTCGGCTGGAGCTACGGCGCCTTCCTCGCCTCGCTTTGCATTACCCGAGGCGCGGACACCTTTCGCAGCGCGATAGCCGTGGCGCCGGTTACCAATTGGCGGTATTACGATAGCATCTATACGGAACGCTATATGCGTACGCCACAGGAAAACCCCCGCGGTTACGATGACAATTCGCCGATCCATTATGTGGAAAAACTAAGGGGAGACTACCTGCTTATACACGGTACGAAAGACGACAATGTGCATTTTCAAAATACATTGGAAATGGATGAGGCCCTGGTACAAGCGGACAAGACCTTCGATATGCAGGTTTACAAAGACCGAAACCACAACCTTGAGGGTGGTAACACCACCTTACACCTCTACCACAAAATGACCCGCTTTTTACTGCAGCATCTAAAATACGCAAATGATAGACTATGAATGATTCGATAGTTGGCGCTCCGGCAAGGCCCAAGCGCTTTGGACATCCGAGAGGCCTCTTCGTGCTCTTTTTTGTCGAGTTTTGGGAGCGCTTTTCCTTTTACGGCATGCGCGCCCTATTAGTCCTGTACCTCGTCGCCCAAACCACGGGTAACGACAACCCCGGACTGGGTTGGATCGGGCCCAATGCCTATGCGTTCTACGGTTGGTATCTGATGTTTGTCTATGTCATGTCCATTCCCGGCGGTTTAATCGCCGATAAGCTCTTGGGGCAAAAGCGGGCGGTTATGCTGGGCGGTTGGCTCCTGTGTGCGGGACACCTAACCCTCGCCGTTCAAGCCACCTGGGCTTTTTACCTCGGAATCGTGCTGATCATCTTGGGTGTGGGCTGCTTAAAACCCAATGCTTCAACCCTGGTCGGCCGGTTGTATGAAGATGAGCCCGAGAAGCGGGATATGGGCTTCTACATCTATTATATGGGCATCAACCTCGGCGCCTTTACCGCACCCTTAATCGTCGGGTACGTCGGCGAGAAAATCGGTTGGCACTATGGATTTGGACTGGCCGGAATCGGCATGATCGTCGGGCAGCTCATATTCATTTCAGGACGTCGACACCTGAGGGGAATCGGCGATTTGCCGGTGCGCAAAAAAGTTGTGAATGCCCCTCAAATCCATTTGCTACGGAATGCCCCTCAAATCCATTTGCTACGGGATATATTCAAGCATCGGAACGCCACTTTGGGTCTTGTCTTTACAGCCTTGATCGGCATTGGGGTTTGGATCGGCCTACATACCTGGTCCTACGGTTTGCTCATCATCGCGCTGAGTCTCGCCGTCGGGGTATTGCTGGTGGTCTATAACGATGGTACAGCCGTTGAAAAAGACCGCATAAAAGTCATCCTATTCTCCTTTTTGCTCGTATTTGTTTTCTTCACCGCCTTCGATCTGGCGGGGAGCTTGTTGAATGTATATGCCCAGCAAAAGACCGATCGGCAGCTGTGGGGATTCGAGATTCCTGCGAGCTGGTTTCAGTCTCTCAACTCCCTTTTTATCATCCTCTTCGCTACGCTGGTCGGTAGTTTTTGGATTTGGTGGGGGAAAAAAAGGAGAAGACTGAGCACTTCGGTCTTTAAAATGGCCATAGGCATTATAATCCAAGGCATCGGATTTTTCTTTATGTCGGCAGCAGCTGTGCAATACCGAACTCAGGGCGCTTCTTCCATGCTGTTTTTGGTACTGTTTTACCTGTTTTCTACCCTGGGCGAACTCTGCGCTTCACCCGTGTCCCTATCCTTTACCACCAAGTTGGCGCCCCTGCGCTGGGGTAGCTTTTTTATGGGCGCCTACTTCGCTGCCACCGGCCTGGGTGATAAGCTGGGCGGTCTGATCGCCGAGTCCACGGCTTACTTCACGGAATTTGAAGTCTTTACCGGTATTGCCCTGTGTTCTATACTCCTTGCACTATTGGTATTGGCTGTCGTAAAACCCTTGAAACGCTTGGCACATGGCGTTGAAGATGCGGGCTTTGCAAAGGGGGTAGGTTTGCAAACGGAGATCGAATAGCCTTATGAATGCGATACCCGCTTTAATCGACGACAAAAAAAGTCAGGTGCTGGGCCATCCGGCCGGACTATTCGTATTGTTCTTTACGGAGATGTGGGAGCGCTTCTCCTATTATGGCATGCGGGTTTTGTTGGTCATCTTCTTGGTCAGCGCAGTAGGGATAGACGGTTTGGGCTGGCCCCGGGCAAACGCTTTGGCGCTGTACGGCACCTATACATCGCTGGTCTATCTGACTCCCATAGCGGGCGGTTACCTCGCCGACCGTTTTATGGGATATCGCAATGCCGTCGTGACCGGCGCGCTGATCATGACCCTTGGGCATGCGGCTATGGCACTCGAAATCATCACCCCTGTGTTTTTATACATCGGAATCGGCCTTTTAATCATTGGAAACGGCTTTTTTAAACCGAATATCACTTCCATTATCTCCGGTATGTATAAGCGCCACCCCGGAAAAAAGGACAGTGCATATACCATATTTTATGCCGGCGTCAATGCCGGCGCTTTTCTGGGAACCTTACTCTGCGGCTACCTCGGTGAAGAAGTAGGCTGGCATTACGGTTTTGGTCTGGCGGGCATCTTTATGCTTTTGGGCATGCTGCAATTTTATTTCGCCCGCCACATATTCGGTCCGATTGGGAAAACGCCCAAGCCGCAGCAGCGCACCGCAAAGCCTGCAAAACTGGAATTCAAAGGCGGTCGGCTTACCCCTTTTACCCGGCTAGACAAAACCCTAATAGCCCTCTCAACCCTGATCGGTGTGGTATGGGTGATCAATGATCCCCTGTCAAAAATCGCGGGTTTCAACATGCTGAAAATCGGATCCGCCGACTATGCCGATTGGTTTATACTGCTGGGCTTGACCTTGTTCTTGTTTCTGCTCGTCAGCCGGACGATCCGCTATCCCACCCTGATCCGGGACCGCATGTGCGCCATCGCCCTGTTTCTCCTATTTACCACTCTCTTCTTCGCTTGTTTCGAACAGGCCGGCGGCACTTTAAATATCTTTGCTAAGGATTATACCAATCGAATCATGCGCGGCAATTGGGCCCTGGCGTTTAATATCATCAATACCATTATAACCGTCATACCCTGTGGCATTATCACTTGGGTTTTGTTCGCTTTGTTTCGAAAGACCTTTAAAAATTATGCGGTTTCCAACCTCTTTTTGGGCTTTAGCTTTTTGATTATATGGGGACTCCTCATCTGGAAGCTCAACCGGGACCTGCATGCCCGGGCATATGTGATCAGCTATCCAGCGGTTAAAACCCAAAGAGTCGATAAAAAACCCGGTGATCCCCTATTCGATTACCGAGCGATCACGCAGGATGAAATGGGAAGGGGCGACTTAAAAAACCCGGTGACGCAACAGACGACCCTTATCGACCACACCGCTTTACAGATCGGCGAGCAGGTCGCCATACTCGATGCGGATAAACGGGGAAACTATACCTTGCTCACCCCTGAAAGCGCGTTGCGCATCGAGAAAAGGGCGAAGGGTTTGCATACGGGAATTGTAACCGGACAAGTCACCCAAATCAAAGAGAATGAAGTCGAGATTCCAGCCACTTGGTTTGGCATTTTAAACTCGTTGTTTATCATCGTTTTTGCGCCTTTGTTTTCAAAGTGGTGGGCGAGCCGATACAACCCCAGTGCAGCGACCAAGTATGCGCTGGGGCTCATACTGCTCGGCCTGGGTTTTTTGACCCTAGCCTTGGGTTCCAGGGGTATTGGATCGGGTGCCCAAGCCGCAGCGGTAAGCGGTATCTATTTGGTCGTGGCCTATCTCTTTCACACCTTAGGAGAATTGAGCCTGTCGCCCGTGGGCTTGTCTTACGTCAGCAAATTGGTGCCCGGGCGCATGATCGCCATGATGTTTGGCATCTTTTTTATCACCTCTGCCATAGGCAACAAGTTGGCCGGTCAGCTCGGGGGCATGATAGACAAAATCACGGCCGAGTATAGCATGAGCGCATTCTTTTTAATCTTTACGCTCAGCCCCATAGCGCTTGGCCTGCTCGCGCTAGCCCTCAACCCACTGATAAAAAAATTAATGCACGGCGTAAAATAAAAACCATGAAAACCGTATTTTTTATCGCGGCGCTATTCGCGTTTGGAGGCTGTGCTTACGCACAACCCATCGCCTGGACAAATCCGGAAAGCGCCCAGGCGTTAAACCGGGCAAAACCCAAAAAGTACTTTGTCGATGTCTATACCGATTGGTGCGTCTATTGCCGAAAAATGGATCAAACCGCCTTTCGAGACAAAGGGCTAGCCGAATTTTTAAATGCGAATTATCGCCCGGTAAAGTTCAATGCTGAGCAAAGGGCGTACGCGCATTGGAACGGAGCGGTGTACGCGTATCAAACCTATGGGTACCGGGGGTTCAATCAGTTGGCCGTCTATTGGCTCCAGGGTGAAATGGCTTTTCCCACCTATGTCGTGATCAGTGCCGATGGCCAGACCATTGAAAAAAGACTGATCGGATTTCAAACCGCTGCGGATTTGAAACGTCAGTTGAGCGACAACTGAAAGGCACCTGAAGTTTGGGTATCCCATACCCGTAAGTTCGGGGCAGTTGCTGCGAGGTCTGCAAAGCGCATCGCATTTTTTCGGTAACTGCTCCCATCCAAAATGACGAAGTGCGGTTGGCGAAGCACAAACCCTGGAATGCGTTTCACCGGGGGTAGGCGTTGCAACCATATAAAATCCGCCCGCCATGCTTTTCTGTACACCTCATTTCCCGATGTGATTTGCAGGGAAAAGCCTCGGGTGTAGATATGGTTTTGAATCTTCTGTACCCAGGCATCCGCATAATCCGAGTCTAAGGGGATATACGTCACCCGCGAAATCATTTCATTGACGAGATAGGGATTCAATAGGTATTGGTCTTGAGTAGAATCGGCGGTGTGGTAAAATACAAAGGCGCGATCACCCACCTTGTACAAAGCCAAATTGCCTTTGTATTGGTTGTATACGACGAATTCGATTCGCTGCATCAGTCGGTATTTTTTACCGATAAAATGCAGCTGTATCCCGACTGATAAAAGCAGCGATGCCAATAGGTATCCCCCTTTTTTGTATTCGAGAAACAACCCCAGAAAAAACAGAGACGCCAGCAGGAACAAAGCCATAAGAGAATCAAAGTACACCGCTTCAATATGAGAAAGGGGCAAGTGGGAGATCGCTTTTACCAAACCGAGTAAGGTGGATACCCATCGGTTGATCAAACCTGTGAGCAGGGGAAGGGCTACGCCCAAAGCGGTGAGAAACAGCCAACCCATACCCAATCCAAGCAGTATGGTAACCATTGGAATAACCACTAGGTTACCCAGCCAAAAAAGCGTGGAAAATTGGTGGAAGTAAAACAGTATAAAGGGCAGCGAACCCAATTGGGCGACAAAGCTCAGCACCAAAATCCGATAGAAGTAGGTGAGAAAGCGGTTTTTCGGGCGATAGATACGCGCGGCATGGGGGTAAAACCACAGGATGCAGCTCACAACCGCATAGCTCAACTGGAATCCGACTTGAAAGAGCATATTGGGCCAGGTAATCAGCGTCAGCAAAGCAGCCAGCGCCAGCACATTAAAAGGGTGGGTCGGACGCCGCCGGATATCTGCGAGCGTAAAAAGCGAAAACATGAGGCTGGCGCGGGTTACCGAAGGTTTAAACCCCACGATCGCAGCAAAGAGGAAGAGCGCAAAGACGATGGGTACAGCCCGTATGGCAGGGCCCCATTTCCAGCACAGGAGAAAGGAAAAGAGCCAGCGCAGCAAAAGGGCGAGAATACCGATGTGCAAACCCGAAACCGCCAGCACGTGCACCACGCCGACATCGGCAAAAGATTGCAGGGTGTCCTTTTGCAAGGCTGCCCGTGTGCCCAACAGCAACGCCTGTAACAAGGCTTGCGCCTCGAGGCTGAGGCCACTTCGGGTTATCGCACGCTCGAGCTTTCGCCGGATCGCATCGAGAAATCCCAGCGAATGGGGAAGCCGTTGAAATGCCCCTTCCTGCAGAAAGACCTGTCGCTCTATATTTTGGTTGGATAGGTAGGCAGCATAGTCGAATTGATACGGGTTGCGCCACGCAGGCGGTTTGAGAAACCGAGTGTGAACCATGAGCGATTCGCCCGGGTAAAAAAGCGGGCGATCCTTGGATTTCGGCAGGTAGACGAGCAGCTCACCCCGCGTCTGTTCACCCGCCAAAGCCACTACTTCGGCTACCCACTTTTCATAGTTTGTGGAAGGAGTTAAGCGGTGGTGCAGGGCGATCTCAGCAAACTGCTCGCCCGGTTTTACGCGCTGGGCGTAGTTTCCGCTTTCGTTTTGAGGCAGGTGCAGCACATAGGTCCAGGCGCCCAATGCCGTGAACAAGAGCATCACCGAGACCCAATAGCACTTGTCCAATCGCCTTTTCTCTCGGCTAAGCCGGTACAGACCCGCTGCAACCGAAATCGCAGCCGACAGCCAAACGGAGGTAAACGAGCTGTCCGACCATTGAAAAACCGCAGCGAGATAGATGCCCAAAGCAAAGCAGGGCACCGAGCCGACCATTGGAAACCGCCATGCCATCACCCAATTTACGGCATATTTACGAATCCAAGTCTGCCCTTATCAAACGAGCCGTGCGGATCGATGCACCGCTCCCCCCGAGTTTGTCTTTTAACTCCGCAAAAGTGCGCAATATGCGCGCGCGTTCCGGGCGCTGGAGGATTTTTTGAAGCTGTGCCTTTATATTTTTTTCGGTTAATTCGCCTTGAACCAACTCTTTTACAACCGCTCGTTCCAAGATTAAGTTGACCAGACTGATGTGTTTGAGGTGTACCAGGCGTTTGCCAATCGCATACGAAAACCAGCTGGTCTTGTAGCACACCACCTCTGGAACCCCGAATAGCGCGGCTTCCAATGTAGCCGTACCCGATGCGACCAAAGCCGCCTGGCTCACGCTTAACAAATCGTGGGTTTGGCCGGCTACCACAGCCACACGAGGCCGCAAAAATCGCTTATACAGTTCGGGTTGCTGCCCGGGCGCAGCGGCAACGACGAATTGATAGTCGGGAAAATCCGCTACCACGCCCAACAGCAGCGGAAGTATGCTGTCGATCTCTTGTCTTCGGCTTCCCGGTAAAAGCGCGATCACGGGTTTATCCGGCAGTCGGTTTCGGGCTGTAAATGCACCCGATGAAACCGATTTTCGATTTTCAATAACGTCCAACAACGGATGTCCGACAAAATCTACCGGATAGCCGTATCGTTCATAAAACGCTTTTTCAAAGGGCAGAATCACAAATAGACGGTTTACCGTCCGCTTGATCGCGTGCACCCGATTGGCCTTCCATGCCCATACCTGGGGTGAGATATAATAATAGGTCTTAACTTTAATTCGCTGGGCATAAGCGGCTAGCCGCAGATTAAAGCCCGGGTAGTCGATCAGAATAACCGCATCGGGTCGGTAGGCTGCTAGGTCCGCCTTGCAGGCGGATATATTTTGTAGTACCCTAGGCAGTTTGGCCAATACTTCGGCGAAACCCATGACAGCTGTATCGCGATAATGCCGCAGTAAATACATGCCCGCAGCACGCATTAAATCCCCACCCCAACCGCGGAATTCCGCTTCGGAATCACATGTCTTCAGGGCTTTGATCAAATGGGCACCGTGCAAATCCCCAGAGGCTTCCCCGGCGACTAGGTAGTACTTCACAGGGATAAAAGTAGCGCTTATCGCTTTACCCGATTAAAGCCGTTAGAAAAATGGACGGGCGACAGACCAAATCCCTGCCCGTAGCAGGTGGATAGCCCCTTTGTGGTTTTTTGCACTTTTTATGTCCTCGGGGGCGATTTGGAAGGCCTTGGTAACACTCGGGTGAGCAGCTAGCGCATTCGGCGCACGAGAATTGCGAAATGAGATTATTCTCTAACAATATAGCTATCTTTGCCCCTTGAAAACCCAGCAATCACCCGGCATGAAAGCTGTCAGAAGTATAAAAGCGCTCATCTTTATACTGCTCTCTTCTAGTATTTTAGCAAGTTTTTACACCCGTGATACAGATAGAGATGCGGTATTGTTGAAGATGACCGATTTGGCTTTGAGATACAACCATTATCAACCTAAAGAATTAAACGATTCATTTTCACAAGACTTATACGACAGGTATATCGAACGCCTGGATCACTTCAAAATATACTTCACCCAAGCAGACTTAAATACGCTTTCGCCATACCGGGACGAGTTGGACGATCAAATCAAAAATGGTGATTTGGCTTTTTTTAAAAAGAGTATTCAAATCTTCAAACGGGAACTGACCTATACGCATGCCTTTACCCGAGAAATCCTATCCAAGCCGTTTGATTTAACCCGAGATGAAACCGTGCAGACCAATTGCGAGCAGATGTCGCCTGCTATAGGGGCGCGCAGCTTAAGAGATCTGTGGCGAAAGCGCTTAAAACAATCTGTAGTCTCTTATGTCGCCGAACGACAAAAAGCGGAAGCGGACAAACGAAAGGAAGCCCCCGATTATCCGGTCAAATCGGTGGCCGATTTGGAAAGAGCAGGCCGGGAAAAAACTGTAAAGGACTACGACCGGTTGTACGAGCGCTTCGATGAAAAGGACGACCGCTATTGGATGTCTGTATTTCTCAATGCTTTTGCAGCGGGCTTTGACCCACACACCGACTACTTAGACCCCCGCGCCAAAGCGGTATTCGATATCAATCTAAGCGGTCAGTTTGAAGGGATTGGTGCAGTTCTACAAGAAAGAGACGGCTACATAGCAGTGGATCGAATCATTCCTGGAAGTCCCAGCTACCGACAAGGCGATTTAGAAGCCAACGACAAAATTATCAAAGTAGCACAAGGTGATGGTGAACCGGTTAACGTCGTAGGCATGAATATAGACGACGTGATCGAGCTCATAAAAGGAAAAACCGGAACCACGGTTACATTAACCGTTAAAAAAGCAAACGGGGTCCAACGCCTCATTCCCATTGTAAGGGGTGTGGTTCAGCTGTTGGAAACCTTTGCCAAAAGTGCCGTCATAGAACGAAATGGGGAAAAATACGGCTTGATCGACTTACCGAGCTTTTACTTCGACATAAACGGCTCCGACAGCAGAAACAGTGCAGATGATGTAAGAGCGGAACTCGAATCCCTTAAAGCAGATGCGGTAGCAGGGATCGTCATCGACTTGCGACATAACGGCGGTGGTGCTTTGGCATCAGCCGTCGAGATGGCGGGCTTATTTATCACCAAAGGACCGGTTGTACAAGTAAGAGAAAAAAGCGGAAGAATATCCGTGTTGCGCGACCGAAACGCCGATGTCGCATACGGGGGACCGCTGGTCGTACTCGTCGACGCGCTTTCCGCCTCCGCTTCAGAAATCCTAGCCGCAGCGCTACAAGATTACAAGCGGGCACTTATCGTAGGCGGTCAGCAAACCTTTGGAAAAGGAACCGTACAAAACATCTTAAATTTAGACCGCTATGCAAGCCCGCGGTTAAACGACTTAAAACCCTTGGGATACTTAAAGCTGACCACCTCGAAATTTTATAGAATCGACGGCGGCGCTACACAATGCAAAGGCGTCATTCCAGATATACAGTTGCCCGACCCGTACACCTATCTAAAGGTAGGTGAAAAATACCAGGACAATGCGATGCCTTGGGATCACATCATGCCGCTGGATTACCGGGCCCAGGGTCCTCATATAGATTTAAATGCGGTTGGATCGCAAAGCCACAAGCGAGTGGCAGCGAACCCATTTTTTACCCTCGCTGACGCAGATGCCCGGTGGCTCAAAGAAATAGCGGATACCGACAATACGGTTTACCTGAACTTAAACACATTTAAAAAGAACCGGGATTCGCTGGCTGCCAAAGCCAAAGCGTTTGAGGCATTAAAACATTACGACAACAAAATGCGTTTTGTGTCTACGAGCCGTGAAGTTGAAAAAATAAAGGTCGATACGGTGCTGGCGGCCAACCGAGAAGCCTGGCATAAAAAACTCAAAAGCGACCCCTACATCGAAGAATCGGTAAACATTTTACGTGATTTGAGCGCATACAAGTGGCTGGATGAGAAGCTGACTGTAACGCGATGAACAACCCGCCTTTACCGCGTCCCGCCCAAAAAATTGGTATTTCCACCCGGTGAAAATGCGATCTCCCGATGGGTTGCCCGCAATTCATTAGATTTGCAAAGCCGGGTGGTATGCAGCAATATTTTCGATGAAGCTATTTAATTTCATGGCGCAAGACGTGGCTATTGATTTGGGTACGGCCAATACACTCATCATACACGACAACAAGGTGGTCATCGACGGCCCTTCCATAGTGGCGCAGAAACGCTCTTCGAAAAAATATATCGCTGTCGGTGAAGCCGCCAAGCAAATGCAAGGCAAAACACACGATGACATCAAAACCATCCGGCCGTTGAAAGACGGGGTCATCGCTGATTTCAAGGCTTCGGAATACATGATTAAGGAATTCATCAAACGGATTCCAGCGATCAGGAAATCCATGTTTACCCCCTCGCTTCGCATGGTGATCTGCATTCCCTCCGGTATTACAGAGGTGGAAGAGCGTGCGGTACGCGACTCGGCGTACAATATGAACGCCAAAGAAGTGCACCTCATCCACGAGCCCATGGCGGCGGCCATCGGCATTGGAATTGACGTATCCCAACCCAAGGGAAATATGATTGTGGACATAGGCGGGGGTACTTCGGAAATTGCCATCATCGCGCTGGGGGGTATCGTCCGCGATAAATCGATTAAAGTAGCCGGTGATATATTTACCGATGACATCACGTATTACCTTCGGACTGGACACAACTTGTACATTGGGGAAAGGACGGCTGAAAATGTAAAAATAGCCGTGGGAGCTGCTACTGAAGATTTGGATACGCCACCCGAAGATCTAGCGGTTCAAGGCCGGGATTCGATTACCGGAAAGCCCAAGCAAATCGTCATTTCACACAGAGAAGTCGCACAGGCATTGGACTCTTCTATACTGAGAATTGAAGAAGCCATCATGGAGGCGCTTTCCCAAACCCCCCCGGAATTGGCGGCAGACATCTACAATACTGGAATTTATATGGCTGGTGGCGGTGCCATGTTGCGCGGTTTGGACAAACGCATATCGAGGCGGACAGACCTTCCGGTATACATTGCAGAAGACCCACTGCGCGCGGTGGTCAGGGGAACCGGCATCGCCCTTAAAAATTTGGAGAAATATAAATCCTTGATGAAATGAGGTGAAATGCGACGTTTGCTCCAGCTTGCTTACCGGCTTCGGCACCTTTTCTTATTTCTCTTGTTAGAAACGGCAGCGCTTTACCTCACCTTTCAATACAGCGCTTATCACAAGGCCCTGTTTTTCTGTTTGACCGCTGAGATTAACGGCTATCTCTTTTCAAAAAAGGAAAGCCTGACCGCTTTTTTCCACCTCAGGGAAGAAAATCAATCGCTATTGAAAGAAAACGCGAGATTACGGGGACAGTTGCGCGCATTCCAGTATCGAACTGCCGCACCCAGTACGGTTGTCAACGATGCGTTTTACCACCAGCAATATACATGTATCCCAGCGGAAATCCTCGGCATGACCACCCGCAGTCGAAACAACAAAATCTCGATTAATCGGGGTCGCGAACAAGGTGTTGGAGAGAATATGGGTGTTATTGCAGATGGCGGAATCGTGGGTATAGTCGATGGGGTCTCCAGGAATTACGCGCGCATCATTCCCATTATCAGTTCGTATTCTCACGTTTGTGCCCGGCTTAAAAAAGGTAATTTTTTTGGTTTTTTAAGCTGGAATGGAAAGGATTATCGCATCGCGCAATTGGAAGAAATTCCCGGCCATGCGCCTATAAATGTAGGTGATACCGTAATTTCCGATAGCAATTCGGCTATCTTTCCCGCCGGTATGCCCATCGGTACGATACGCCGTGTTGAGCGGGGACATCCAGCGGGATTTTACACTGCTGACGTCGACCTCTTTATAGATTTTGCCAGCCTACGCCATGTTTACGTGGTAAAGAATCTGTTGAAAGCAGCGGCAAACAAAGTGCAAAATCCCCATACGCATGAATAATAAATACCTGAAATACAGCCTTTTATTCTTTTTTCTAATCCTTTGTCAAGCCTATGTGTTCGGCCGGATCAATTTTATGGGAGCGGTTAACCCACAGGTTTTTATCCTGTTTGTTTTGCTGGTTCCGGTTTACAGCCAATCCGGGCTCATGATCCTGGCATTTCTGTTGGGTTTCGGTGTCGATCTCTTGATGGGGTCGGGTGGTATGCATGCGGCTTCTAGCGTATGTATCGCTTTCGTTCGGCCCTTTATCTTGCGGTTGGTGAGTGAGAAGGGCCGATTCGATTCAGCGGCCTGTCCCGTCAGCGCGCGCTCAAAATCCGAACTTTTCCGCTACTTTGCCCTATCGACTGTGTTGCAAAGCCTGGTCATTTACTCCTTGGACGCCTGGCGTCTTTACCGGACAGCTCAAGCTGTGCGCTACGCCTTGATCAGTGCGGGCATGACATGGGTGCTGTCGGTACTGATCTATCCGTTTGTAAGAGATCCCGTTCGATCGTGAAAAAATCGAGCTTGTTTGTCGTATGGCTCTTTTCGTGTACCGCTGCATTGGTCGCACGCCTGTACTACGTTCAGCTCGCCAATAAAATCTATCGGGTCAAAGCGGATCGAACGGCTGTCATAGCCATACGGACGTATCCCAGCCGCGGCTGCATATACGATCGAGAAGCTAGGCTTCTCGTCGCCAACCGAAATAGCTATAACCTAGTCGTCACGCCCAATCAGATAAACGGCGTTGACACGCTGGCGCTTTGTCGCATCTTAGGGCTCAGTCAGACCGATTTTGCAGAAAAGCTTAAAAGGTGTACTCAAAAGAACACGAAATACCGCAAATCGGTTTTTAAGCGGCTGCTGAGTCCAGCAGAAGTGGTTCAGTTCCAAGAACTCAGTTATAGATTCCCGGGTTTTTACTTGCAGCGCAATCCCTTGCGCACCTATCCCTACGCTTCTGCAGCCCATATTTTGGGATATATCGGAGCGGTGGGCGCCCGGTTTTTAAAATCGCATCCCAGTTATCAAGCCGGTGAAAATACCGGAATATCCGGTATTGAAAAAACCTATGAGGATGTATTACGCGGTAAGCCGGGGATTCGTTTCGCGAGAAAAGACGTGAGAAATCGGATTGTCGGTTCCTATGCAAGCGGTCGATATGACACCTTGCCGCAACCCGGGCGGGGCATCACTATCACCATCGACATAGACTTACAGCGATACGGGGAACGCCTGATGAAAAACAAGCGGGGCGCCATCGTAGCCCTGGAACCCGAGACAGGGGAAATCCTAGCCCTGGTAACCAGCCCCAGCTATGATCCCAATTTACTCGTCGGGCGGAAAAGGGACGAGAATTATAGCGCGCTCCTTCGAGATAGGTCAGACAAGCCTTTACTGGATCGTGCGATCACGGGGACCTATCCCCCTGGCTCCACCTTTAAGCTGGTTACCGCGCTCATCGGTGAGCAGGAAAAAGTCTTAAGCCCCCAGACCACTCACACCTGTCACCACGGTTTTCAAGCCGGAAAATTTCACATATCCTGCCACTGTGGTACGACTGGGCCCATACACTTGGAAACCGCCATTGCCGTATCGTGTAACAATTTTTTTGCACATGTATATTGGGACATTATCAAGGGTAAAAAAACCCCTGCCGCGGGGTTGGAAACCTGGTGTGCCTATGTAAGGGGATTCGGGTTCGGCGATTTTTTGGGCACCGATTTATCAACGGGCGCGAAGGGTTATATACCCGATAGCCACTTTTACGATAAGATGTATGGCCGTGGGCGTTGGAATGCGCTCAACACCATATCCAATGGGATTGGACAAGGCGAGGTACTCGCAACACCCATCCAACTGGCGAATATGGCGGCCATCATCGCCAACAGGGGCTGGTATTATCCCCCCCATATCGTTAAAAAAACAGGTGGAATCCCCAACGAAAATCCGAACTTCACAGAAAAGCGGCAAACCGCCATAGCGGCGCCATACTTCGCCCCAGTCATTCAGGGCATGGCGCGCGTCATAACGGAAGGCAGCGCGCAGTACACGGCGAGAATACCCGATATTGCGTTCTGTGGTAAGACTGGCACGGCTCAAAACCCACATGGTGCAGCGCATTCTATATTCGTAGGCTTTGCCCCCAAAGAAAATCCGACCATCGCCCTGGCAGTCGTCGTAGAAAATGGTGACTGGGGGTCGCGCTGGGCGGCGCCCATAGCGAGTTTGATGGTTGAAAAATACATAGCCGGTGTGATTGAGACACCGGCTAGAAAAGCCATAGAAAAGCATATGATCGAAGGAGATGTAAGCGCGCCCGAAGACGTGGAAACCCATGGGTAATACATCGATTTGGCGCAGGGTGGACGGGTGGTTAATCCTGTTTTATGTATTTTTCGTCTTTTGGGGCTGGCTCAATCTCTATTCAACCGTCTCAGACGGAAATCACACCGCTTTCTTCGATATATCCGAGCGGTACGGAAAGCAACTCCTTTGGATGGGGCTTAGCGCGTTTTTGATCGTCGCTATCATGTTGTTCAAGTACATCGAGTATTACCAATTTGCCGGTGTCCTGTACTTGATTTCTATCGCTTTACTGGTCGGTCTTTTCCCGTTTGGAAAGCAAATCAACGGTGCTACCTCGTGGTATGTTTTGGGTACCTTGCACTTTCAGCCAGCAGCGTTCGCCAAGGTAGCGACGGCACTCATGCTGGCGCGCTACCTCAGCAACCCATTGGTGGAGATCAGTCGATCCAAGACTTTACTAAAGGCTTTGCTGATCACCGGGGTTCCCGCAGCCTTGATCGCGGCTCAACCCGACCTGGGTACCGCACTGGTTTTTTCCGTATTCCCTTTGGTATTATACCGCGAAGGCATGCCGGGGTACTACTTGTTTATCGGTTTTAGCGCTGCACTGATCTTTGTCATGGCACAAGCCTTTGGCGTTAGGCCGGTTTTAATCGGTTTGGTATCGCTTACCTCAGTCTTTGTCTACCGGCGGCGAAAAAGTGAAAAAGCCCTGAAGAGAGCCGTCCTTTTCCTGTTTTTTGCTGTTGGTTTTTTGTACAGCACCGATTTTATTTTCAACGCGGTTTTAAGCGATCGGCATCGAGACCGCATTAATATTTTAATTGGAAAGGTGGCACACACCGAATCGTTCCGGCGGGGGATCGGTTACAATTTAAACCAATCCTTACTGACTATCGGAAGTGGCGGACTGATGGGAAAGGGGTTTCTCAAAGGCACTTTGACCAAAGGAAATTTTGTGCCAGCGCAGAGCACGGATTATATCTTTTGCACCATTGGTGAGGAATGGGGATTTGTAGGCAGTGCGGGTCTGGTGATTTTGTTCGCTTTATTTATAGCCCGTATTTTTTACAAGGCGGAGCGACAAAACACCCGATTTTCTCGCATGTACGGGTATGCCGTGGGCTGTTTTTTCATGGTTCACCTGTTGATCAATGTGGGTATGACCCTGGGTGTTGTACCGACGATCGGCATCCCCCTACCTTTTTTCAGCTATGGGGGTTCCTCGCTATGGGGCTTCACCGCTATGCTCTTTATCTTTATCAAATTGGATGCAGCGGGCGGGAGATTTTTGTAATAACCGTCGCCTTTCTCCTCCATTTTTAATAGCCCAACTCGAGGATGCGATTCTCGATATCTGCTTTGTCCACCAATGCCCGATAGGCATAAACAGGGATTTTTTGCTCGGTAACGGCTGTTATACGCCGCTGGATACCCGTATAATCACTTGCAGCAGCTCGTGTCTTTTTTGTGGCTTTTACCAGGAAAATACCGCGCGCTCCCAATACGAGTTGGGCGGTTGTGTTTTCTCTCATTCCAAAAGCAGCGCCCACCACTGCGGGTTCACGACCGGCACCGGTGACGATCGGGTTCCCAAAATGCACGGCATCCGATTGGCGAATGGTCACATGGTACACCGCTGCCGCATGCGCCAGGTCCGGGTTGCCGCCCAACTCAGCGCGCACGGCTTTGAGCTGTTCCGCCTTTCTCAGGATGGGTGCAACCGCGGCGCGCACTTCTGAAACGCTTGCCAGCCCTTTGTCCGATTTACCGGTTACCGAGACGACCACGGAGCCATTACCGCTGTTGAACATATGCGAATCACCGGATTGCCTCCCTTTGGCGTACAGCCATTTTACGATTTTCCGGCTGTCTTCAATGTCCTGTATTCGAGCGTCCCATTTGCTTATCCCTGCTAAGCGCTGCACGGGCAGACCGGCCGCTTGGGCCTGTCGACTAAATCGGTCGATATCGTTTTTCGTATCTTCAAAAAACGCAGCTGCCTGTGCATAACGCGCATTCTCGGTTTGTCGACTCGGAGAGATGTCGCAGACTATCGTCGCCACTCGATAGGCGGGATGAAAATTTTTCTGATCCAATATTTCGATCACATGAAAACCAAAGGGCGTTTCCACGACCCCCATACTGCCTTTTTTGTGGGTGAAGGCAAATTCCTGAAATCTGGGCGCGAACTGACCGTACGCAGTCCAACCCAGCTCACCGCCGCGATCTCGGGTAGCATCTTCTCCAAACGCTTTGGCGAGAGCAGCAAACGCACTTCCGCCCTGGATAGCGGTGTACAGGCTATCTGCCAACGCCTCGGCCTGTGCTCGGTTTCGCTCAACGCCCTCGGGCGTACTGGACAGCCCGGCATACGCGATTAAAATGTGACGCGTTTTAACCGAATCCGGAAGCTCGGCGCGTGCGACCAATCGGCTCAATCGATAGGTATTACCCACCTTGTAAGGGCCGTAGATTTGGCCTTTTTTGGCGCTTTGTAAGAACGATTGAAGCGGTTTGGGAAATTGACTCAGCGCGCGATAGTTGGGATTGTAATTCACGTCTGATTGCGAATTGACAAATGCCGCTGTGTTTGGCGTATCTTTAAATCCCGGTAGGGTGTCATCGGATCGGGTAATCGCATTGTATTCCACCCTTTGCCCCAACATGCCGCTTACCCGCTTTAACACCGCTTCATCATCTGATCGGGAAGGTTTTACTTCAAATGAAACGTACTGAATCGCACGTGTAGCCGGACGCCCAAAGCGGTTTTTGTGTTCTTTTATGTAGGTTTGAATCGCATCATCGGTGATCGTTATCTCACCCTTGACCTGTTCAAAAGGAATCTGAACATATGTCATGTCGACTTTGTCGTTTTCAAGGTGATAACTGATTTCCGCTTCCGCAGCCGATGTGTAGATACCGTCCTTTATCAAGTTGAAGTAGCCATCGATCAACGCCTGGTCTTTAACGCGTTCACCGAACAGTAAAATCCTGTTATATACGCTCGTCTCTCGGTTCTTTGCTCGTGCCAACCACGCGGTAAATTTGTCGGGATCAAATTGCCCATCCGTTTGTAGAAAAGGCTGTTGGCGAATGTAAGGATTGGCGGTCAGCGCCTCCCATTCCTGGTCTTCCCCTACTGTTAGACCCAACTTTTCAGCTTGTTGATCGATGAGTACTTGTCGCTTCATTTGCTGCCAGGTCTCGCTGACTGCATCCATCGTTGTCGCATTCGGATTCCGTTGTTTCAGTGCGTAAGCGTTCTGCTTGACGCGTGTATCAAAGTCTCGGATTGGAATTTTTTGCCCATTGATAGTGGCTGCGGTATCCACGCTTCCCCTAAAGATAGAACCTTTGCGAATGAGATCTGTCAACAAAAAGGCCAGAAGCGCCACGCCTATAATGGCTATGAGTAGTCCAGATCGTTTTCTGATATTCCCTAAGGTTGCCATTTCACGTCTTTTGATCGGTGGGCGAAGTTACGGTTTCGGGTTAAATTATAAAAGAGACCCCTTTGTATTATCGAGTCGCAAGCGCGGATTCACAGTGCGTTTAATAGGCGTTGAACCCTTTAAAATTTCAATACAGCTTATCTCGTCCGGGTATTGGAACGAACGCGGTGGCGTTTTTGGTAGTTTAAACGTCTTTTTCTCCGAAAGAAAAACATGAAAAGCCCTGCTGTAAATGTGGCGATAAAGATATAAAATCGGGTGTGGTGTACATCCCAATGCATGAGAATTTCATATAGAGAAATGGCTGCAACGGTTAGCCAGCCCAGTTCTACGATACGCAACATATAATTCACGATTCAATCTTTTGTCTCTTCGTTTACCTTTACTTTAATTTTTCCATTCATCGGTTTTAATAAGCGATAGCTCGACATGTCTTCCGCAGCTTCAAATCCCCCTTCGCCGGGCAGTACCGAACCCTGGCTCAGGATAGTGGTCTTGGCGTGGCTATAAAATATTTTTTTTGCCCGATCCCAGACCATGCGGGAAGTCAAAATGCTGTCCTCGTCCCGTGTAACAGCCAATACGTGTCCATTCGCTTCAAGGGTACCACTATCTGAGAGCTGCATAATCGCGTAATCAGCGCGTAAAAATCCGACCACGCTGTCATTTTCGAGTTGCTCGATTTGCACCCCAGCTGGAAATTCTCGGTATTTGCGCTTTTTATTGTTGTACTCGACGAGCTCAGGGGCTTTTATGATCAGGGTCACCCTACCGGAATCGATATAGCGATTTGTAAAACCATCTACGACGATTGTCGGAAAGTCATCCTCGAGGTAAGCCGCGAATCGTTCCGCTTCATTTTTACATGAAAGGAGCGCTACGCACGAGATGAGTGCCACCCAATGGGTTTGATTCACTGCCATCGAACGGTAGTTGTGGTATCGATCCAGCAATCGATTTTGTAGCGATCCATCGGCTTATAACCCTTGTGGAAAGCCATGGATTTATCCGGCGCATCAGTCAAATAGATCCGTAGCGCTTTTTGCGCTTTGGCAGCTACCGATGGGTCGATGTGCGCCGCTTCTCGTGCCATATCGGCAGCCGCCCAGTACACCGCACGCTTGGAGAATTCATCCGTGCCGCATGTGTTTGCACTCTTCACATACATAGCTGCGATGAGCAGATAAGGTTTACCCCAGCCCGGACGCATCTCGGCGGCTCGCTTTGCGTAACGCCTCGCGGTGGCATAGTGCCCTTGTTCGGATAGAATACTAGCGATTTTGACCTCGTCTGCTGCTTTTTGGAATCGATTGTGTTCCAAGTTAGCCGCTTCTTTGAAATACTTGATGGCTTGCTGATATTTACCCGCTTTGTAAGCCCGGCTTGCCAGTCCGCGTGCAGCGGGGGCAGCGGGATTTAAGGCGTAAAAAGCTTCGACGATTTTAGAGAATACAGATGTGCCTTCACAACCCTTCTTAGCGAGCAGCACGGCATTGGCATGCAACCACTTCTCATCGCTTTTGTGGGCGTTGAAATTCCGGGTCACCAGCGGTATCAATTGGTCACAAGTGGCGACTTGACCAATCACCTGTTCTATGGTGGTTTTCACCGTGTTGAGGTTTTTTCGCTGTGCTTCGACTACTTTCAAGTTTCGTTCCTGGTTTGCATTCAAGCCAGCCGAGTCTTTTAGCTCGATTAGCGCACCGGCTTCTTCTGAATAGGTATTGATATTGTAGTCGATAATTTTTGAAATGGCTTCATAGCTATCCAAGTATTTTTGGAAATCCTTATCCGAGTTGAATATCTCGGTGGTGTTGTAGAAATAGTTCAAGATGGGCTTGGCGCCTACTTTTTGTTCGTAGCCATCAGCAAAAGCGCGCTGAAAGATCTCTTGCCGTTCTCGGGGCAGGCCCATTTTAAAATCCCTCATGTAAGAGGCTCTTTGTGCGAGTACAAAGGCTTTATTCTCGGGAAAATATTTCAAACGTCGATCGAATACCCGCATCAGCATTTTCTTATAC
>JBAJNK010000025.1:0-22865 GCA_036881805.1 Flavobacteriales bacterium
AGAGAGGGATTCGAACCCCCGGAGGTTGCCCTCAACGGTTTTCAAGACCGCCGCATTCGACCGCTCTGCCATCTCTCCTTTGCGGGTGTAAATATAGGCGTTTTTAGCGGGAGCCACCGCGCATTCCATTCCGCTTTTCGTCGACCTCGATCGGGTTTCTAAGCATAGCTGAAAAGGCTTCCATTTGCCTATCGAGTGGGGCTTTGCTAAGGTGGGGTTGTGGCAGGTATTAAGTGGGATTTTTCAATTGGCGTACAGTACAGACGAGACAAAGAGATAAGGCTCGAAGGTTTAGATGTCCGATAGCGAGCAAAGTGAGCTATATTTTCGAGCTGCTGGCGGAACGGAAAAATACCCGGTTTTTCAGACTGTCGTAAAGGTGAAGGCAAGAGATTAAGCCTGCTCTTTTTATCCGGTAATCGCCGTGGTCTTGGGATTTCGATACCCCCTTATGGTAAGCCGATACCCGTACGCTAAGCGGTCTTTCTGCTAAACCGAATTTTACCCCGATGCAACAGGTAAAACATAACCGGTACGATGATCAGCGTGAGGAAGGTAGCGAAGGACAGCCCAAAGATCACCGTCCAAGCCAAGGGGCCCCAGAAGACGACATTATCCCCGCCGATGTACATGTGTGGGTTGTAATCGGTAAAGAGCGAGAAGAAATCGATGTTTAAGCCCGTGGCCAGGGGCACCAAACCCAATATGGCCGTAATCGCGGTGAGGAGTACCGGGCGCAAGCGCGAGCGTCCCCCTTCTACGATGGCTTCAAAGTAGTTTCGCCTTTCCAATAGCGCTGACTTATCGAGGCCGAGCGCTGCTTTTTTGCGGTCGATGAGCAACTGGGTATAGCCGATCAGTACGATGGCATTGTTTACCACAACGCCTGCCAATGCGATGATTCCCATCATGGTCATGATGACGATAAAGTCCATGTGAAATATCACCAGCCCCAGGAGCACGCCGATAAAGCTCATTACAACAGCCGTCATAATGATAAACGGCTTGGAAATCGAATTGAATTGTGCGACCAGGATCAAGACGATGCCGCCTACGGCCATGAGCAGGGCTTTCATCAAAAAGTTTAAATTTTTCGATTGTTCTTCCTGTTCGCCTGTAAAGCTGTAATTCACGCCTTTGGGCAGGGGAAATCCTTTCAATTCCCGCTTTAGCCGCGCTACGATTTCATTGGCATTGTAGCCTTCCAAAACATTGGAATAAAGGTTGATGATGCGGTTTAAGTTTTTGCGCTTGATCGCGCTAAACGAAGCGGTGGACACTTTTTTTGACACGGTGGATATGGGTACTTGCTTCAATTGACCGTCGGTGATATCCCGATAGGTCACCGGTTGGTTAAAGAGCGCATTTTCATCGTAGCGGTAGTCTTTGTCGAACCGCACGTTGATATCGTAGTCGTCTTGTAGGTTCTTGTAGGTGGATATTTTTTCACCGTATAGGGATCGGCGCAGGGTTAAGCCGATGTTGGTCGTATTCAAGCCCAATGCACCGGCTTTTTTACGGTCTACCAATACGCGAATGCCGGGTTTGGAATGATTTACATCTATTTTTAACGCTTCGATACCGTCTATTTTTTTGTCGTTGATAAAGTCGCGAATTTTTTCAACTTCAGCAAATACAATTTGGTAATCATCGCCTGAGACCTCCAGGTTGATCGGATGACCGATGGGTGGGCCTACCCAATCTTTTTCTACGGTTATCGAGACGCCTGGATAGCCTTGCACGGCTTTTCGGATCGCTGCCAGCAGATCTCGGCTGCTCGCCCCGCGTCGGTATTTGTATTCGCGCAGCGAAAGGGTGACCTTGGCCTTGTTCGGTATTTCAGATTGATTTCCGCTGTCCGTTTGCGCATTGCCCGCACCTTTGCCTACCTGGGCCACCGTTGACTCCACCATATAGTTGTAACCGTCTGAATCTTCATATTTTTTGATGATATTGTAAACGACTTTTTCAATGGTTTTGGTAAAAGCATTGGTCTTTTCGATATCTGTGCCCTCGGGAAATTCGATATACACCATGATCTGATTGGGTAGGGTATCTGGGAAGAAATCCACCTTGGGTTGGGCGACGCTTAGTAGAAAGAGGGACAGCAAGAGCAGCAGTACGGTTCCGAAGAAAAAGTAGTACGCGCGCTTGCCCTCGAGCGCAAAGCGCAATAATTTTTGATATGCGTTTTCCAATCGAACCAGAAGCACACGCTGAAAATACCGCTCGGCTCGGCTGAGCGCGTATTTGTAAATCCACATCAGCAAGGCAAAGAATAAAACCAGGTTTCCCAAACCCCTTAGGAAACCGATGTTTTGGGTCCATCCAAGGATTAAAAACAAGACGCCGACCAGGGCTAAGACCAGGCTTATGCGCATGCGTGCTTTCTGGCGCATGGCGCTTTCTTCCAATTTCATAAAGCGGCTCGTGAGCATGGCGTTGATGACTAGCGCGACAAAGAGGGACGAAAATAGTACGGTGAAGAGGGTCACGGGGAAGTAAATCATAAACTTTCCGATAGTCCCTGGCCAAAGTCCCAGCGGGAAGAAGGCTGCCAGCGTGGTCGCCGTAGAGGCGATGATAGGCCAGGCTAGCTCACCGATGCCCTGTATAGCGGCTTCTTTGCGCGACAGACCCTTTTCATCCATCAGGGTGTATACGTGTTCCACTACTACGATACCGTTATCGACCAGCATGCCCAGTCCCATCACCAGCCCGAATAGCACCATAGTATTGAGCGTAAAACCCACGTTGTACAAGATTAGGTAGGACATCAGCATGGAGGCTGGAATGGCGATGCCGACAAAAATGGCATTGCGTAAACTGAGGAAAAACATCAGTACACCTACTACGAGAATCACACCCAAAATAATGTTGTTGACCAGATCGGTTACTTGGTTTTCAGTTCTTTTGGATAGGTCGTTGGTTATGCCGATGTGCAGTGTTTTGGGTAGGTACGTATTTTGTGCGCTTGTCACGATTTTGCGAATGCCATCCGTCGCTTCAATCGTGTTTTTACCGGAGCGTTTTTTTACGTCTAACATCACGACGGGTTTTCCAAACGCGCGCGCGTAAGAGGTAGCATCTTTTCCCACAAAGGAAATCCGGGCGATGTCCTTGAGGTAAACGACTCCATTTTGTCTTTTGATCACGATGTTTCCCAGCTGTTTTGGGTCGGATACTTCACCGACGATACGAATGTTTTTGCGGAAATCGCTCGTGATAAAATCCCCGCCGGAGATATTTCTGTTCTCCAATCGGACGCTATTGATAATGTCGTCAAAACTCACTTTGGCGGCCATCATTTTATAGGGATTTACGGCGATTTTGACTTCTTTATCCTGTGCACCCCGTATGGCTACCTCCTTGATTTCGGGCAGGCGTTCGATTTCGTCTTTCAGCTGTTCGCCGTATGTCTTGAGCTGTTGAACGCTAAAATCCCCCGTTAGGTTGATGTTGAGAATGGGTATTTCTTCCGAAATATTGAGGTCGAATATCTGGGGTTCCACCTTTCCACCATCATCCATCACCGGCCATTCGGTTTTGGCTTTGACCAGATCGACTTTGTCCTTTACTTTGGCTTTGGCTGCTTCCACAGGGATGTCTTCATCGAATTCGACAATGGTGATGGCGTAGTCCTGTAGGGTGGTAGAGGTGACTTTGTTTACCCCGCTGATTTGGTTGAATTCTTTTTCAAGCGGTTCCGTGATAAACTTTTCTACATCTTCGGCTGCATTCCCAGGGTTTACGGTACTCACATAAATTTTTGTCTCGATGATCTCGGGAAAAGCTTCGCGCGGCATGGTGTAATAACAGAATAGTCCACCCGACAAAATAATCGCCATAATGACGTAAACCGTCATGTGGTTGTGAATCGCCCAGGTGGAGATCGGAAATCGCTTATCTATTTTTTTATCGCTCACGGCCTTTTGTGTTCTCAATTAATACCTCGTCTCCATCATTTACATCGACCGCCCCTGCTGCGATCAGGATTTCACCCGATTGTAGCCCGCTCAACACCTCGGTTAGGGAATCGGTAGTAAACCCGGTGGTGATAATCACTTGCTCGGCTCGGCCCAGATTTCTCTTGCGGTTTGTAAGGGTGTAAACCATTTCTCGTCCGCTTGCATTTTTGCGGATGACGTTTTGCGGAATCACCAATGCTTTGGGATTTTTGTAGTCGGTGATCTCCAGCTTGGCAATGAGGTTGGGTTTTACCAGACCGTCTCGGTTTGGGATGCTCACTTGTATGCCAAAAGATCGGTTGCTGGGGTTGATAAAGTTGCTCACCTGACGGATTACCCCTTCGTAAGTTTTTCCAATGCTCGGTAAATGTACGCTGACGCGATCGCCCAAAGTGATGTTTTTGATGTAGTTTTCGGGGATTTCCGCCTGTATGTACATATTTTTCAGATTTACGACACGCATGATTCTCGAGCCTGGGGCAACCACTTCGCCCCGATTGGAGAACACTTGCTCAATCGTGCCGTTGAAAGGGGCGTGGATTTGTGTTTTTGTCAATTGGGATTGCAGCTGGTGAACGCTTTGTCGGGCGGTTTCGGCTTGGGTTTTGGCTTGCAAATACTGCATTTCAGAACCTATTTTTTGATCCCACAGCCGCTTTTGCCGCTCGAAAGTGGTCTCTGCCAACTGCGCCTGCGCCTGTGCTTGCAAAAGTCTTTGCGCCATTCCACCATCGTCGATACGCGCCAAGAGCTGCCCTTTTTTTACCGTGTCGCCCTCTTTCGCGTATACCTGATTTAAGATACCGCTGTATTCTGAAAAGAGGACCAAATTCTGCTTGGTTTTCACATTTCCCTGAATGGCTGTAAAATGCTTGAAAACGGTATCTCTTACGCGGGTGATGGTAACCGGAATTTTATTTGTGTTGGGATTCAATCGGACTAGCGCCTGATTCAGCTGTTCAAGCGCTATCCCTAGCGCATCGTATTGTTTCAGTATGGACTTTCGCTTCGCTTTGATCGAGTCGGCTTTGCCCGTGGCGATAACCGATTCGATAGTCGTATCGGCTGTTTTTTCCCCACAGGAAAAAGCCAATAGAATGAGTGGCAAATAGCATAACTTTTTCATAACCTCTTTATTTAATGGGTGTGTCGAGTGCGCTTTCTAGTTTGGCACGTGTGTGGATCACTTCCAATAGGGATTGTAAATACGCGCCTTGCATTTGGTATAATTGCCGTTGCGCGCTGTTTAGTTCTTGGCTGGTGCTGATGCCTTCAAAAAACTTGATCCGCTCCTTTTTCTCGACGCGTTCGGCTAAGGTTACATTTTCCTTCATGATCTGGTACTGGTCTCGCGCAAATCGATAGTTGTTCTTTGCGCTTTGCAGGTTTAGTAATATCTGCTGTTTGGTTTGTTCCAGGTGGTTTTCGGCGATTTTCAAATCGACTTTAGCCGCTTGAATGCGTGCGTTTCTCCCCAAACCGCTAAAAATCGGGATGTGTAAATCCACGCCCAAGACCGAAGATCCGAACCAATGCTGTTTGCGTTCAAAAAATGAGAACGTACCGGAATAAGCGTTTTGACCATAACTAAAAAAAGCGGACAAGCTCGGCAGTGATTTGCGCTTCTCATACTTCAGCTGTAGCATCCGGGCTGTTTTGTCGTTTTTAGCGATGCGGTAGTCGACGTGGCTTTCCATTGAAAAGGGCTCTTGTAATATATTGTCGTTCATAGACACAGCGGCCAATTGTTCCATTTTTTGGTCGAGGTGAACGGGCAGCTCAATGTCGCGCCCCAAAGTCATATTGAAGAGCTCGTGGGCGATTTTTTCCTGGCGCTCGGCTCGGCGCAATTGGTTTTCCATATTGCGCAAGTTGATCTTCAATTGTTCGGCATTTTCAATTTCCATCAAGCCGTTTTTTACAGCTGCATCGGCTTCGTGGAAACTCTGCTGTAGAACGGATAGGTTCCCTTTGAGTATTTGAATCGTCTCTTCGACCAATAGTGTATTTCCATAGGCGTTGACCACCGATTCGCGAATTTGCTGCTCGGTTTTTTCCGCTGCATTTTTTGAGATGAGCAAATAGGTCTTAGCGGATTGTAAGCCGATTAGATAGGAGCCGTCGAATAAGAGCTGGGAAACCGTTGCTGAGGCCGCTGCGTCATGGGGTGCGACTGTGCTCAATTCCCGGAATTCTCCTTCTTCACCGCCGAAAAGATTCGCTGGTAAGGGTATCACGGGTTCTTTAAAATAATTTTGATAGTTGATCGCTGCATTGATTTGTGGCAATCCGGTGCTCGTAGTCTCCCATTTTTTCTCTTTCGCCTTTTCGATTTTATATGCTGCTTCTCGGACGGCATAGCTATGCGTCAAGGCGTAATGTAGCGCCGCTTTCAAGGTAAAGTTCACTGGGGTGTTATCGCTGTTTTGTTGTGCGAAGAGCACGCCATTGGCAATGAGACAAAAACAAATAAATGGGTGTTTTTTCATGCTGAAGGTTTGATTGTAAGTACCGGCTTGGTTTCTCGGATGCTTTCGGCTGTAGCCATGATGTGGATGTATAAATCAGCAGTGATCAAAATTTTCCCATAATGGGCTTTACTTCGGTCTGTCGCAAATGTACATGGTAAAGACTTACAAGGCAAATTATATCCATTGGTCTTTTGCGCTCTGCCTTCCAAAATCAGGCGATTCACCTTTTAACCATTTTATTTAAAGAAATATTGAATAATAACGACGCAATCGAAATGAACAAAGCGTACAAGCCCTGCGTAATCACGCTTATCGACTCTAAGTAAAAAATCACCTGTTTTCCGTTATGTGCTTTCAGTCTGATCGGCATCTCATTTTTCTGCTTTTCACCCTGTGGGATTCGATTTAAAATGCGTATTTTGTGATAGCCGTGCTGAACTTTTATCGCATATCCCAACTTGGAGAGCGCCTGAAAAAAAGGATTGTTTCTCGTGTTTGATGGTTTGAGAGGCGGGATTTGTTTTTTGTTTGCCCTGTGTTCGACCCTATTGATTTTTACTATTTCTCTTACTCCTGTAAATCGGTTTAAAGAAGGGGGCTTTTTTTGGTTTCGACCTGTGATTTGAAAGTTTGGGCTTGTTTTTAGTGTTTTTTCTGTGGTCGGTCACCCAGAGATGGCTTATCTCTTTGCCGTCTACCCTGGGGTTAACCCAGCCAGCCTTTTACTTCTGCAAGTCGGTTTGATAAGCGGAACCTATTTTTTGCTCCAGTTGAGCAGTTTGAAAAGAAGGATTTTGTTCAGATACCACAGCCACACTGCCGTTGAACCGGCTAAATCACATCGACATAATCTTTAAAAACACATGCGTCCCATTTTCTGCCCGTAGTTTCGACTGAGATACCCAAGCCTCCCCATGCGCATACCAATTTATAAGCGGTTTAATCCGCTACGACCTCAAAGCGGAAGTCCTTTGTAACCAATCGGTGCAAGCGGATTGACGCGGTATAAGTGCCTGTGGCTTTAACGATACCGCTTTTTATTTCAATACATCTCTTATCGATATCGCATCCCGATTTGCGCAAGGCATCGGCTAGGTCTGCATGGGTTATAGAGCCAAACAATTTGCCGTTGGCACCTACCTTTGCTGGGATGTTAAGCACCAAATTCTCCAGGGCAGCCGCCGTTTCACGAGCCTGGTTTACCCGCTCTTTTTCGCGATGTTCTCGCTGTTTTAATACTTCGTCGCGTTGCTTTCGATTGGATTGGGAAGCGCATATGGCCAGCCGTTTTGGAATCAAATAGTTTCGGGCGTACCCATCTTTTACGGTGACGACTTCATCCCTGAAACCCAGGTTTTCGATATCTCGTGCTAGTATCACTTCCATTTTACCAGTTCTTTACTCATTTCAACAGGTCGCCTTGGTAGGGCAATAGCGCCAAGTGCCGCGCGCGCTTAACGGCCCGGGCCACCTTTCGCTGATATTTTAAAGCGGTACCGGTGAGACGGCGGGGTAGGATTTTGCCTTGCTCATTGACCAATTTTAATAAAAAGTCGGGGTCTTTGTAGTCGATATACCGAATGCCTGATTTCTTAAATCGACAATATTTCTCATGCTTACCGGTTTCAATCTTTAAAGGGGTGAGGTAACGGATTTCACTCTGACTGCCCGCTCCGCTTTTTTCCAATATCTCCAAACTCTTATCGTTACTGCTCATGGTGTCTTAGTTCTCTTGGATCGTTAGTCGTTCTCTTCTTTTGATAGCCCATTTGATGGCATGCTTATCCAGGACTACGGTTAAAAAGCGCATGACGCGCTCATCGCGCTTGAGCTGCAGCTCAAGCGCTGACAACAAATCGCCGTTTTCGGTTTGGAATTCAAACAAGTGATAAAATCCGGTTTTTTTGCGCTGGATTGGATAGGCCAATTTTTTGAGCCCCCAGTATTCAGAGGCGACGATTTTGGCCGCATTGGATTGGATGAGGTTTTCGTATCTCTTTACTGCCTCTTTTACCCGACCATCAGATAAGACGGGATTTAAGATGAAAATGGTTTCATAATGCTTCATAGTGGCAATTCAAAATTTTTTGCGGCACAAATGTAGTGTTATTCTCCATTTTGAACAAGTGCCTTGCCGTATGGTTTTGAAATACTATTTTTGTCATCGAGTGGGCGTTCCATGGAGAAATACGTCGTATCGGCCAGAAAATACCGGCCAAGGGAATTTGAAGATGTAGTCGGCCAACGGGCTATTGCGACCACCTTGCAACAGGCCATAGAGACAGATCAGCTGGCGCAGGCACTGCTGTTTTGCGGCCCGCATGGCGTCGGTAAAACCACCTGTGCCCGCATTGTAGCCCGAAAGATCAACGAATCCGGTTCAGCAGATCGGGAAAGCGATTTTTCGTTTAACATTTTTGAATTGGATGCGGCTTCAAACAATTCTGTGGATGACATTCGCTCGCTCACCGAACAAGTTCGCTTCGCCCCCCAGGTGGGGAAGTACAAGGTGTACATCATCGATGAAGTGCACATGCTCTCACAAGCCGCTTTCAACGCTTTTTTAAAAACGCTGGAAGAGCCGCCCGAGCACGTCGTTTTCATCTTGGCCACCACGGAGAAGTACAAGATCATTCCCACCATACTCTCGCGTTGCCAGATTTACGACTTTAAACGCATTGGCATACCCGACATCAAAGCCCAACTCGAGAAAATAGCCGCGCGCGAAAACGTCGAGGCCGAAGGTGATGCGTTACACCTCGTCGCCCAACAGTCAGGTGGCGCCTTGCGCGATGCGCTTTCCCTATTTGACCGCGTGGTTTCCTTTGCCGGTAAAAAGCTGACACGGACCGCGGTATCGGAAAGTTTAAACGTCTTGGACTACGCCTATTTTTTCAAGGCGACGGATTTTATGCTACAGGGTGACTACAGGGCTTTGTTGCTCTTGTACGATGAAATCTGGACAAAGGGTTTTCCAAATGAGTCATTCTTGGCCGGTATGGCCGAGCACTTTCGGGATTTGCTCGTCGCTACGGATTCGCAAACCCACCCCTTGTTGGAAGTGGGTGAACAGACTGCAAAAAAATACCTGGAGCAGGCACGGCGAACCCCTATTGCGCTTTTATTCGACAGTCTGGCGATTGTCAATGCGGCAGAGATCAATTTTAAAAGCAGCCAAAATAAGCGCCTTACGGTAGAGATCGCCTTGATGCAACTGGCTGCTCGAGAAAGTTTTCAACGCACAAAAAAAAAGGCAGCACCCATGGTGGAACCGCCACCGAGAAGGGTCGATACAGCCGCTACTACCCGTCCGAGAGAAGTAGCTAAAACACCTGTACGAGATACCCACCGCCCATCCGGCGCAAAACCTTTGGCAAATAAACCCAAAACGAAGGCCAAACGGCGATCCGCCTTTTCTATTGCGGACAGGCTTAACGAAAAAACGGTAACCGAAGAAATAGCGGTGGACGCTGACAGCCTGCCCAAAACCCCGTTTGCGGAAACGGACTTAAAAAAACAATGGAATGCCTTTGCAAAAAGGCAAAAAGAGGAAATGCGACACAGCTATTTTCTCTCGTTGACCGCTTCCAGCCCACGCCTGGAAGCGAACTTTGTGATTTCCCATACCTTGCCCGCCCAGTCGCTGCTAAACGGTTTTAAAAAGCACCAGGCGGCACTAACGGATTTCCTACGGGAGAAGCTCGACAATTACGCCCTTTCGATAAGCACCCGAGTAGACGAAGGGATAATGGAAAAATTGCCGTACACACCCCAGGAAAAATATGCTTATTTCACAGCGAAAAACCCGCTGGTGGCCAAATTGTTCGCAGATTTGGAATTGCAGCTAGACCACTGATTGCATTGCGGTTAAACCTGCCTAACCACCTGCATGGCGTGGGTGTTGCCGAGAAAAACCCGCAAAGCAAACACCACTTATACCCTTCTCGAAAAATCGATAGCCCGGTTCTAAAACACCTCGTAAGCCCCAAAATAGAAACCAAAACCCTTAGCGCAAATATCTGAAATCCCGTTTGTGTCGCATATTTTTCAAACCCTCAAACAGCAGTCGTATCACATTGTCCACATCGTTCTTTTCCACCATTTCCACGGTGGTGTGCATATAGCGAAGGGGAAGCGAAACCAGGGCGCTCACCACACCGCCGTTGCTGTAGGCAAAGGCATCGGTATCGGTGCCCGTAGCACGCGACAGGGCTGCGCGTTGAAAGGGAATTTTACATTTCTCCGCCGTATCGACCAGCAAGTCTCGTAAATTGTGCTGAACGGCCGGTGCATAAGCCAACACCGGTCCTTTGCCACAGCGCAAATCCCCTTCTTTTCGCTTGTCGATCATCGGCGTAGAGGTGTCGTGTGTGACATCGGTCACGAGCGCCACATCGGGTTTAATGCGCTGTGTCATCATCTCAGCACCGCGCAAGCCCACTTCTTCTTGCACCGAATTGACGATGTAAAGCGCAAAGGGCAGGTTCACTTCATTTTCCTGTAACAGACGCGCCACCTGTGCGATCATAAAACCGCCGATCCGGTTGTCCAAAGCGCGACACACGTAGTACCGGTCATTTAAAACCATAAAGGAATCCGGGTAGGTGATCACACAGCCCACATGCACGCCCAAGTTCACTACTTCGGCTCGACTGGTCGCACCGATATCGATAAAGATATTTTCCAGCTTGGGCGATTCTTCCTTTGCCTTATCACGGGTGTGAATGGCAGGCCAGCCAAATACGCCGGGGACCATGCCCTTTCGGGTGTGAATGCACACGCGTTTGCTCGGCGCGATCTGGTGGTCTGAACCGCCATTCCGAATCACGTAAATCAGCCCCGCATCGGTGATGTGGTTGACAAACCAAGATATTTCATCCGCATGGGCTTCTACCACCACTTTGTAGTCGGCTTTCGGATTGGTGATTCCAGCTGCCGAGCCGTAGTTGTCGACCAGGGTTTCATCGACATAGGGCTCGATATAATCCAACCACACTTTTTGTCCAGCGGATTCAAAGCCAGTAGGGGCTGGCGTATTGAGGTACCGCTCCAAGAAGGACAGCGATTTCGCGTCTAACAATTTCTCTTTTGACATTTCGTTATTTTTGGGGTTTTAAATCATTTCGTGGACAAAGATAGCAATATGAAAAAATGGGTTGCAACCCAACTCGGAGAAATGGTTTGGCAACACACCCTTACTCAAACAAAGTAAAAATGTCAAGATTAAATTTCACCCAACAGCAGCGACTAGAAAAATTATTCGGTATGAGCGGTGGATATGTTATGGATTTTACAAACCAAACATTCCGAGAATTTATCTCAGACGCAATTGGAATTGATGTTTACGATGAAAAGTATAATTCCCGTTCAGGCTCAAAGGCGAATAGATTAAGAGCGCTCTGGGAGAAAGAAAGCGATTACAGGGTTGGCAAACTGTTGGAAAAATTGCTCGAATATTGGCGTCTTACATCGCAAACAGGGGAAATTAAATGCGAGCCATCAGATGAGGTGTGCTATAAAGCATGCTTGGAAATAGTGGACGCGCTGCAATCGGAAAACAGAGTTGAAAATTCAGATGCCTTACAGACGAATTCAGCAGATCCGGATTTTTCAGAGTTAGCGCGATCGATAAGGGCAGACGTGGAAGATGATAAGCCTGGAAATGCTTTGGATAGACTGCATACGTATATGACAAAATACATGCGGCGGCTATGCAATCAGCACGGGGTCGATTATGACAAACACACAGCGCTTCACGGTCTAATGGGCAGCTATATAAAAGCCCGTGATAAAAACGGAGCGATCGAATCCGAAATGACAAGGCAAATTCTAAAAACATCCATTTTATACTTAGAATCCTACAACGAGGTGAGAAACGAAAAGAGTTTTGCCCATGCCAATCCGGTACTAAATCGCCATGAAAGCGTCTTGATAATTAACAATATTTTAAATTTGCTGCGTTTTTTGCAAGACGTCGAGCGAAGATAAAATGATTTACCCTTCTAGGGGGATAAAAATAAACAGTACCCAAGCGATATGCGCTACTTTTTAATCGTCTTTATCCTGGGGGGATCCGTCCTGGCAGCCGCTCAGCATAAACTGAAGCACGCGAGGGCCGAACGCGATACGACCGTTGTCATCGGCGGCGATACCGTTCATACCAAACTGTTGCGCGAGTTTACCTACTTTATGCCGTTGCGGCTAAAAAATTACAGCGATCGAATTCAGTATTTATATCTCAAGCGAAAGGTATATCGCGTATTCAAATATGCCAAAATCGCTTCGGATAGCTTGATAAGGCTGGAAAAAGCCCTCGATGCGGTACAGTCACGCCGAGCCAAAAGGCGCATAGTAAAAAAGCTGCAACGCTATATGAAGGCTGAATTTGCCGATCCACTCAAAGCGCTTTCGCGGACAGATGGTCAGATTTTGGTCAAGTTGGTTTACCGGCAAACCCAGCACACCCCTTTTGAAATTATCAAGGCGTACAAAAGCGGTTGGTCGGCTTTTTGGTGGAATGTAAAAGCGAATCTATTCGATATATCATTAAAAAAACCCTACGATCCCAAAGGCGACCGAGCGGATCGGTTTATCGAGGATATCATCCAAAAAGGGTTGTCGTCGGGAGAGCTGAAAGAGTGATCAGTCGATGGAGTCGTTTTTCTTGAGTAGGCAATAGCCCTTTACGCCTTTTATCTCGATGGAATCCCTGTTGAAAAAAGACCTCAATTCCAATCGCTCAACCCAGAGTTCAGCCGCATACAGTGAGTCGGTAGCGGTAAATACCAGGCTGTCCAGCTTGTTCAGCCTTTTAAAAGACACGCTGTTTACATCGAACAATTTGTCCGCCAACGGGATTCTCACCGTATGCGATTGAAAATGAACACAGAGGTATAGGCCCTCGATCCACGATTGGGTTGACCGTTCATCAAAACTTCGATTTTGGGGATTCGGTTCATCTACGGGAATTAGATATACAAAATCGTTCAACGCTATTTTTGTGGGGTTTACATAAAGCGTTTTGTCATGCCAACCGTTCGATTTGCGCTGGAGCAAAGCCATCAGGGCCAAGACTTTTACCGCATCGGGATACGAGCCACCGCTTATTATTTTCTCACCGCGTTGGCCAAAATACGGCGAAACGGCACCCAGCTCGTCACGCGCGTCGAGATATGTCAAAATACTGCGCACCTGCTCCAAGGTATCGGGTGAGGTGGGCCTAGCGCTCAAGGTATCGGACACCGAGATGGGACCGGCCTGGAACAGCTCCTGTAAGCGATCGACCTGTGACTTCTTACCGACGGAAAAAGCATTGTAATACGGTACGGCGCTCGCTAAGGAGATGACGACAAAGAGGCTCATCGGAATATAGATCAGTTTTCCATCTTGTTTGCGGATGAAATAAATGGCGATTCCAACCAGCCAAATGGACAGGATCAAGAGGAAGTAGCGCGCTTCCGTAAAGCCATAAGTCTCAATTCTCCGGCAGACGGCCACCAATAGCAAAGCGAGCAAGGGTAGCAGGGCGATGTAAAAAATATTTTTAAAAAAAATAACCCAGCGTTTGGACTCTTGATTTCGAATCGGGTAGATCAGAAAAATAGCGACTATGCCCATCGCACCAAAAGCGGTCACCAGTGTGGCTACCCCACCCTCGGGCAGCTGCCACTTAAACACGATTTTTAATCCATATGCATACAAGATCAATCCGTAGGATGAGATCAGCGGGATTAACGCGTATTGCGCGATCAATTTTAAACCCTTGGGGTATTTTTTTTCCGCCTCTAAGGCTTCGGGTCGCACGGGTAGCAGCGCCAGGAAGTACCAGACGTCAATCACACCGAAGAAAAAGATAAACGCTTGAATAAAGGGTTTTTTCTCGATTTGAATTTGAAATAAATACCGAAAGGAATACAGGGCGAGACAAGCGCCGAGAAAGAGCAATGCAGCGTAAAGCGAGGCGGAAAGAGCCGCTGCAAAACAGACGCGGTTAAACTGCCAGAAACCATTCCCCGCATCCACTTGAAAAAACAGGATAAATGTGCAGAGCAGTACGGCACACAGGATGGAGGCGCCCACCCGGTAGATGGTGACCAAATTATAAGCATCGGCGGTCTTTGGCAGTAAAGCGTAAACCCAGAAGACGATCAACACACCCGAGATCTGCAAGAAAAAATTGAGTATCGGGTTTCGAATGCGCTTGCCCCATAAGCTGAGCGCAAAGAGGAAAGGCAACCCAAAGGCACAGGCCACCGCGACGTTGACCAAATAGAAAATACCATCGCCATTCGCCTTGCCAAATGCGATTTGGATATAAATCGCAAGGGAAGTGCTCCCGATAAGTGCATCTAAGATAACCAATGGATAATTGAAAATGCCCCGTATGGCGTATTCCGATATTTTTGAAGCGCTGGGTCTCATCGTGGGTTTAACTCAGATCTTTATCGTTCGATTTCACGGTTTTTATGCGATTTTGCCCGATGCGATGGGCATATCCTAAGTGCTTGTTTTGATTGTGTAAGGGTTTTCCACAAAGGTAAGAAATCAGCACAACCAAGCTTCTCGATCTAAGCTGCGATACTGAATGGCTTCCGATATGTGGTGGGATTGGATGTGTTCAGCTCCGTCTAGGTCGGCTATGGTGCGAGACACTTTCAGTATTCTGTCGTAAGCACGGGCTGAGAGCGCAAGCCGTTGCATAGCGGTTTGTAACAAATCTAAACTCGCTTTGTCCAAATCGCAAAACCTTTCGATTTGCTTGCGCTGCATTTGTGCGTTGTAGTGTTGGTTTTCACAACCCGTAAATCGATTCCACTGGATTTTTCGGGCAGCGACCACCCGCCGGCGGATGACGACACTGGGTTCGCCTTTCCGATCGCCACTCAGTCGTTCAAACCGAACCGGCATCACTTCGATATGAATATCGATGCGGTCTAGCAGCGGGCCTGATATTTTACTCAGGTACCGCCTCATCTCTTCCGGGGAACAGGTCCGCGGCGCTTCTGCATCATTGAAGTAGCCCGAAGGGCTGGGATTCATGGAGGCGACCAGCATAAAACTGGCGGGATAGGTAACGGTGAACTTGGCTCGGGAAATCGTCACCTCGCGGTCTTCCAAGGGCTGGCGCATCACTTCCAAGACACTTCGCTTGAACTCGGGTAATTCATCGAGAAACAAAACCCCATTGTGGGCTAGGGAAATCTCACCCGGTTGTGGATACGTACCACCGCCTACCAAAGCGACATCCGAAACGGTGTGATGGGGTGAACGAAAGGGCCGTTTCGTCAACAGACCCGTGTTTTCTCTTAACCGACCCGAAACACTGTGAATCTTGGTCGTCTCCAGCGATTCCCGCAAGGTCATCGGTGGTAGGATGGACGGTAAGCGCTTGGCCAACATGGTCTTTCCAGCCCCCGGCGGGCCGACCAAAATAACGTTGTGCCCACCTGCAGCAGCGATTTCCATGCAGCGTTTGATGTTCTCCTGCCCCCGGACATCTGAAAAGTCCAGTTCGTTCTCGTCTCGGTACCCGTAAAACGCTGCGCGCATATCCACGACGAGCGGAGTCGGTTTTTTTTCGCCTTTGAAAAAATCGATAGCCGCCGACAGGTTTTCGATGCCGTAGACCGCTAAATCGTCTACTACAGCCGCTTCCCGTGCGTTTTGCGCCGGTAAGATAAAGCCTTTAAAACCCGCTTTTCGAGCCTGAATGGCCAGGGGCAATGCCCCCTTAATCGGTTGTAAACCCCCATCCAAAGAGAGCTCGCCCATAATGAAATAGGCCCCGATTTCGCCCGGGGGAATTTGCCCCGACGCAGCCAAAATTCCAATGGCCAACGCGAGGTCGTAGGCAGAACCTTCTTTTCGCCTACCAGCCGGTGCCATGTTGATGGTGATCTGCTGTCTGGGAAATCGGTAACCGAGATTGACCAAGGCAGCGTGAATGCGATGGAAACTCTCCTTAATGGCGTTATCCGGCAACCCCACGAGGAAATAGCCAGCACCTTTGTCGATATTGACTTCGACGGTTACCGATAGGGCTTCTATGCCAAAAACCAAACCGCCATAAACCTTTACCAGCATGAATTCTACCACTAAATTAAAACCGTATCGCCGCTTTATTTGGTGAATAAATATAAAAAATATACCCATATCCTTTTCCAGACCGCTTCCTGACATCCAAATGGGAAAGCCGAAAGGGGTATAGTAAAATACATTGCGAAACAACGCTACCCAATCCGTTGCGATGTGGTGATTTGAGAAAGAAAAAATAAATGAGATGCCAGCGTTACCACAACACAAGTGGACGAAGACACCAAAGAATGGGTTATTACAGCTGTAGCCGCTTTAAAAACCCCTGCCCCGATTTCGCTGCATCCGCATGGCGTTCGGATTTCTGCCCATATGGGCTTTTTTCAACTGCCCTTTCACCATTTTGATCTGCTCGGTCAACAAGCTTCTCTTATCGAGTTGCTGGGCTTCCTTCAACAGCCATTGCGCTTCGCGCTTTCGCCCTTTCGTCATAGCCGCACCGGCTAGGTTTAGTTTGGCCATGGCCTTGTCGTGATCCATAAAGAGCCCGATTTGTAAAGCTTTTTTAAATAGATTTTCCGATTGGGTCAGGTTGCGCTGCGATTCGATAATTCCATGTAAGAAGTAATAATACGCCTGTTGGCTTTTGATCAGGGCAGCTTTTGGGCGTTTGATCCGATCCAACCACTTTTTTGCGGCTTCCATGTCTTGCTTTCGCATCTTAAAAAATGCGAGTAACACAAACTCATTTCTAAAGTAAAAAAACAAAACGACCAGCGCGAACAAAAGGACTGATACGCCATTTCCGGTTTGCCGATCGGCAAATAGATAAGCCGAGAGCGCCAGCGAGACAAAGGCGATGGCCAACTTGGCATATTTGGTACGCATCATTCCGGGTTTTGTACGGCAAAGATAAGCAAATCCACAGCTTTCATAACTTAGCAGCGGGGAAGAGGCAAAATGGGACACGACAAAGCGATTTTAGAAAAACTGAGGCGCGCCCAAAAGCACGGCTTATTGGATACACTGGCGATAGCATACACCCATTTTGACGGCACTGATCTGCTTGCCAAAATGCCGGTAACACCCCGTGTACACCAGCCTATGGGGTTGTTGCACGGCGGTGCCACAGTAGCGCTGGGCGAGACCTTGGGCAGCTCGCTCTCTGCGATAAGCGTGGATACAGCGCAATACCGTGTCATGGGAATCGAGATTGCCGCCAACCACATCCACAGCCTGCGCACAGGCTATGTGATTGGAAAGGCTTGTTTCATTCACAAAGGGCGAACGACACATCTAATCGAGATCACAGTTCGCGACGAGAGCAAAAGGCTGATCAGTCGAATTAAAATGACCAATATCATCCTGCCCATTGAAAAATAGCGCGCTAAAAATGAACGCGGTCAAACCGTTCGCCTTTTACCGTTTGCCCGGAGCGGCACAGGCCTACTGCATCACACCGGAATACCGGGGTGAGAACACCTTTGTATTCCACGACTTTTGGGGGGGAAATCCACACGAATTCTCATATAAAAGGGCTGTAGCAGTCGACCGCCAAGCGGATTGCAGCTTGCCCGATCCACAGCGACATTTTAAGGGGCCCGAGGCTTCGTTGGACGAACGCGGATACAAAGCCGTCCTAAGCGATTTGATCGCACGACAAAAGAAAGGTCGGTTAAAAAAAGTGGTCTTTTCGAGATACGCATTCCAAGCGCAGAAAATCAATCCCTTTCGGGCTTTTCAAAAGCTTTGTGACGCCTATCCCGATGCGATGGTCTACCTCTGGTACCACCGAGACACCGGCTATTGGCTGGGGGCCACACCCGAGCTTTTGGTCGCCTGGGCGCAAGGGGTGTTGACCACTGTGGCGCTGGCTGGTACCCGAATGCACACCCGGGCATCTACCTGGAATCGGAAGGAACTAATGGAGCAACAACTGGTGGCGGATTACATTTTGGCCAGACTCCGGACATTTTCCGAAATGGTACAGCTGGGGCCGATGCACACCATCCGAGCCGGACACCTATGCCACTTGAAAACCCAACTAAGCGCCCGCATCGACGAAGACAAAATAGAAGCGGTAACCCAAAGCTTGCACCCCACACCAGCGGTTTGCGGCCTGCCGGTGCGCGAAGCCAAAACATTTATCCGAGAGAACGAAAAGTATGAACGCCATTTTTATACCGGATTCTTGGGTTTACACAGACCGGGTAAAACCCAATTGTACGTCAACCTGCGCTGCGCCGAGATCTATGCCAATGGCATTCGCTATTTTGCCGGCGGCGGCATCACCTCAGAAAGCCGAGCCGCTGCAGAGTGGCTGGAGACGGAAGATAAAATCCATATACTGAGATGCGTTGTAAAATAGCCCCACCATTTTCCATGCGATACGCCTCTAAGCGCTTTGAAGGCGCAACCCTGTTGAATACCGGCTCGATCCCGCAAACCCGAAATTTTTTTAGCCGCACCCACCACACCGCATTTGCGACTCGATCGGTTTGCCATACACAGGCCCAATCCGCTTGTTTTTCAGTTTTGAATCCCTTAGAAGTGACCTTGCGTTTTTCCCTTTTCAACGCACGTACCCAGATTTTCATTTGGGTCGAGCGACATGGATTTATCGCCCGATATTTTTATCTTTGTAGAAAAAATATGATACGATTCTTCCCCGGAGAAGAATGGAGAGAGATCGGCTTGAAGCGCCATTTAAAATTCCGGTATGCCATCTCCAATTTTGGCCGCTTGATGAGCTTTAAAAGCAATCTGGAAAAGGGCAGGCTTTTAAAGGGCTGTTTGGCCGAGGGGTATCCCGTTTTCAAGTATCGGGTATGGTTACGAGACAAACGGGACAAACTACTGCACCAGAGCCGGTACCTGCACCAACTCGTGGCCGAGTATTTTTTACCCAAACCCAAATCGGAGCAAAAATTTATAATCCATATCGATTACGACAAGTCGAACAACCGTTGTTCCAATTTGAAATGGGTGTCCAAAGGTGAATTGGTCCGACACCACGAACGCAACCCAAATGTCATACTGGGAAAAGCCAAAAATAAGAATCGCAAACCCTATGCGGGGAAAAAGTTAACTGAAACCCGCGTAAAATATTTAAAGCGGCGTATCTTCGATCCCAACCGAAAAACCCGTTTGAAAATGATTGCCAAACAATTCGGCATCTCGGAAATGCAACTCTACCGCATTAAAAAGGGCGAAAACTGGGGACACGTTTCCCTGGAGGGCTAAATGCCTTACGACATGGGGATTATCTCGCAACTCGCTAAATTCGCACAGCAATCTAAAATACAACTCGATCGATGGACTACGATATCATGGTAATAGGAAGCGGCCCGGGGGGATATGTAGCCGCTATCCGCGCTTCCCAGCTGGGGCTCAAAACCGCAGTGGTGGAAAGGGAAAGCTTGGGCGGTGTCTGCCTAAATTGGGGTTGCATTCCCACAAAGGCCTTGTTAAAGAGCGCATCCGTCTTTCAATATTTGCAACACGCCGAAGACTATGGTCTAAAGGTGGAAACACGCAATGCGGATTTCGCCAAAGTCCTCAAAAGGAGTCGCAATATAGCTGATAAGATGAGCAGCGGGGTCGACTTTTTAATGAAAAAAAACCGGGTCCAAGTCATCTATGGAACTGCCCAGCTGAAAGGGAACAAAGCCATAACCGTTACGGACAAAGCGGGAAAAGCGACAGATTATACCGCCCAACACATCGTCATCGCCACCGGTGCGCGCACACGGGAGCTCCCCAACCTAAAACAAGACGGCAAAAAAATAATCGGCTACCGCCAGGCACTCGCCTTGCAAACGCAGCCCAAAAGCGCAATCGTAGTAGGCGCTGGCGCCCTCGGTGTGGAGTTCGCTTATTTTTACAATGCCATGGGCACAAGCGTCACCCTAGTCGAATACCTAGATCGTTTGGTCCCCGTAGAGGATGCAGACATCTCTGAGCAGCTGGCGCGCAGCTTTAAGAAGCAAGGCATCGCAGTTATGACGGATTCAACGGTAATCGAGGTGAACACCCGAGGCCGCCGGATTGAGGCAAAGCTAAAAACCCCCAAAGGTGAAAGCGAACTGGAAGCCGATATCGTGCTGTCCGCCGTTGGCTTTACATCCAATATAGAAAATATAGGACTGGCAGCGTCCGACATCCAAACCCAGGACGGTAAAATCGTCGTAAACGACTTTTACGAAACAACCGCAGCGGGCTACTACGCCATCGGCGATGTGATACCCGGACCTGCCTTAGCACATGTGGCCTCAGCCGAAGGAATTCTCTGCGTAGAAAAAATAGCCGGAAAAAGTCCAGCTCCGCTGGATTACGGCAATATACCCGGTTGTACCTATTGCACACCCCAAATCGCTTCCGTAGGGCTTACCGAAGACCAAGCCCGTACCAAGGGCTATGGCATACGAGTGGGCAAATTCCCGTTCTCCGCCTCTGGAAAAGCCACGGCTAACGGTGCTACCGAAGGTTTTGTAAAGGTGATCTACGATGAGAAATACGGCGAGTGGCTGGGCTGCCACATGATTGGAGAAGGGGTGACCGAACTGATTGCCGAAGCGGTAGCCGCCCGAAAGTTGGAGACGACCGGACAGGAAATCTGCAAAGCGGTACACCCCCACCCCACCCTTTCCGAAGCCCTTATGGAAGCGACAGCTCATGCATATGGCAAGGCCGTACACATATAAGCGACACATACAACCGGTGTACAGGCCTTGTGTCTCTCGCACGACTCATGGGGCGGTACCCGGATACAGCCATTTTGGATAAAGGCTTAGACCGGTAAAACCGGCCAGACCACAGGAACAAAATAAGCCCCATTTCTTACTGGCACACGGGAAAATGATTCTCCTTTTCAAAACCCATAGGGACGAAAAATAAATCCCGTTTTTAAACCGACATAAAGGACAAACACCAAAAAATACCCGCTTACCAAACCGACCTATAGGGAGAAGCCTCCCTTTTCAGACTGCGATACAAAAAATAAGGATGTGATCGCTACAAAGACCGCACAGTTACAGCACTTATAAAAAAAGCGGCAATAAGCCCCTTTCAAACTGTCACACAGGACAAGCGCCGAAAAATGAGCACCTCTTTTTAAGCCGCCAATCGGAAATAAAAAATAAGAATCGCTTTTCAAACTGATGCACAGGGGTTAGTAGTAACAAAAATCAGCAGGACTCAACGCCTGAAATAAATGAACGACAAAGCTGTCGCAGCCTCAAATAAAAAACCTTTTCAAACTGCCACGTAGGACAAATACGGAAAAATAAATCCCGTTTTTAAACTGTCAAACGAGATAGGTATAAATAGCGCAATGCTGGGTTTTCAGACCGTCCCGCAGAGACAAACACCGGCAGCGGTAGGAATCGCTTTTTCAAACCATTACCCACAAGCAAACAAAATAAGACCGACTTTTCCAAGCTGTCATAAAAGGACAAATGCAAAAAAACAAGCCTGCTTTTCAAACCCGTACAAAATGTCAAACAATAAAATACCCCGCTTTTCAAACCTTGGAAAACGCCTACCATAGATACTCCTGGCAGAAAAAAGGCGCACTGAATTCAAAACCATAGATTTTCACCGTCGGCTCGACATGTTTTACATGCTAGATTGACAAGTATTCAAAAAAAATGTACCTTTGTCCCCACATTTACATGGATAGGATCAGAGAAAAATCCGAACTCAATGAAGCAGCCGCCGAACTCCTGATCAGAGAATCCCTGCACGCCCCTGCTGTGCACTGTTCTTATTACAGCTGTTTTCAGTTGATGAAATATACCCTAAAAAGCGCCTTACGTATAAGTTATAAAAGACAAGACAGGGAAAGCCAAAACGCTCAGGGAGGATCTCATCTATATGTTAGGGATCACATAGTAAAAAAATTAGTGACACGCAAAGAAAAAAATCGCTTTATTGACAAATTTAAGGATTTAAAACACCGTAGGAAAGAATCGGACTACCGAAATATAGAAATCGATAGAGGAAAAAGCGAGACGGCTTTGCGCAAAGCGAGAGAGATTAAAAGGTATTTAATACAGAAGTTTCAGTTATGACAGCAAGGGAGTTTATAGCAGAGAAATTGCGGGAACTACACGCCAAGTTTCCACAAATCCAAATTCGATATGAATATCGAATGAGTACCCAAAGTCATCTGATCGAAGTGATGCCTTTGCATTTTTTTGAAAATGACGAAGCCTATGCGCATGAAGAGGAAAAAATACGAGATGAATTTGAATCCTTGTTTCTACCGGAAGATATCCTATTTATATCGGAAGGCTTTTTAACCGAGATAGAATATGCCGATCTCGAGTTGGGATATGGAGAGAGAATTCCTTTTGATAAGGGTACCCCCGATATAAAATTCAGCCTGGACGAT
>JBAJNK010000026.1:0-12431 GCA_036881805.1 Flavobacteriales bacterium
AAAAACAACAAGAGAGCAAGGCTGTTCACAAAGACGTCAAGCGATCAGGGTTATCCATTTGGATTTGCATTGCTTTGGTCGCTTCATTAGGGCTTGTGGTATGGAAAAAAAGCCTTATCGAACACCTTTTAAGCGGTGTAAAATCATTGTTTAAGCCTTAAATAAGCGGGACAGTTTTTTTAGTAGGCCGGCTAAATTTAAACCAAGTCTAAATAACACAAATACGTTACAGGAATCATATACAGTACAGTGCAATTGTTCTTTGTTTTGCTATCAAATATATGTTAAGGAGAAACGCTAATGTCCTGTTAAAATATGAAAGCTAATCGTGTGATATTACATCCATTCATTTCATACTTTAATGATTTGAAAAAGCTGATTTGATGGCTGGAAATCAAAACCCAAAAAAGGACGATTCGTTTTTCGGATTATACAAGCCCGGTCTTCAGATCGCTCCACAGGAACAAAAAAATACGCCCCTTTTCCAAACCGTCCCCATAAGGACAAAACAAAAAAGCCGCTTTCAAATCGACTCGCGCGGACAAACACCGAGAAAATAGGGCTTTTCTCTTTTTCAGCTTAGCTTTGCAAAAAAATGCGCCATTAAAAATCCGATAGCCCTAAGCGCCCTGCACAGCCTATCTCCCATCGGGGAGTCGGGCCCGACCTCGACCCGAAGGTTAGCCGACGACCGACACTACCTATCCGAGATTGGGGAAGAGAAAACCTGGGTCGGTCGCCTAGACCGAGATTTGGAACCGAAAATCCAAGGCATCCGTGACGCAGACAAACGTTACCAATCCCTAGACCGCAGCGTACTGCTCTCAATTGGCTGCGCGAGAAAACTATGGGACAAAACACCTTGGCACAAAGGCGAAGAAATCGGTATAAACCTGGGCTCTTCTCGGGGTGCCACGGCGCTTTTCGAAGGATATTACCATTCGTTTTTAACCCAAAAAAAACTGAGTAGCCAAGCCTCTCCCACTACGACACTGGGCAATCTCAGCAGCTGGGTCGCCCAAGATCTGCAGGTGCAGGGGCCTCATTTCAGTCACTCCATCACCTGTGCCACGGGTTTGCACGCCATCGCCAACGCAATCGCCTGGTTGCAGGCGGGGCTGGGCAAAAAGTTTATCGCCGGCGCCGCCGAGGCGCCGCTCACGCCCTTTACCCTGGCACAGATGCAAGCCCTCCGAATCTACGCTGGGGGAAAAGGCCCATACCCCTGTCAGGCTTTACATCTCACCAAAAGGGCAAATGCTATGGTTCTGGGTGAAGGCGCTTGCCTGGCGGCCTTAGAGATCAAACCCACCCAAAAACCGCTGGCCTGGCTAAGCGGATTGGGCTGGGCTACAGAAGGCATCCAGCACGCTGCATCGGTTACTCAAAATGGGGAAGCCCTCTTTCAGTCGATGAAAAGGGCTATCGGCACATACCCCATCGGCGAAGTCGATGCGATTGCGACACATGCGCCCGGCACGGTGGCCGGTGACCGAGCTGAATATCAGGCCATCCAACGACTTTTTGGATGCGACATACCCTTCTTGGCCAACAACAAATGGAAAATCGGGCATGGCTTGGCCGCATCGGGGCTCTTCAATTTGGAAACCGCTATCGCCATGCTACACGAACAACGGGTGTTTCAAATCCCTTACCGGCCAGCACAAAAAGAGCCCAAAAGCATTCGAAATATCCTGGTCAATGCCATGGGGTTTGGCGGCAATGCCATCAGCTTACTCGTATCGAGAGCCTGAGGAAAAAGGTTTTACCAATTGTAAAAAATTCCCTTATTTTGATACCTCAAACGCAGACAGCGATGCGACACGATTGGACGAGAGACGAAATTGTAACGCTATACCAAAAGCCCTTACTGAATCTGCTTTACGAAGCGGCTAGCACGCATCGCATGCACCACGACCCCAACAAAGTGCAGATCAGTACGCTGGTCAGCATAAAGACCGGCGGTTGCCCCGAAGACTGCGGCTATTGCCCACAGGCAGCCCGGTACCACATCGACATCGAAAAAAACGAGCTGCTGACCGTCAACCAGGTCAAAGCGCGCGCACTGCGCGCCAAAGCTTCCGGCGCATCGCGCATTTGTATGGGCGCTGCCTGGCGCAACGTAAAAGACGGCGAAGAATTCGATCGGGTTTTGGAAATGGTGCGCACCCTAAACGACTTGGACATAGAAGTGTGTTGTACCCTAGGCATGCTCACCGAAAGCCAGGCCAAGCGGTTGGCCGAAGCCGGCTTATACGCATACAACCACAATTTGGACAGCTCTGAAGACTACTATAAACAAGTCATTTCCACCAGAGCCTATGCAGACCGCTTAAAAACGATTGAAAACGTACGAAAAACCAATGTAACCGTATGCGCTGGCGGTATTATCGGCATGGGCGAATCGATAGCAGACCGCGCCGGCATGCTAGTCGCCCTTTCCACCCTGAATCCCCATCCCGAATCCGTCCCCATCAATGCTTTGGTAGCGGTGAAGGGCACGCCGCTCGAATCGCAAAAACCGGTTGAAATATGGGAGATGGTGCGCATGGTAGCTGCCACGCGTATCACCATGCCCAAAACGCAGGTTCGCCTCTCCGCCGGGCGAAACCATATGTCACCCGAAGGACAAGCCTTGTGCTTCTTGGCCGGCGCCAACTCCATCTTTGCCGGAGACAAACTGCTCACCACGCCCAATCCGGATGTGAGCGCGGATATGAAACTGTTTGAAAGCTTAGGCCTCGTCCCCCAATTGCCCTTTGAAAAACATCCGAAACCCGAGCCGGTCACCCAAATGGAGAACTGCCCAACGAGCAAAGAAAATCCCCGTTGGTCCCGTCCGGGACACAAAATCGAAAGAAATGTAAAGGCCGAGAAAAAAGCAAAACAGCTAAGGCATTGAAAAGCGCACCGACAAAGACCCGATTTCTGCGATAGCTTGCGGGCATCTCAATGGGCGATGGGATTTTCAGTTGGGGTTTCACCATCTGTTCTTGCGGCGAATCGCTTCGGATCTAAGGCCTGTTTGGCACTGTAAAATTTGTACTCCAGATATTGAAAGGCATTTCGGGGGACGATCTTCACCCATTTTTTATAGGTAAGCCACCAGCGCTGACGAACGGACGGAATCCCCTGACGCAAATAAGCGGCTACAAAGGGGTGCACGTGAAGCGTCAAAGACTCGAATCGCTTAGATTGGATCAAATCTGCTAAGAGCGATTCAATTTTATCGATCAAAACGATCGGCGGCTCTATTTCGGCGGCTCCTCCATTTGAGGGATTGGGTTCTCGGGTTTTGATGTCTACGGCTGGGCGCACGCGCTGACGTGTAATTTGAATGAGGCCAAACTTGCTGGGCGGCAGTATTTTGTGCTTTGCGCGATCCCCCTCCATCGATTCTTGCAAACGATCAAACAGCTTCTTGCGGTGATCGGCTTGTTTCATATCGATAAAATCGACCACTACAATACCGCCCATATCGCGCAGGCGGAGTTGGCGCGCAATTTCCGTCGCCGCCAACAAGTTGACCTGTAATGAATTTTCCTCTTGCGATTCTTTGGGGCCGGTTCGGCTCCCGCTGTTCACATCGATTACGTGCATGGCTTCTGTGGTCTCGATGACCAAATAAGCACCTTTAGACATGGAAACCGTACGCCCAAAAGCCTGCTTGATCTGCTTATCGACACCATACTTTTCAAAAACAGGCAGCTGTGAGCGATGGTATGTGACCAGTTTAACCGCATCTGGGGCGATCAGTTGTAAGTAATCGCGTATCTCTTCAGCTAAGCCGGCTTCGTTACACACGATATTGGTAAACTCATCGCTAAAAATGTCGCGAAGGATTAGGGAAGCCTTATTGATTTCAGACAGGATGCGCGTCGGGAGTTTGTCACTGCCTCTAATCTGCTTGTAGGCTGTGCGCCAACGCTTCATCAGATAGTTTAAATCACCATCTAGTTCAGCCACCTTTTTCCCTTGTGCTACCGTGCGAATAATCACGCCAAAGCCTTTGGGCTTAATGCTGTTGATCAAACGCTTAAGCCTATCCCGTTCATGCTTATCTTCGATTTTTTGGGATATGGAAACCCGCGCTGAAAAAGGTACCAATACCAAATAGCGTCCAGCGATAGAAATCTCAGCGCTTATGCGAGGCCCTTTGGTAGATATGGGTTCCTTCTCAACTTGAACCAGAATTTTTTGCCCCGGTTGCAACACATCACCGACAGCACCCGCTTTGGGAATATCGGGTTCCATAGAAAACCGCTGCAAATCGCTGCTTCGATATTTATTCTTGCTCACCTCACGCGTGTACTTGAGCGAGGATTGAACCTGAGGACCCAAATCGTGATAGTGCAGAAAAGCATCTTTTTCACAATCCAAATCTACAAAGGCCGCATTTAACCCAGGTGCCGTTTTCTTTACCTTGGCCAAGTAAATATCGCCTACCGATAACTTGCTCTCGCCGGCTTGCTCATGCAGCTCGACCAGCTTTTTGTCCTCGAGCAGCGCAAAGCGTATGGGTTTTTCTTCGGCATCTATAACGATCTCTTTCTTCACATAAATCTCTTTGTAAAACCGAGAACAAAGAACAGTACCCCACGAAAACCCAAGGTGCTGAATAATATCTGCTTAAACCGAGCTTATTTTTTCTTCTTGTGTCGATTTTGCCTCCTTTTCTTCTTTCTTTTGTGCGTGGCTACCTTATGCCTTTTCCGCTTCTTACCACTTGGCATAGCAGTTGAAGTATTTTCCAGTTAAAACGAAATTTTCGCAAATGTAGGAATTAAAATCCAATCGCAGGGCGGAGTCACATGCATTACACAACCGGAACGCGCGCCCTGATCTCATCGATAAATGACTTACAGGGCTTAAAGTAAGGAATATGATGAGCGGGAATTACAATGGAAGTATTCTCGGAGATATTTCGCCCGGTTTTCTTTTCTCTCATCTTTACAACAAAGCTCCCAAACCCCCTTAAATATACATTGTTTCCATTTGCCATAGACCTTTTTACCTCCTTCATAAAGCAGTCGAGAACCGACTGAACCTCTACCCTTTCCAAACCCGTCTTGTCAGCTATATTAGCTGCGATTTCTGCTTTTGTCATCTCATTTTATATATTTGTTTCTACAGTGGCTTGCATCTCACCTTATACCCCCTCGATAGCGTGAACTCATTTTCAGACAAAATTATACAATGGTATTCAAAAAATAAAAGAACACTGCCCTGGCGGGAGAATCCAACCCCTTACAAAACGTGGCTTTCCGAGATTATTTTACAACAAACCCGCGTGGCTCAGGGGTTGGACTACTACACAAATATAATAAATAAATATAAAACGATCAAAGACTTAGCCGCTGGAAAAGAATCGGAAATCCTGAAGCTATGGCAAGGGCTGGGATATTATAACCGGGCTAGAAATATGCATTTTACAGCCCGGTACTTAGTAGCAGAGAATCGGGGAAATTTTCCCAACACCTATGGGGAACTGATCAAATTAAAGGGGGTTGGAAAATACATAGCTGCTGCAATTGCTTCCATTTGCTTTGATGAGCCCGTACCGGTCATAGATGGCAATGTATATCGCGTCATCTCCCGTTACTTCCGAATCGACATATCCGTACCTTCCAATCGCGCATATTATCATTTCAAAGACCGATTGGGCGAGCTCATAGATGAGAAAAACCCGGGCGATTTCAATCAAGGCTTGATGGAGCTCGGTGCGCTAATCTGCACCCCGAAAAATCCCAATTGCGAACAATGCCCGATACGGGATAAGTGCCTGGCGCTTCGAGAAAACCGAGTAGCCGCCTATCCGTTCAAAGCGGAAAAGAAAAAGAGCAGCAGTCGGTATTTTAATTTCCTTTTGATTGGATATGGCGATCAATTGCTCATGCTGCAACGAAACCAAAGAGATATATGGGCTAAGCTGTACACGCTTCCCTTAGTTGAGCGCAAAACGCCTCAGGTAAGACAACAGCTGAAGGACACCTTACAAGTAGAAAACATAAGACTCCTCAGCCAAACCCTACACAAGCTGACCCACCAAAATTTACACATCAAATTCTGGTCTATCGACTGCGGACCGAATACATACAAAAGACTTCAGACTTATTTTACAGCCCTATCCATTCCGGCGAAAAAAACAGGAGTCTATGCCGTTCCCAAACCCGTTGAAACCTTCTTGAAAGAGACTCCATTAAATTTCTGTACCTTTGTCGGAAAAGGTGATGTATGAACGGTACAGTCAATAAGGTAATCCTAGTGGGAAACCTCGGCGATGCGGTAAAAATGCACTACTTTGACGATAAAAACGCGGTGGGTCGCTTTCCTTTAGCGACTTCTGCCTCTTATACCGATAAGAGCGGGACGCGTATTGCACAGACCGAATGGCACCACATAGTGGTGCGAAACCGCTTGGCTGAAATTTGCGAAAAACACCTGCAAAAAGGAGACAAAGTATATGTAGAGGGTCGCCTAAAGACCCGAAAATGGGAAAGCGATGGAACGATGCACTACACCACAGCGGTTCACGCTTCTTCGGTAGAATTTCTATCCAACAAAAAAGATTCTCACGATAAAGGCGATGGAAACCCACATGATAGCCCGATACCAGATGATCTAGATGCGGAAGAAACCTTGGATTAGCGCTTACCGTTTTAATCCCTCCTTTGACCAAAGGAGCGAAAATCCCCAATCAATCCCATACGAGATTGAAAAGGAAAATTCAGGGCGCCCAGCGCAGCCTGTACGCTTATATGAAAAGCTGGAGAACGGTCAGTTTTCCACTTTAATCGGTTGGAGTCCCTTGTATTGCATCGGATAATCCGGCGCATCAAGCTCCAAGAGTACCCTTTTTCTCAAGCTGGGAAAGAGCACATCGTAGCGTTTGACTTCATCCATGCTCACCCGCCGAAAAACGTGTTTTCGCTGAATGTCTTTTGGATGGGCCAGACCACAGCCAGCCATGAGCTCGACAAAGCTCCGCAAGGTTTCCATGTGAAACACCTCTACGCGCGCACTCTTATCCTTTACGACCAACCCCTTTTCCAATTCCTTATCCTGTGTGGCTACGCCTACGGGACAGGTATTCTCGTTGCACTCCAGGGTTTGGATGCAGCCCGCAGCCATCATCATAGCCCGCGCACTGTTGCACAAATCGGCACCGAGAGCCAAGGCCCTGAAAAGGTGAAATCCAGTTGCGATTTTGCCCGAAGCGATAAGCTTAATCCGCTCGCGCAACCCATACCCCGTCAGCGTGTCACTGGCAAAAGCCAGGCCTTCCCTAAGGGGAAACCCCACGGAGTCTGAAAATTCCGGCGGAGCAGCCCCAGTACCGCCCTCACCGCCATCTACCGTAATGAAGTCGGGGGTTATATCGGTTTGTACCATCGCTTCACAAATGCGTGTAAACTCTTCTTGAGAGCCGATACACAACTTGAATCCCACAGGCTTTCCGCCGCTTAAATCCCGCAACAATTTTACAAATTCCAGTAAACCGCTCGCATCCTTAAACGCAGTGTGATAAGGCGGTGAGATCACTTGTGTATGTGGCTCAACACCCCGGATGGCAGCGATTTCCCCCGTGTTTTTCAAGGCGGGCAGGATACCCCCGTGCCCGGGTTTAGCCCCCTGGGAGAGCTTGATCTCGATCATTTTAATCTGTGGAATAACTGCTTTGCGGCCAAACTGCTGCGGATCGAAACGACCCGACTCATCCCGACAGCCAAAATAGCCAGTTCCAATCTGCCAGACCAGGTCACCCCCGCATTTCAAGTGGTAATCCGTCAAGCCGCCTTCACCTGTATTTTGATAAAAATGCCCGAGACGGGCGCCCAAATTCATGGCTTCCACCGCGCGGCCACTCAGCGAACCAAAGCTCATGGCACTGATGTTCAGCAAGCTGGCACTATAGGGTTTTTTGCACATCGGTCCGCCTATGCACAGGCGTTGATCGTGCGGAATCGCCTCGGCATCTAAGGCGTAAATGGAGTGACTCGTCCATTCATAGCCTTCGCCATACACATTTAACTGGGTGCCGAAAGGCTTCGTATCGCGTTGCTTTTTGGCCCGAGCGTAAATTAAATCCCGTTGCAAGCGATTGAATGGCTTGCCATCGGTATCCGATTCAAAAAAATATTGACGCAGGGCTGGCCGTATGGATTCCAACAGGTAACGCAGCCTACCGACAAGTGGAAAATTACGGCGAATGGCGTGGTGGGGTTGAAACATGTCGTACAACCCGACTAAGACCAAGGGCCCTAGGATTATGTACACCCAATAAAACACGGGCCAAAAGTAACCGACTGCCGCTACCAGTGCCACACTACCAAGGGCAAACATCGCAAACTCACTTCGCATTGCGCAACCATTTAGGCCTTCCCAGCGCCTAAGTTACGATAAAGTTCTAAAGAAATCTCCCTTCGCTTTATATAGCGAGACGAGCGCGTCAAACCGATCAAAATGTATCAGCTGCAGGCCCCGGTGTATTGGGTGTCATATGTCCTTTTGCAGCATTGCCTGGGCACAGTCGGATAAGAGCAGTTTACCGCTGGTGGCCGCGCGTTGTGCCATGGTATCGAGCCAGTCTGCCGTGTCTGCCCAAAGCACCGTCTTTAACGCCCGCATGGCTGCCGTGCTCCTTTCTGAAAGGGTGTTTGCCAATCGATTTACCGCTTCATCGAGTTCATCCAGATTGGGGTACAAGCTCTGATACAACCCCTTTTCCAAAGCCCAGGTGGCCGGTTTCCAGGTGTCTGCATCGATGGCAATCGCGCCCATAGCGCTCGCGCCAATTTTACGCCTGATGGCCGGCTCGATGACAAAAGGACCCAACCCGATCGCCAGTTCGCTCAACCGCACCGAAGCGAATTTCGCAGCCAGTGCATAGTCGGTTGCAGCGAGGAGTCCAACGCCGCCACCAACTGCTTTGCCCTGTATTCTACCGATGATGAGTTTGGGACAGCTCCGCATGGCATGGATCACGCGGGCAAAACCCATGAAAAAGGCTTTGGCGGCATCGAAATCACGTATGCTGCGCAATTCATCGAGAGAAGCCCCAGCACAAAAGGCACGGGTACCCTCGCTTTGCAAGACGATGACTTTAACCGCTTCATCAGCACCGAGCTGCTGAATGGCGGTTTCTAGTTTTTGCAACAGCGATTTGGGCATGGCGTTGCGCTTGGGGTGGTAAAGCGAAAGGCGTCCGATGCCTTTTTCTACCTGTGTGTGTATCTTTCCATCTTTCATTATGCGTATGATTTATTTTGCGAATAAGCCGATTTAAAGTTGAACCATAGCCCCAGCATGCGGACGAGCATCCAAATGGAAAAAGCGATCCAGACGGCATACAGCCCCCAGCCCAGGTAATCGGTGAGGTAAAGCGTTGGAATAAAACCCAAAAAAGTAGCGGCGAGCAATAGGTTTCTCAAAAATACAGCTTTTCCCAAGCCCTTGTATATCTCATCAAACGTAAAAGCCAGTGCATTGAGGGGCTGCATGAGAATGACCAGCCAAAACACTCGGTAAAACCTCTCCAAAACAAGGGTTTCACCTGTGAAAATTCGACCGATGGGATAATAGCCTATCGCATAGCACAAGGCCAAAGCCAGGGCAACCCCTGCGCTATACTTACCGAGGTCAATCCCCAAAAGCCAGAGTTTCCGATAATCCCTGCCGCCGAGCAGCTTTCCAGCAATTGCATTTCCAGCAGCGGCATAGCCATCTATAAAAAAAGCGGAAAACAACCAGAGGTTCATTAAAATGGATTGCGCCGCTAAGGCTGCCGTTCCATAAGAAGCCGCAAAGCGGTTGGCCAACACAATAGCGATTTCCAAGGCCGCCGTTCGAATAAAAAGGTTAAAGCTGATCGCAAGCCAGGGTTTAAATTCGGGGTGCAATTTCCCACGCAGCAACAGGTAACCACTCGTCTTGCTAAAAAAATAGACGCCTGCCAGCCCAAACATGACGAGCTGGGCACACAGACTGGCGTAGGCCACACCCGGCACACCCCAATGCAATCCATAGGCAAAGAGCCAATCCAAACCCGCGTTGAGCAAGCCGCCGATCAGACTGATCTGCATGGCCCACGAGGTATTTTGCAGCCCGCGGAAAACCCCAAAAATCGCAAAGGTGACAAGCGTCAGTGGAAAACCCCAAATCCGAATGCGGAAATAGCTGAGGCAATAGCTTAGCGTAAGCCCTTGTACCTGAAAAAAAGTTTTAAAGATCAGCGAGGAAAAAGGGAGCAAAGCGATAGAAATCAGCAGGCTGAGCAAAAAATTAAACAGGAAAACCTGCGGGAGTAGCCCTTGTACTCGCGTAAGCCTCCCCGAGCCTAAATATTGGGAAACCAGGGTTGAAGTGGCGGCTCGGGTCTGTGCCAAAATCCAAATCAAAGCCGATAGAAAAGACCCCACAACCCCTACCGCAGCCAAAGCTCGTGCACCGTTTTGTTGTAAATTCCCCGCCACAGCCGCATCGGTCAAGGCGATCAGTGGGTCCACAATTCCGGCGAAGATGGCGGGTATGGCGAGGCGATTGATTTCCTTAAGCGGTATTTTTGTGAGGGCCAAGGCTTTGTTTTTGGCAAAATTCGGAATTTTTATTAATCGCAAGTGTAAGCAAGCCAAAACAGCCGCTAGGGGTGAAAAACAAAGAGATAAACGGGTAAAAAATGGGAGTAGCGCTACTAAGGATTTGAAAAATAAGCAATTGCCCCTGCTGTGAACCCTATCGAATCCGCAATTTTACACTTAATCCCCTGAGGCGAAACCCAGCTTTTCCAAAGCCGAGGCCTAAATCTACGAGCGGAGATGACATTATAGCGCTTGCAATTTTAAAAAAACATTTAATTTTGCACCCATTGGGGCTGTAGCTCAGCTGGCTAGAGCGTTTGACTGGCAGTCAAGAGGTCGTGGGTTCGAGCCCCATCAGCTCCACGCTGAGAAAAGGCATCGGTTTCAATTGGATTACACGGTAGGATGGGGGACAAAACACCTGGATTAAGAGGGACTAAAAGGCGTTTAGACACTTTTTGTCTCATTTCAGGCCTGCCTATATAAACGGGCTTTTCCATCAGATGTCTAGCCGCCCTTTCAGTAGCTTTCACCGTCCCCGTCATTCCATTTGTTCATTTCACACTCCTTCTCGTACGAACGAGATGCTCTTCAAACTACCGCACACAGCACGAGCACAAAAAATAGGCCTTTTTTCAGGGGTCTTACAGCGCAAAATCAAAAACCCCGCTTTTTTAGACGCTCCCTATTGGATTGCCCTCGTGATTGGAATTCTGCAATTGGAACACCGCACAGAAGCAAAAAGTCACCCCCTCTTCAGACCATCAGACCAGAATGGGAGAGTAATTGCACTTTTCAAACCGTTACTCAGAGACAAATAGGCAACAAAAGCCAGCGCAGCTCGCTAGGGAAGGGAAAAAGCCCGCTTTTCAAACCCACCCAAAAGAACAAAAACCAAAAAAACATCCCTTTTCAAACCACAGATAGAAGCAAAAAATACCCCTTCCTTTTTAAACCCCTCGAGTACAGACGAATACGTGCCCCTTCCAAATCGACACATAGGGACAAAAAATAAGAACCGCTTTTCAAACCGACACACAGCAAAGACAAAAAAACAAGCCCCTTATTCAAATTGACGCACAGGGACGAATAAGTAATAAAAATCAGCAGGACTGATCACAGAGACACGGAATATCCTTTTTTCAAAACGCCATAAATCGCTGCACATAGGTGAATACGAGAAACAAGTCTCTTTTCAGCCCGACCCCAAAAGTAAGATGCCCCGCTCAGACCGTCCCACACAAAACAAAAGCCAAAAAATAAGACTGGAGCGGTCGGATGTCACACAAGGACAAAAGCCAAAAAAAGCGCACCCCTTTCAAACCGCGCCACAGGGATGAGCGATAAACCCCGCTGTTTAAGCGGCCAAACGAGAATAAAAAATAGGCGCATCTTACCAAATCGACACAAAGCACAGACAAACACCAAAAAATACTCCTTTTTTAAGCCATCATACAGGGACAAAACAAAAAAATAATCCCCCCTTTTTAAACTGTCAAACGGAAAAACCACTTTTTAAACCGATCTACAGAATCAGAAGATGGAACAAAAGTCAGTGGGTCTGTCCCACTCGCACGGACAAGCACGAAAAAAATAAAACCCCGCTTTTCAAACTGACTCACGCAGAACAATAAGCCTGCTTTCCGGAACAAACCACAGGGACAAAAACAAAAGAATGCGCCATTTTCGAGCATTCACCAAAAATACCCGCTTTTTAAGCTGCTGAAATAGGACGAATACAAAAAAATAAGTTCAACTTTTTAAATCCCCACAAAAGAGAAGGAGAACAAATCGACACACAGGGGCAAAACAAAAGGGATAATTTCACCCTTTCAAACTGTCACGAATCACAAA
>JBAJNK010000027.1:0-7243 GCA_036881805.1 Flavobacteriales bacterium
GGTGGTGGATCTAGCCCGCATTATCACAGGGAAACCGTCGTCAGCCGATACAGCCAGGCAGAGCAAAAGGGTCCTTTATTGACCACTTATTGGAAACAACGTGACCCGTTTAACAGGCAATGCCCAATTATAGATGGAAGAAGAGCCCTTGCGGGTTGTACCGCCATCGCCATTGGACAAATCATCAACTACCATCGGCGAGATGCGCATAAATACTACGATTGGAGTGAGATACAGGATACTACGCATTATCCGAACGCTGTCGCTACATTTATTCACGATATCGGCATGGCTGTGCATATGAAATACGGATCGCACGGATCGCGCACAAGTCCAGATAAAGCCGCCCATTACTTTAGCGGGGCCGGATATTACGCCCATTTGAGAAGCTACAATTACGAGATATGCAAAGCTGATATCGACCGGGGCAATCCGGTGTACCTAGCCGCAAAATACAAGCGGAAAGGGGTCTATTTTATCATTCGTTGGGCTTGGAAATACGAATCTGGACATGCATGGGTAGCCGATGGCTACAAGTCGATTACGGACTACCGCAAGGTAAAGGTAGAAGACGGGCGTGATACCTATTATCGAGATATAGCTGAGGGGACGACGAACTACATACATATGAATTGGGGATGGGGACCGGGAACTGATAGTTGGTGCACCTATGATTATTTCAAGGGACAGGGTAGGGTATACAAGTACAAAAAGGAGATGATTTCGTTTTGATTTCAAAAGCAAGGGTATGCCTCAAAAATACCGACAAAAACAAAGGCGGATTTATTTTTTGCTCAGGTCAAAATATATGTCCAAGCAGTTGCCCAGCCGCCCGGTTCGCAATGGCTCGCCTAGATAAGTCTGATCCGCCAGCTCCAGTTTTTGGGTTTCGTAAAGCGTCCCACATTCTTTGTCTTCATAGGTTGTCGCCCTTACGATAAGGGTATTTTTAAAGCGCAAGTGGTCGTTTTTATCAAAGAGCTCGAATTGTATCCGCCGTTCTTTGCCCACGCAGGCTTTTAATTCTTCTTGTTCGGATTTTGTTAATTCTGGGTTATAATAAGGCAAAAACTCATAACCTTGCCGTATGGTGTGACCTTTGTGTGGCGGTATGGGTTCTGGGCTTTGCGTTTTGTGGCTAAGCCACATAGCCTTAGGTTCTGGATAGCCATCATCGGCAGCTATCTTTGCCTTCGTCGGGTAAGCGGATTCGGGTACATTTTCTAAAATTATTTGTATGAGGTACTGTGGGAAAGGATCGCAATCATCCTTCACTAGGTCGCATTGCATGGCGCACAATGCCAGTCCAATATATAGTATTGCCCGCTTCACTTTTAGCGTTTTCTCAATCACCTGATAAAAGCGCTCTAAATATACACAAAGATAAGAAATCCGGTAGAGATATCAGATAAATGGGGCTGCTTTTTATATCGGCAATCTGAAAAGCGGGACCTATCTTTTTGATTTTGTTTGTGGGACATTTTTGTGTTCATTTGTATGCAGCTGCCTAAGCGGGTTTTGTTTTTTTGTGTTCATTTGTATGCAGCTGCCTAAGCGGGTTTTGTTTTTTTGTGCTCGCCTTGTGGATCAGTTTGAAAAATGGACTGTTTTTTACCTTTGTCCGCGCTTGATGATTTGGATGGAGCGCTTGTTTTTTGTTCTGTAGGCAGCTGATAAATCTGGGCTTATGCTTTGTTTTTAACCCGGCATAGCGGTGTGAAAAGTTGGGGTTTTTCTGCTTTTGTTCCTGAGCGTTGTAGCTGTGAAGCCTTTGTAGCGATCATATTCTCGTCCTTTGTATAACAGTCTAAAAAGCGGGCCTTATTTTTTAGGTACTCATTTCTATGATTCTATTTGAGACGGGGACTTGTCTTTGTCCTCGATTGGCAGTTTGAAAAAGGGTCTTATCTTTTACTATTTGTCGATCTATTACACCATTTGGGGATATTTCAAGATTCCACGCTATTTTTATGCTGCCCTGGGGCGTAGCTGCGCGATCAGCGCACCACTTCTACCGTGATTTTGCCGCTCGTATAGACCAATAGGCTGCGGCTGACCACGAGTCCGGCTTCCGTTAGTACAGCGGCATAGGTAGCGAGCTGATCCCGGTGTGACTCTTGGGGTTGTCCCGTTTTGTAATCGAGGATTACCGCTTGGTTGTCAGCACCGAGCAAGATGCGGTCCGGGCGCAAGTCGCTATCGTCTTTCATCAATATATCGCGCTCGTTTAAGCTGTAAAACGCGGCTGAAAAGTAGGGCGCGAGCAAAGGGTGTTCGACCACTTCGCTTACCTTTTTTTCGTAAGCAGCCCCCTCGGAAGCGTCCAACAGACCGGATTTAACGGCTCGCTCAACGGCTGCTTTCACGTCCGCTGCCCGGTGGATCGAGCGCATCAGCTCATGCAGGATCCGACCTCGCTTCAATGCGTCTCGACTCCCTTCCCGATCAGTTTGAAATCCACGACCACCGATGTGCAATTTTTGCGCCCAGGGCGAGCGGACATAGTCGCTGAGGTAAGCCACCCCATTTGCCGCTTCCCGTTCGCCTGCCGCTTTCTCTTTTTGCACTTTTTCTCCAAAAACATACCGGCTTTTACCCCTTGTAAAATCTCCGGTGTGTTCTAGAAAACCGACGATATAAGCGGCTGAATAGCGATTTTCATCGCAGGTTAAAATGTAGAGCGCTTCCGCAGCTCGTGTAAAGGAGACGTACAAGAGGTTTAAGTTGTCGAATGCAACTTGGTTTTGGTAGTGCGCATAGCGGTCGGGATAGACCGCTTTTAGCTCGCTGCTGTACGGGCTGTAGAAGGAATCAAAACCGTTGTAGGATTCGGGCTCAAGCGGGAACCAATCCCTGTCTTCGTGAATTTGAAAGCTTTTTGGATTGGAGAAGACGGGGCAGATGACCGCCGGGAATTCCAGTCCTTTTGCCTGGTGGATGGTCGTGATTTGTACAGCGTTTGAATCCCCCTCGGATGCGACGCGCCACTTTTCTTTATTCGCTTCCCAATAGTGGAGGAACTCCGATTCCCTTTGTGGGTGGGATTTTGTAAATTCAAAGACTTCGTCCAAAAAAGAGTTGATAAAAGCATGGTGTTGTGGCAGTCGTAAGCTGTGCAGCAAACCAAAAACCCGCTGTAAGAGGTTCTCCTGGGACAGCTCGTGGAAATCCAGCTCGATGCCGTGCGCTTCAAGCCAGCTTTGCAGTTCGCTTAACGTGCTTTGGGAAAGGATCTTTTGAGTCGGGTACAAGTCGATTTCACCCACTGAGTCAGCCGCTTGCAGGTGTTCTAAGAGTGCGGCTTTGGGCAGTGGATCATCGGGCTGTTGGACGATCTGCAGCAAGCAGTGTAGCAAACGGATTTGCGGGTTGTTTTGGAGCAGGAGGGATTCGGCGGTGGCGACGCGGATGTCGTTTTGCATGAGGAAATCGGCCAGAGCGCTGATTTCCCTTTTGAACCGAAGTGGGATGCAAATATCGGAAAGGGCGAATCCCCGTTGCCTTAAATCCAGTATGATCTCCTTTATCTCGAGTAGCTGTGCCGGCTCAAAAATCCGGTTGGCATAGTGTTTGGATAAGCGGATTTCCACATACCCACCCGCTTTCTCAGTCTTTTGCGCAACGTTCGCATAGCAAGCCCTGCATTCCGGTAGCCTGAGTTTGCCTCCGGCGAATCGAAAGAAGCGGTTGTTAAAATCTACAATCGCCTGGCGACTCCTGTAGTTGTAGTCCAATGGCTCGACTCGGATCGGATAAGGCTTTTTTTGATCTGCGAGCTCGAGCATGCCTTCCGGATTCGCACCCCGCCAGCGGTAGATGGACTGTTTGGGATCACCCATCAGGGCGACACGCCCATCGGGCTTCGACAGCGCCTCTTCCAATAGAGGCAGTAAGTTGTCGAACTGCATGGCGGCGGTGTCTTGGAATTCGTCGATGAAAAAATATTGAAACCGCTCGCCCAAACGCTCGTAGATAAAAGGTGTCGGACTCTCTCGTACCACGCGGCTTATCGCTGTATTAAATTGGGCAATGGGCAAAATCGATTCTTCTTCCTCGATGGCTTCCAATGTGGATTGAAAGCTGTGTATCAGCGAAAACACAGCAAAATTATTCAGTATAAGCCGGTTTTTCAACAGGGATGGATAACCGCGTTCCAGGCGCTTTTGCGCTTTGTCATAGAGGCGTAACAATCCATCCTTGATCGGGCCGAACCGCACTGTAAAATCAGGCCCCGCTCTGGCGGAACGCCATCTGTCTCGTGCTACGTTTTTCTGAACGCTTGGGGTCGGGATTAGCTTCCCGATGCGAAAGTCTTTTAAATAGCTGAAGTATTTGGCGATTCCATTTCGCCCCCCAGCCCATTCACAAGGGGCTATGCCGGCTCGGGCGATCAGTTCTAAGGCATCCCCGCCCAGTTTCTCCATCTCGGTTTTAAAGGCGGTGCTTTGGCGAACCAACCGATCCCGCAGCGCGATAAAATCCGCTTTCTCCTTGGCGGCGAGCCGCTGCAAGACCTGATAACTCTTTTCTTCGAATAGGGTTTGGACGACGGTTTTTAAATCCCGTCGCAGCTGCCAGCTCTTGGCTTCCCCTAGTTTTTGTTCCGAAAAGCGGATGAGTGCAGCGGTGATAAAATCATCTTGGCCAATGCGGCGCAAAACCCGATCGGAAATCGCTGAGACCAGCCTGTCGGTGTCCAGTTCCACCTCAAAGTTTCCAGGTATGTCGAGGTCTTTGGCAAAGCTGCGTATCACGCGGTGGTTAAAACCGTCTATGGTACGGATGTGAAAATTGGAATAATCGTGCACCAGGGCGGTCAACACGCGTTGGGCTCGGCTGATCAGTCGGTCGGCACAAATGTCCGATTCGCTTTGTACAGCGGTGAATAGGGGGGGGAGATCGCCGCTTCCGCGCCGCATACCCTGCTGTGAAAAAGTGTGCAAGGCATGTAAGATTCGGCTTTTCATCTCGTTTGCAGCCTTGTTGGTAAAGGTGATCGCCAGGATACGCCGGAAGGCGTATGGGTCTTCACTCCGCAAGGTGATTTTTAGGTATTCCTCGACCAGGGTGTGGGTCTTGCCCGATCCGGCTGATGCGTTGTATAGGGTTAGGGCGGCGGTTTGACTGGTCAAAAACTTTTTCCGCAAAGGTATGCTTTTCACATATTTTGGGGTCTTAGGCCGCTCAGACAACCCGCAGGATGAAATGGCTTTTTTTGCCCCGTTGTAACAGCAGGTATGTTTCATCGATTAAATCCCCTTCGCTGCGTATAAAGTCTAAAGAAACCTTTTTTTATTTACCGAAATGGCGTTTTGTCGGCGGCTGAGAAGCTGCTTTTTTCAGACAACCCGCAGGATGAAATAGCTTTTTTTGCCCCGTTGTAACAGCAGGTATGTTTCATCGATTAAATCCCCTTCGCTGATTATAAAGTCTGGAGAAACCTTTTTTTTATTTACCGAAATGGCGTTTTGTTTCAGCGCCCTTAGGGCTGCTCCGTTGGAGGTTAGAAACCCGCTCTTCTCCACCAGGGCCGCTGTGATACCGATGCCTTGTCGCAACTCGGTTTTGTCGATTTCCGCTTGTGGAACACCTTTAAAAACAGTGAGAAAGGTTTTTTCGTCTAGGGATTTCAATGCCTTGGATGTGGATTTTCCAAAGAGGATTTCGGCGGCTTTCACCGCATTTTCGCATTCCGCTTTCCCGTGTACCATTGTGGTGAGTTCCCGGGCCAACCGCTTTTGCAATACGCGCAACTCAGGTGCCCGCTCATGGGTCCGGATTAGCGACTCAATGGTTTCACCGTCTAGGAGCGTAAAGGTTTTAATGTGTTTTCTGGCATCCGCATCGGAGGTGTTCAGCCAGAATTGGTAGAATGCGTAAGGGGGGGTTTTCTCAGCGTCTAGCCAGATATTTTCACCTTCCGATTTGCCAAACTTACTGCCATCCGCTTTGGTGAAGAGTGGGCAGGTAAAAGCAAAGGCTGCGCTTCGACGCATTTTGCGCAACAATTCCATACCGGTGCTCATATTGCCCCATTGATCCGATCCCCCCATTTGCAATTGGCAGTCGTAGTGTTCGTTTAGGTAGACAAAATCGTAACCTTGTAGCAGCTGATAGGTGAATTCGGCAAAGCTCATGCCCTCGGCCGATTCTCCGCTCAGGCGGTTTTTTACCGAATCTTTCGCCATCATGTAATTTATGGTGATGCGCTTGCCCACTTCGCGTGCGAAGTCGATGAATGAGAGGGATTTCATCCAGCTGTAGTTGTTCAGTAGCAGGCCTGCATTTTTTTTGCCACTCGAAAAATCGATAAACTTTTCGAGCTGCTTGCGAATGCCCGCTGCATTTTTTTCCAGCGTTTCGGCATCGAGCAATTTTCGTTCTGCCGACTTTCCCGAAGGGTCTCCAATCATGCCGGTAGCGCCCCCTATCAAGGCGATGGGCTTGTGGCCGGCCCGCTGTAAATGCATCAGCAACATTATGGGTACCAGACTGCCTACGTGTAGGCTGTCGGCCGTTGGATCAAAACCCACATAGCCGGTGGTCATCCCGTTTGTAAGCCGTTCTTCGGTGCCCGGCGCTATATCTCGAATCATGCCGCGCCACCGCAGGGATTCAACTGGATTTTTCATCGGAGAAAAGATAGGGACAAATATAAAGAGAATCGATAGACTCGGCCTGACATCACGTGGTAGAAGAATTGGATTCCCCTGGTTTTGTGGTCATTACGGATTTGGATTTGAAAGAGAATGCCGACGAGAATTCACTTCGAGATATAATCCGTACCGGTGATTTATAGATTTCACAATAGACATTAGACGCAGTGATATTCTGGTGGTACGGTTGGTGTTGATGCTGGGCGCTTTGTTGCTGATGGTTGGGTTGTTGTCGATTGGCTGCCTGGATTGGGCTGGGTCGATGGCTTGGATGGATCGAGTGGGCGGAGTGAGTGTGGGTTGGTATGTGCGTTGGATTAGTTGGGGTGAGTCGGTGGATTGGCTGGGGTGAGTGAGTTAGATCGATTGGGTTGGCTAGATTGGTTGCGGTGTCGTTGCGTTGGTGGTGGTTCTATTTTAAGGGTGTTTTTATGCGTCTTTACACGTTGGTCTACTCGGTTTTTCAGTTTTGTAAGGCTGTCTACCACAGCGCGCATAATATCGATGTACAGTTGCGGGTGTTCGGTGTAGTATCGGTTGCTCTTTTCAAAATCCCTTGGGGTAATGCCATTTTTTTGGAAGACGTA
>JBAJNK010000028.1:0-9192 GCA_036881805.1 Flavobacteriales bacterium
CAAATCATTTCACAAAAATGACTACCTTTTGCGATAAAAAAACACGCACCGACCATGAGGTCTATGCCCCTAGCCGAGGTTGTGCTGCTCTCATTGGTGTCCGCTTCCGCTGGTTGTGTAAAAGATAGCCATTTCAGCACACCTCCTTTGGATTGCCAAGCGCCGGTACAGGCTAATACCACGCTTACAGAATTCTTAGCATCTTACTCGGGCGGGCTTAAAGCCATCGATGGGGACCTGACATTTTCCGCTTATGTGATCTCGAGCGACAAAGCCGGAAACTTTTACAAAGCACTCCACCTTCAGGGCGTTCCGTTCGATCCGAAGGGCAGCGGTATTGAAATCGATATGGATGCGACCGACCTGTATTTAGACTATCCGGTAGGCGCCAAATTGCTCGTCGAATCCAAAGGGCTTTACCTGAGCGGGGGGAACGGGGTATTCCGCTTGGGTTATCCATATCGAGACAGCAGGGGCAAGACCCGCGTGGGGCGTATCGACGCCAACGATATCAATCGGCATATCCATTTCTCCTGTGACCCCGTAACGGCAATCGCACCCGAGGTGTACAACCGCATTGCGGCGGCCAAAGCGGATAAAAATATCAATACCCTAGTTCGGTTGGATGGGGTAGAGTTCAGCGCGCAGGATATCGCCAAAACCTATGCGGACAAAGATCGCGATGCGAATCGATTTCTCATCGACAAGGCCGGTGACCAACTGGCCTTGCGCAGCAGTCGGTATGCTGATTTTGCACAGCAAAGCTTGCCCGATGGCTCCGGTAGCATCACGGGTGTAATGGGCAAATACGGTACGAATTTTCAACTCTACATCCGAGACTTATCCGACGTGCAACTCGATAAACCGCGCTTCAAAAATAAAGCCGAATTACTCACCAAAGTGGAAGTGCCCGCTAAAGTCGAAACGCCCACCAAAACTGAAATACCCGCTAAACCCAAAGCATTCACCAAAGCTGAAATACCCACCAAAGCGGAACCACCCGCTAAAGCTGAAACGCCTACCAAAGCCAAAAAGCCCACCAAAGTCGAAATAATCGCTAAATTGGAAATGCCTACCAAACCCGAGCCACAAGCCAAAGAAACCCCTACAGTCAAACCAAAAGCCGAAACACCCGCTAAAGCTGAAACGCATGCCAAGGCCAAAACGCCCGCCAAAGTCTCATATAAAAGCGCAAAACCACAGTGTGTGGGTGAATTTACCGGCCCATTTACCAACCTGTGCTACCTGCGGAGTCTCTATCCAGAAAGGGCAGGTGAAATGCTGACAAACAGGAAAATAAAGGTAATCGTCACCTCCGACATTAGAGGGGGAAATATATACCCGACAAATGCCGCTGTACAGGATCAAACCGCTGGCATTACCCTGCACTTCGATTGCATCCCGCTGGCTCGGCTCGATAGCTCGTTGGAGATGCGCTTAGCCGGGGCGACACTCAGCGATTTCCACGGTCAACTCCAAATCAATGTGAGCTGCGAACAAGTGGAGCATATCGGCATAGAATCCGCAAAACCCAAGGTTATCACGATCGCACAGCTCAATACCAATCAGTACGAAAGCATGCTCGTCCGGTTGGATAACGTCACCTATACGCACCCCGGCATTCCCTTTTACAGCGGTGATGGCAAAGGCACTGTCCACGAGCTGCGCGACGAGACCGGAACCACTAGGGTTTATGTATTCAGAGGGGTTGCCTTTGCTTCGGATATCGTTCCCAGTGGAAAGGTGTCCGTTATCGGCAATGCGGGAAGTTACGACGGAAAGGTACAACTGTCGCCCCGCAATACGTACGACGTGGTCGGGACCAGCGAAGAAAAACCCGGGGATTCTCCCTGATCTTAAAGTCATTCCGATTTTTCAAACCACCCCCTAGAGCCAACACAAAAAAGTGATTCCCCCTCTTAGACCGATTTTTGGACACCCCGAGGAAGAAGAAAAAATAGAACCCCTTTTCAAATTCTCACAAAAGTTCAAAAACAAGGCGATAAAGTCCTTTTTTAAGACCACCCCAAAGGGAAAAAGCAAAAAACAACTCCCCAGAATAAGCCCGATGTTGCAGGCTATATCCACAGCGGAACCGAATCCCAAAAGCCTACTTTTCAAACTGCCAACCGAGAACAAAAAATACCACCCTTTTAAATGCTACACAGAATAAAACTAAAAAATAAGCCCCCTTCTAAACTGCCACACAAGAGCAAAAAGATAAGCATCCCCTTTTAAATCACCACAAAGCAGCGGGACAAACACCAGAAAACAACCCCCTTTTTAAACTATCGATGCCCCACAGGAATGAAAAATAGGACTCGCGCTTCAAATCGACGCACGGGATAAGCGGGTAACAAAAATCAGCGGGGCTCACCGCCTGAAATAAATGCACGACAAAACCGTTGCAGTCTCAAATAAGAAGCAAAAAACCGCCCTTCAAACTGCCGCGCGTAGAGAAGTACAAAAAATAGCTGCCTCTAAACCGACACCCAGAGGGAAACGCAAAAAAATAAGTCCCGTTTTTCAGGCTCTCCCATTATAACTGACGCTGGGATTGGAATTTCGCAACTGGAACACAGAACAGGAATAAAAAATAGCCCCGCTTTAAACCGCCCCTCAGATACAAACACAAAAAGACAAGTCATCCCCTTTTTCAGACTCAACTACCCGATAAACATCAGCTGCGCTGACCACAGGGATAAATATATAGCAGGAAATCAGCAGGACTCACCACCACAACCCTTTTACCCCCTGTACATACGTAAAAAACACCCCATACTGAAAATGCGCACCCAACAGCACAACAGAAGCAATTTGCCTTAGATTGTGTAATTTCGGCGCGTGAAGAGAAAATTACGAAAAAGCGCAGGCTTCGGCCTGTTGTCTCTTTTACTGGTCGCAGCGCTTTCATGCGAGAAAAAGGCGACGGATAAACTACGATTCACCACCAATAGCAGCGAAATTGAAAACAAAATCTATCACTTTGGCGACAGCTTGGTATTTGCAGTGACCGCCAGAAAGGTAGCATTCGATTCAATCACACTCGAGATCAATGACGACAAAGCGGTAAACGGCAACGCCGCAACGCTCGATAGTGCCTCCGCCCACTACGGTATCAATGCATTGGTAGCGTCTATATTCTACGAAAATGGCAAGCGATACACCCGCAAGACCTCATTTACCCTGCTTCCAACAAAAGCGCCAGCACAGGGATCATATCAAATTATCAAAACCTTTCCACACGATACAAACCACTTTACCGAAGGGCTGTCTTTCCGGGATGGCTTTGTGTATGAAAGTACCGGGGGAAAGGGCGTATCGAAATTAGTCCGATACGCATTAAACGCGGCACAACCGGATGCGGAAGCGGAGTTGGGTAAAAACTACTTTGGTGAAGGCATAGCACTGGTAGGCGATCTCATCTACCAGCTGACTTACAAGAGTCGAAAAGTGTTGATTTACGACAGGCGAAACCTCCAACGCAAAGGGGCATTAGATTACCCGCCCATGCTTTTCGAAGGCTGGGGGATGTATTATCAGAAGCCTTACTTGTTGGTCTCTGACGGATCTTCCAATATTTATTTCTTCGACAAACGATTAGTCCTAAAACGGAAAATTCAAGTGAGCACCAATCGGTCTTTGGTCAAAAACATCAACGAGCTGGAAGTGTTTGCGGGTAAAATTTACGCCAACGTTTGGCAAAGACCTGTTATCTTGGTTATCGATATGGATACAGGCGTGGTAGAAGCTGAAATAAACTTGTCTGATTTGGTCGAAAAGTATAAAAAGGCGGGTGTATTGAATGGAATAGCGACGTATGACAAGCATTTACTCATCACGGGAAAAAACTGGGATAAACTCTTTGAGATATCCATTCAGCGGTGAGTTAAAATCCTCTTTTTCTTTTAATGTGCTCGTATGCTTGCTGAATCTCTTGGAATCGTTTTTTAGCTTTTGCAACATAAGGATCACCCATAGCGCTCACTTTGTCGGGGTGGTATTTCTTTACCATCTGCCTATAGGCTGACTTTATCTCCGATTCAGCGGCTGTATGGGAAAGACCTAAAGCCGCATAAGCTGAGGTGGTATCTCTTACGTAGCGCGCCCGGATATTTTTAAAGTCATAGGCGCTTATATATAAATACCCCGCTATTTTTTGTAAGCATTCGAGTTCTCGCTCATGGATTCGACCATCGGCCTGGGCAATGCCAAAGAGGTAGTGCATCAATTGCAAACGCATCGGGTGACTCAGCCGAGACTGTACCTGCAACGCTACCTGCCTCAAGGATACCTTATTTTGTGCAATTATATTTTTAAAGAGCTCGAATAAACGGTTGGCGCGCTCGACACCATAAGTAGTGATAAAATACTGGCGTACGTATTCCAGCTCACGGCGGGATGTCTGTCCGTCAGCCTTAATCACATAAGCGGAAAGGATTAAGAGACTCACCTCAAAACCAGCTGCTTGCGGGTTGTCGTACCGTACGTGACGGCGAAAGTCTTTCAAATCTGTTTCCGTGAATCCCGCCATGGCCGAGCCCAGTACAAATCCAATGATACCGCCTACAGGCCCACCAAAGATGGTGCCCAAACCAGCGCCAATCCATTTAGCCCATTGCTTCATAAGCAGCAAAATTAAAATAATATGTATATTTGTAGGCGACTCATGTTGAATCAAAAAGCAAGACTATGTATCCTCCTGAAATGGTAGCACCCATGAAATCCGAGCTTATCGAAAGTGGATTTGAAGAATTACACAACGCTGAATCGGTAAATCATTTTCTCTCGCGAAGCGGCACCGCCTTGTTGGTGGTTAACTCCGTCTGTGGCTGTGCAGCGGGTAGTGCGCGCCCAGGTGTATTGCAATCGCTAAATCAGCCGAAAAAGCCAGCGCATTTGGGAACCGTATTCGCCGGTGTAGATCGAGAGGCCACACAAACCGCTCGTGAAAATATGTCGCCTTTTCCACCTTCTTCTCCTTGTATAGCCTTGTTTAAAGAAGGAAAATTGGTACACATGGTCGAACGCCACCACATTGAAGGTCGTACAGCAGCCGCACTGGCCGAAAACTTAAAACAGGCTTACGACGAGTATTGTTGAGGTTGTGAGAAAAAGAAACGGTTTCGAGAAATCTTTGTACACCCACAATATAAACCCGATTGTAAAATCGATAAGCCTCATCCCGCCTCTTTGTCAGCGAATAGATCATTCATAGTAAACAGAAAAGACAAGCCGATTGCGCTCGATTACAAATCCATTCGCCAGCCGACGCCTATCCAAATAGGGAAAAATTCAATCCCCATAGCCACACGCTTAGCGAGATAGCCACCCGATATGTGATTCAAGTCGTGAACACCGGATATCATATCCGTTTTTCCTTTATATAATATTTTTATGTATATGATAATAGCTTGTCGAAAGGTGGTAGAACTTTTCTATCCGAATCTTGCTTTTTTGGTTATCAACATCTTTTAAAGGTTTTTACTTTAATCAAGTTTCTCATCTATAATTTCTTAGTCTGTTTTATATGCGATTTTATACGAGGGTTAACACCTGATTTTTGATAAATAATCGGCTCTTTTATTGTTTGAAACCGAGCTGTTCTGGTTTGAAAGGGACTGATAATTTTCAGCTTATCGCCTTGCTTGTCAGCAGATTTTTTTCATTGGAAAATGATTGCGAACTTTGCAACTAAACTTATCACTTTTTATCAGAAGATATGATTTTATATTTGTCGATATGAAGATTTCTATCGGTGCGGATCATGCTGGTTATGGATACAAGAAAAAGGTAATCGATCATTTGCTGAAGTGCGGTGTTGAGGTGATTGATCACGGTACCAACAGTCTCAACAGTGTGGATTATCCCGACTATATACATCCGGTGGCTGATGACGTAGAGCAAGGCCGTGTCGACTTGGGTATTGTCGCCTGTGGTAGTGGAAATGGTGCTGCTATGACGGCAAATAAACACCCCCTCGTGCGCGCTGCTTTGGCTTGGACTCCTGAGTTGGCGGTCTTGGCCCGCGCGCATAACGATGCCAATGTACTGAGTATCCCGGCTCGCTTTGTCGCTGAATGCGATCTGCTCGGCATTGTGGATGCCTATCTCGGTTCGCGATTTCAAGGGGGACGCCACCAACGCCGGGTAGCCAAGATTCCTTTGAGTTGAATTTATCCAGTTGAAAATTATCGGTCACTCGGATATTTTAGGTCGTTTGCGCAAGGCGATCTCAGCTGATCGCATAGCCCATGCTTATTTGTTTACCGGTCCGCCGGGCGTAGGGAAACTCCCTGTAGCGCTTTGGTATGCACAACTGATATTGACTAAAGCCTTTCCCGAGCAACTTCCCCGAGCTCGAAGTTTGGAACATCCCGACATGCATTTTTTCTTCCCAGTAGCGGCTGCGGAAAAGATAAAGAGGCATGCAGTCAGCAAGTGGCGCTCTTTTTTAAGCGGTAATCCCTATGGGGATTTATACGACTGGTATCGGCATTTGGGCGTTGAAAAAAAACAAGGTAAGATCGGAGTAAACGAAGCCCGTGAAGTGGTGAAGCAGCTCGCTTTAAAGCCTTTTCTATCCAATTACAAAGTCTTTATCGTGTGGCAAGCAGATCAGTTAAACGATCCGGCCGCCAATAAATTGCTAAAGGTTTTGGAAGAACCACCGGACAATGTGGTGTTTATTTTAATCGCTGATAATCCAGGAGAATTGCTGCCTACCCTGGTGTCGCGCGTGCAAAAGGTGATTTTTAAGCCACTACCTGCCCATACCCTATCGGAGGCTTTGCAAGCCGACGGCGTTGAATCGGATCGAGCGGATTGGATCGCTTACCAAGCACAGGGCAGCTATAGGAGCGCACTGCAGCTATCTGTTTCGGTTGGCGATACGGCTCGATTTGAGCGGTGGTTTATCCTTTGGATTCGCAACGCGTTTAAGGCGCTGAAAAATCCCAAGGCGCTACGAGAATTAATCGCTTTCGCAGATGAGTTATACAAGTGGAGCCGCGATGAACAAAAGCAATTTTTGAGTTTTAGTACAGCGGTTTTTCGACAAGCCTTTTTGCGCAATTACGATTTGCCGACACCTGGTCTTCTGGAATTGAAGTCGGGCAATTTTAAATTCGAATCGTTTTGTACCTATGTAAAAGCGGCTAATGTGGCACAGATATTACACGAATTGAATGAAGCCTTTTACCACATCGAGCGCAATGTAAATGGAAAGATGGTTTTTTTAGATATGTCTGTAAAAATGGCACGGCTCTTACATGCCGGGAAGTAGAGAAAAAACATTATTTTTGCCTCTAATAAACTCTTTCGAGGTGTAGCTCAGATGGTAGAGTACACGTCTGGGGGGCGTGTGGTCGCAGGTTCAAGTCCTGTCACCTCGACATCAGTTGCGCAGTTCTTACTCGTATCACATTCGTAGAATTGGGGTAGGAAAGGCGGTTCGAGTTATTGGATCAAAGATTCCTTAAAAAGCTAAAAACAGGTTAGATTCCTTAAAATTATGGGACAGACTGGGCACGTATGGCTTTGGGCGTTGAAAATAGTTGTATATTTGCACCTGGTACACCGCGGGGTAGAGCAGTAGGTAGCTCGTCGGGCTCATAACCCGGAGGTCGCAGGTTCGAGTCCTGCCCCCGCTACTGATATAGACCCTGCGCGTCATGCAGGGTTTTTTATGCCTGAGATTCACCGGTGTATTCCAAAGCTGGTTTTGATCATTTCCGTCCGGGTTTCGTTTTGAAACTCATCTCTTTTTGTTTTATCCTCCCCTGCGTGATTCGCGCAGGGTGTATTGAAAGCTTTTTAAAATGGGTAGCTTGTTTTTATTGAATGCGGTATAGAAATTTTGGGGCGACGGGTCTATTGAGGTGGTTTGTGTCGCTATGGACTTACCGGGGTAGTTGTTGCAGCGCCTTTTATGAAGTGGATTGGGTATAAATTGTTTGGCTACTGGGTTGGATTGGGCAATGGGTATGGATATATCTGCGAGTCCTGTTTTTCTATCTAACTTTAAAAGTTTTGTGATCTATGTATAAAAACTAACCCTTGTTTATTTTGACTCGGTCTTTTTGCGCCCCGACTGTTTAGGCTGTTGAAAAGTTTTTAAAGAACGCGGCGGGTATGTAAAGCACCTCGGTTTTAACCTGGGACTCCGCTTCTCTATCGGGCTCTTTTTTACATACCGTGGCACAACCGCCTTCGTTCAAGCATTTTAAGGCAACCTTAGCAGCAGCTAATTTTCCCTTTACTTCTTTTTCCCATCCTGTATTGCAGGTTACCACGTACACGCTTTTGCGCTTATTGACCAGATTTTCGAGACCATCACCGCTAACGCTGTCGAGGAATAGAAATATCCATATATTATCGCTGAGCGCCACATCTTCCATCGATATTTTTTGCTGTTGCCTATCCCATACAATGAAAAAGTGGACGAACTCCAATTCCTGGGTAGGAATTTCAGCAGCTCGGTCGAAAATCTTTTCCACGGCTTGAAGCAACTCTTGGGAGGAGGGCTTTTGGCTTATAGCGATGGTGGCCCAATTGGAGTCTCGATGGGAATTCTCCTTATTGCTTTGGGCGCTTTGTTCCGATAGTGAGTTTTTATCGGCAGCGAGGCCTTGTCCCTCATCCGGTGCGCAAGCATATGACAGGACAAACGCCAATCCAATGGTTAAAAATGGCTTTAATGCCTTCATGACTTGTGGATTTTAGATTGCAAAGTTAAATATAAAACGATAGTAAGTCAAATTTAATTCAAAGATTTGCGATGGAATTTTAGAATAGGGTTAAAAATCAGTGGATATATACATAAGACTCCACTTCTCTATTTGCCCAATCCTTTTTTCATCTCCTTTATCTCGGTGGTTTTCGCCCTGTGGAAAAGTGGATCTGGTCGGTATGGCGCGCTCTTAGGGAGGAAGAGATACCTTATTTTTTCTTCTGTCTATGAAGTGTCTGAAAAATGGGGCTGTTTTTTTGATCTCGCTCTACGGGGTGATATTAAAATCGCTTTTATGTGTAATCCAAAAAACAAAATCTGATTTTTTTGAGAAACACACTGCTCATCAATAAAAGAAGCCCAAATTGGGACGTGATCTAGCGGTTTTGGTGCGCTTTAAAGCCTTTATTTATAGGATATAGCCCGTTTATGACGCTTATACGACGGTTAATGATAAAGGA
>JBAJNK010000029.1:0-24023 GCA_036881805.1 Flavobacteriales bacterium
AATACAAAGAAATAAACCCGCATACAAACCATTACAAAAGTCCAAAAGAGCAAGGGGGACATACACCGATGCAAACACCAAAAAACAAAACCCGCTCTTCCCGCGATAAACATCGAGAAAAAAACGCTTTTTAAACCGCCACACAAGGACAAATACAAAAAAGCCCCTTTTTTAATCACTCCAAGGGAGACAAAAACAAAAGACAATCCCCTCTTTTTCAACGCTCCCCATATGACTTATGCCGGGATTGGGATTTTGCAGTTAGAACAATGCACGAAAAAAACAAGTATTCTCCTTTTCAGGCTCAACGATCTAATAAACATCAGCAGGGCTGACTATAAGGGCAAAAAATAAGCACCCTTACAAACTGCCATATAGGGAGAAAACAAAAAATAACCCCTTTTTTTAAGTCGGGGTGGCGATGGGTTACAGTCCAAAATTTTCCGCTATTTTTCGAGCGATCACCTCGGCCAGCTTTCGCTTGGATTCAACCGTCCAGCCCGCTACGTGCGGGCTGAGGACGACATGGTCGGCCTGGGTTAAATAGTGAAAGTCCTGTGGTGGTTCGCCTCCTTGAAAAAGTCTTTCAAAGCTCGATTTTTCATATTCCAAAACGTCTAAGCCTGCGCCTTTTATCCGACCCGATTTTAAGTGTCGAACCAGATCGGCCGTTTTGACCACGGTACCCCGTGCGGTATTGAGCAAGTAAAAGGGTTTTTGGAAGGCTTTTACAAATGAGTCGTTCACCATACCGATGGTAAGCGGGGTTTGGGGTACGTGTAAACTCAGGACGTCGGCTTGGGCTTGCAAAAAATCTAAGGACACCTGCCTCGCATTTTCATCGCCTAGACCCGGTATGATGTCACAAGCCAAAACGGTTGTGTCAAAGCCGCGTAATATCTTGGCGAAAGCTTTGCCCGTGTTGCCGTAACCGATAATGCCTACCGTCTTTCCGCTCAGCTCTTCGCCGCGGTTGGCTTCGCGCCGCCAGCGGCCTTTTTTAACTGCTGCATGGGCCGGTACAATTTTGTCGAGCAAAGCCAAGAGTAGGGCTAAGGCGTGCTCCCCCACTGCATTTCGATTGCCTTCCGGCGCGGTAAAGAGCGCGATGCCCAACTCGGTTGCGCAGGTCGCATCGATGTTTTCCAAGCCAGCGCCTACGCGGCCGATGAACCGCAACCTTTTAGCCTTTTGTAAAAAGGTCTTGTCTAGGGGAAAACGGCTGCGAATGATCAAACCCCCATAGCGCGCTATCTCGCTTTCTATTTGGGCTTTAGATGACTGGTAATCCGCATGGTTGTCAAACCCCATTTGAGCCAAACGCGCCCATAAAATCGGGTGGTTTTCGTCTAGGTGCAACACTCTCATCGGCGATCCAAATGTAAACCTACCATAAGAAATGTGGTAAAAATACCGAAAATATAACCCATTTTGTGAGCACCGTTCTAAGTTTTGGCATTGCGTGCGGCTTCAATTTGTTTCGTGAGCTGTACAAAATCGCTTACCGATAGTTGTTCGGCGCGTGAGTCGAGCTGATGGTGCGCTTTTAGCTCATCGGATAACGGCAAGCCTTTTAGCGCATTGCGAAGGGTTTTCCGCCTTTGTCGAAAGGCTTTTTTTACCACTTGAAAAAATAAGGCTTCATCCACCGCCGGGCGCTCCGCTTTGCGCAACAGGTGGAGCACCCCAGATTTTACCTTGGGCGGTGGGCTAAAGACCTGCTCGTCTAAGGTGAAGCAGTACGCCACCTCGTAAAATACCTGGGTGAGCACAGTGGGAATACCGTAAATTTTGCGCCCGTGGGCTGCGGCGACCCGTTCGGCGACCTCTTTTTGAAACACACCGACCCATTCGGGTATATAGTCTTTATTTTGCAAGACTTTAAAGATGATTTGTGTGGAGATGTTGTACGGAAAATTTCCGATGAGCGCAAAGGGTTGCCGATCGAAGAGCTGTGTGATGTCTCGCTTTAAAAAATCTCCTTGAATGATCTGTATATGCTCGCAGTGCGCATAATGTGCTTTTAAAAATGCAATGGACTCCGAATCTATATCTATGACCTTTAATCGGGTAGGTCTCTTCGATAAAAAATGGGTCAACGCCCCGGTTCCCGCTCCGACTTCCAATACGTTTTCCAGGTTGTGGGATAGGGATTGCACGATTTGCTCAGCGATGGATCGATCGTTTAAGAAGTGCTGTCCCAAGCGTTTTTTGGCTCTTACCACAGTGCGAAGGTAACGGAAAAAAGCCGCCATTGAAACAAAAACCCGCTATCGCCACAAGCCCAGCACTGACACAAAACCCGCCAAATAGGAAAGCGCCCCTTTTCAAACCGCCCTCAGGGTCGAAGTATATGGTAAAAACCAGCATGGCTGATCTGACCCGGCATCGATTTTTTTATTAAAACGGCAAGTCGTCTTCCTCTTCTTCATCCCGGGTTAGATCGGCATTTTCGCCAGCGGGCTCGGGCGGGGCAGCTGTGGCTTTGGCTGCGTCGAGGTTTTCGATGCGCCAACCTTGTATGGTGTTGAAGTAGCGCACTTTTCCATCGGGTGCAGTCCACTCCCGACCCCTGAGGTTAATTGAAATCTTTACCGAATCGCCCGTCTTTATATCGTTCAATAAATTGATTCGCTCCTGTACAAATTCTATGGCGAGGGTTTGGGGGTATTGTTCCGCAGTGGTGAGGATGAGTTCCCGCTTGCGAAAACCACTGTCAAATTCTTGGATATCCAATATTTTGTATACGTGTCCGGTGACTTCCATGGTTCTGGTTATTTTTTACAAAGTTAGTGCTTTGCGCTAAAATGATCCAGCTGTTTTTCAGGTCAAAAATCTTATCTATATTTGCAGCCGGGTTACCGGCGGGCGTGGTGGAACTGGTAGACACGCTAGACTTAGGATCTAGTGCCGCAAGGCGTGGGGGTTCGACTCCCTTCGCCCGCACAGCTGAGGTACCCATTGTCCCGATTCAACGGTCCTTCCCCTTTGAGGCGCCCATTGAGAAAATCCCACAACCCATCTCAAACCGCCCGTTTCCCAAGCTTTCTGATTATTTAAAAATAACCTTTTCAAATCACCCCAGATCATTCCAGCCTTGGCATTGCGCACTATGGATATGCGCCACTTTCTAGTGTCCATGGGACGGCCCGCTCCAATAGCGCAAATAAAATTTGTTCGATCCATTGCCATACAGCACTTTATATTGAATTGTAAGCCTATTATTAAAACTGAACCAAAGTCTTCCGAGACAACTACACCGAGTTTTAGAGAAATAATTCATAGCTTTAAGCGAGTTATTGCTAAGTGTATCGTGTGAGCATCCATCACCGAACGCTACCGATTGTCATCCGAAAAGCTAGGCAAAAGATGGCAGAAAATCCAACTGGGTATATAGAAGAAAAGGTAAAAGACGAAGTTAAGGACGAATCCCGGCATCTGGATAACAAAGCAGATTTAGCCAACGTAAAAACGGAGGTGATCAAATGGTATGTCGGTTTATTCATCTCAATTTCCCTATGATCTTAGGACTTTACTTAAAATAAGCCGCTTTATCATCTCTAAGAGAGCGGGTAGCCCTGTGCGATAGGCTTGAAATTTATAATTTCAATTTGCCATCGAGATAAGTATAAATATCTGGATTGCCAGAGGCGTTATTCGAATCACCAGAGCCATCTAAACCATGCAAAAAATCAATTACCTCAGCATGGCTTAATAAGTCCTCGTATTTGCTATCACTATAGATATCTCCATAAATATCATATACTGAATCCACCGTTTTGCCGGTTCTCCGATCGATGATTGTCCCATCCTCAAGATCACAGCTAAAGTATTTTGCCGGATATATTCTCGCATCTAGGCCGGACTGATCGCGCTTATATTTGGTTAATGCATAATAATAAACCATTCTTTTTGAATGATATACCTGAATTACTTGCCCACGACCGTGTTTTTGCTCGTAATCGATCCGGTCTGCCGAAAAAGGCCTATCTATTACGTAAACGAGGCGATCGTGCTGTTTGTCGTAACGGGTGGTAGCCTCTTCATAGGCTATTATCTGATCTCTAATTCCGGGGTTATCCCCGAGGTCGTTAAACCTCTTTATCTTTAACTTTACGATCTCTCTTTCTCTGTAAAGTCTTTCTAATCTCCTCTGTATTTTATCCTCCTGTCCCATAGCGTAAATGGCATAACCAATTTTTGCCATATCAACAAAAACCGTAACCTTAGGCGGTTGTTGAGTTAACTTCAACGTTGATTTGGCCATAGTAACCGACTTACTATCTCCACTCCCATACTTCGCAGCTAAGGTGCCACCCTCTTCAAGGAGTTTTTCCATAACGACAAATCCCCCTTCAGGCGTCATAGAATAAGCTGCGATCTCAACTGCTTTCACACCCATAAAGATCCAAGATGCTAGCTTCTCCTGACTTTTTTGCTTACTGAGTTTATGTTCTTCTTCCCAAATTCTATGTTCTAATGATAACAAATAGTGAGTTAAATCGGTCCGCATTTCCCGCAATACAGTGTACTTTATATATTCGGGTTTGCCGCTACCATCAGCAAGCCAGCGCGCACATTCTAAGTAATACGCATCTTGAAACGCTTGTTCTTCTTTTGTAAACTCCTGTCTGATCTGATTGGCTATCATCCTATTCATGCGCACACCAAATTTGAACCCTTCGTCAGCTATCTGCCTTCTGCTGTAAATGGTAAACTCAGAGGGTGTTGTGATTTCAAATCCCGTGTCGGCGGCATTGTGCTTTTTCAGTTTAAAGGTATATTTCCGCGTCTTATCATCACCAAAAGCGGGAATCGCTACTTTTGCCCTCTGTCTATACGTACCACCCCATGGAAAAGTAACAGTGGCCACAGTTTGGGTTTGGCCATTATCGGAGGTACACACCACATCTACAGCCACTGGAGGTGCCGTCAAACCATTGGAGTTAAAAGGGTATTCCTTTGTGTTTTTAGTCTCCAGCTCAAGGTTTACTTCACCGGGCTGAACTATAGCCGATAGATTTTTTTTGGAGGCCTTCAAAAAATGTACTTCGGGTTTGTCATAAACCAATACTTTGAGGTGAAGTGGAAGGTCTTTTCTTACATCTGGTATTTCGACTCGCATTGGATTTTTATTAGAACCATGTCTTAGGTGCGTTAGGTTAAAGCCATATGCTCCTGGTTTTACCGGAATCTTTACGTCAAATCTCAGGTATTGGGAACCCGGCGGGAGCGCCAAGGTTTGGACACGCTTATTAAAGTCATTAGACAAATCTACCAACACGGGCTTATTATCTTTTGGAACACCACCACCTATTGACCAAGCTTCTACCATTATTGGAATGGTTTTCTCCCCCGCAATCTTTTCGCGTGCTGTAATTGGGACTGGCATTTGAGCTACTGAAAACCCGACCAAAACTTCAGGCATTAGCTTTACATAATCGTCCGCCTCCTTCACACCATCATCCGCCCATTCATTCAAGTAAATATCATGTCGATCGCACCATTCGAGAAATTCGTTATAAGGTATGACAAAAGCATTCCAAAGCTGAACCTGCTCCAGGCTCAGCTCATTCGGTTTATATTGGGTTATATCTCTATCGTATTTTTCTTTATACGTATCCCATTTTTGATTATACTTACCCGCTAAGTCGTATAAAGTAGCGCTTTCGGATTTTGTCATTTGGATATATTTCCAATCTCGCCCCCCGACCGGGAGTGGTGCAAAGTGAAGTGCTGTCCTTAAATAAGTAAGTCTCCCAAGCGTAGTACTACCAATACTACTAAGCTGCTCAGGAGTAGTAGGAAAAGCCCGATAAAAAAGTATGGTTTCCAGGGTTTTATTTAGCTTTTCTATACGATCCATCAAATTCATATCATCGGCGATTTTTTCGGCAGCTGTGGCGGCGGCTTGGGCTTTGTCGGCCGCTGCTCTCGCTAAACGGGCCGATTCTTGAGCTTGTTCGGAGGCTTTCACTTTACCGGCCGCTTTGCTGGCTTGGTCGGCCGCTGCTCGAGCTGAACGGGCAGCATTTTGGGATATGGCTTCAAAATCAGGATCTTTCGCTTTATTGATAAGCTTGGGGGTTTTTTCGGCATCTTCGGATCGTGATTTAGCTGCTTCTTCAGCTGTTTTGAGCGCTACTACTGATTCTGTGATAGACTTATCATCCCTGGCTTTCTTCGCCTTTTCCGCGACTTCCTGCCAGGCTTCCGCAGCAGCTAGGTAGGATTCTGCGACGTTTCGGTAGGCTTCTGCCTCTTTGACATAACCATCGTCTTTAGCTGCAGCCTTTTCATCATATGTTTGGGGTTTGGGGACAACTGAAGCTCGTTCAGTCACTTTCGGGGGGTCTGCAGCTTTTGGAATTTGTTCAGCCGCTCCTTTGGAGACTGCAGCCTTTTCAACAGCTTTTTCAGCGTGTTTTTGGGATTCGGAGACCGATTCTTTGGGCTCCTTAGATCGTTCAGCCGCTTCTTTGGCTTCTGTTGTAGCTTCTTTACTCTTTTCAAGCCAGTCCTTTACGGCTTCATCAGTAGTAAATTCAAAAACAAAATCTTCAGCCAGGATTTGGGGTTGTGTGATTGCCTTTTCGATAATCACCTTATATGACTGAGCAGGGGCTAAGGGCTCAGACAATTGGTTTGCGATGAGTTTCAATGAATCGCCGTCCTCAAACTGTTGTACTTCCATAAAATGAAGCACTTTACCGCCCATCTCGTTTTCCACAATTACCCTTTGGGGGTTTAAATCCACACCAGTTGATAGAGCATCTCGGTAAAACGCAATGGAAATTACGGGCCGTAAACCCACACCGGTATGTGCGGTAGCATCATGCCCGGGATTAACCCTTTCGCCATCAATTCGCACTGCAATGTGCTTCAAGTCAATTTTGGATGAGATGGGGTCATCTTCAGCACAAGACTACAAAATGAGTAAAAGAAAAATAATAGGTAGTTTCATCGAGAATGGTATGGTGGTTTCACGGGTACAAGTTTATCCATCAACGATTAACATAAAATCACCCCTGTGTTATAAATTAATTACACGAAGATTATTTAAAGGTTATCAAACAAAAGACTTTTTTACCCGACCCTTCGACCCTGGGGGTTGTGAAAATGAGTAGGCGTCCGATAGTTTGCGATCGGTCTCAGGGAATACTAAGGAATATTTCACCGATAAAAAGACTTGAATTTTTAACCGATTAGTCCCTCTGATCGAGCTGTATACAAATTGGAATTTATCCCTTATTTTAGTTGTGTTAAACCAACAGTGTAGCTCGCTAAACTCATTTTTTATACCCGCTGTTGCAGATCAAACCGGTGTTTTTAGTTCTTTTATCCATTCCATTGTGGCGCACATGCCAATATATATCCAACCCCCCCGATCCTACACTACCCGAAAACTGGAGTTGGCAATCTGTCGATGGTCTTCATTTTGCGGAAGCGGCGCGGCACAGTTACTCGCCTTTGGTGGTTTTGACTTATTTGGGTCGGGCGATTCTCCGGCAGACGCCCTCTCAATGCAGTTACCCCGATAAAGATTTTTGGATACGCATAGTTAGAATACAGGCTGCAGACCTATCGAGCGCTGGCGGGGAATAGAAAAAGGGCAATCGCCCACCACCTTCTAAGGACGCTTAGAAGCGCATTTATACCTCGCCTGTTCTGCTGCCGGTAAAATAGTTAGTTTACTCGGGTCCGATTCAACTCATTTCAAGTTATCCCGTATACTGCCTTTTCTAGCCGAGTACATGACACGGTAGGCTTGGGCTTCTCGAAGCGCATCCTTGACATCGCTGATCACACCCATATTGACATCTCTATCTGACTTGATAGAAAAAGTCAGCAAGGCCGCGTCATCTTCATTCTTCCCGGATCGTTCACTGGCCACGAAACCTGGAATATCGCTCGGCTTTGCAATGACATCATTCAACTGGATGACGGGTTCCTTTCCGTATAGGTCTCTATATCTCGGAAGTGGCCTCCCCACATAAATGTAAGATACCAGGCTTCTGTGCGCTATTTTACGAACATCTGTGGCGCTCGGCACGACTATTTTTACCTTATACGTCACCTCGCGCATCACAGTGGATACCATAAAGAAAAACAACAGCATAAATACGATATCTGGTAAGGATGCTGTGGAGATAGCTGGAGCCTCGCCACCTGTCTTCTTTTTAAACTTGCTCATGGTTATTGGCTTTCTACCGGTTTTGCCTCCGATATAATCATGGGATAGGCTTCCCGAACTCTTTTCTGCGATTCACGGCTCAACCCAGCATATTTTTTTCCGTAGGCTGCCTCAGCATAGGCATCTCTCAACTCTTTGTAAGCAAGGCCCAATTCATTTTGAACGGACAAGTAGAATTTGTACGAAGTTCCCCGATCGGTCTTCAAGGCGACTACTGCTTTTTCAGGCTTGTCGGAAGACTCCGGGTCCCGAGCACCGTGGCAATAGGCGCATTCACCTGTTCCGTTGTTGTCTACAAAGGCTTTGGCCGCTTCTTTTAAATCCTCGATTTTCATCTCTTTACCCCGTATCAACATTTCGTCGGCAGCATTGATATCGATGATGAAGAGATTGCGCTTTTGGATCTTCGGCGGCGGTGGTGCATGGGGCGGTTGTTTCTGCGGCAAACGTCGCTCTATACCCTTATTGACATCCATTGTAGTGGTGACCAAGAAAAATATCAACAAGAGGAAGGCAATATCTGCCATGGAACCCGCGTTAATCTCCGGTGCTGAGCGCTTTGCCATAGTTAACGCAACAATTTTCTAACCGCTGTGTATACAATTACACACAGCGTTGTGATCAACAACAAATAAAGCGTCCACAATCCAGTCCCTACCCATTTTGCGGTCTCCGCTGCGTACTGGGTGCCTACGGAATCGGTATTGGAAATCAGATAAGCGATAAAAACGATCAACGCCAATCCCAAAATTCCACCTATAGTCCCTCTAATCGCACCCGCTGAAAAGAACTCCTTAGCCATGAAGGTCAACATCAACGCTACCGCAGCGATGAAGAGAATCCAGAACAACAGCATACTCCAATCAAAGAGCCGATCTGCATCCACCATGCCCATGAGGAAGAACACGTATAGAAGCAAGCCCAACACGCCTGCTGTATAGGCCAAATACTTAGCTATTTTGCCAACCATCTCTCAGTTTTTGTATTTGTAAAGCATATCTACCAACGAGATAGAAGCATCTTCCATCTTATTTACGATGCCGTCCACTTTGGATATGATATAGTTGTAGAATATCTGAAGGATAATCGCTACGATCAAACCGAAAACGGTAGTCAAGAGCGCGACTTTGATACCGCCGGCAACCAGAGTAGGACTGATGTCACCGACGGCTTGAATGGCATCAAAAGCCCGAATCATACCGATTACCGTACCCATAAACCCGAGCATGGGCGCCAATGCGATAAACAGCGAAACCCATGAAATGTTCTTCTCGAGTTGGCCTACCTGAACGCTTCCATAAGAAACAATGGCTTTCTCTACCTCCTGTAGCGGCTGGCCATCGGCTACGCGTTCCAGTCCTTGATAGTAAATAGACGCCACAGGGCCAATGGTGTTGCGCGCTACTTCCTGGGCTTGCAATACGCCGCCCGAGGATAGCGCATCTTCAATTTTAGCGGTTAATCTGTTGGTACTGGTGTCTGCCATATTTAAAAAAATAATGCGCTCGATTACAATGGCCAGGCCCAATATCAAACACACCAAAACAACGCCCATAAAGCCGGGGCCTCCATCTAAGAAATACCGCTTTACCACTTGCTGAAAAGGACGGCTGTCTTCACTGCTAGCCAAAGGTGCATCTCCTTGTGCAAGGGTAGAGATCGAATGGACATATGCGATGTGGGTTTGGTCAGCTACAAACGCACTTTTAGCGCCCGCAGCGGTTGTGCCAAGAGCCAGCATACAGGCTAAAACTGAAAGTAATCTTTTCATTATCATATGTATAAATTAGTATTTAAGACGTAAGCGTTATCCATCGTTTAACGCGGAGAAGACAGGATTCGAACCTGCGAGGGCGTGAACCCAACACGCTTTCCAGGCGTGCGCCTTAAACCACTCGGCCACTTCTCCAGCTGTCCTAGAAGCTTTTGAACCGCTAAACAACAATTTTTTTCCCGGATACGCAAATTTACCCCTTTAATTTAGTGATAATTCTCCAACCATAGACCGTTCAAACTCCTTTTTAAAGGCAGCCACCGAATCGCATCTCGGTAGCAATAGCATCATCTTGGCCAAAGCGGACTCCGTTGTCATATCGCATCCGCTGACAATGCCTAACGCCTTCATATACCGGCTGGTTTCATAACGACCGAGTTCCACGCTGCCTCCGATACACTGGCTGACATTTACAATTTTTAACCCCCTGTCTAATCCTTTTTTCAGCAACTTCAAAAACCACTTTTCCGTCGTTGCATTGCCCGAACCGTAGGTTTCCAATAACACCCCTTTCACTGCTGTGTCGACAAAGATGGGTTCGAGGAAAGTCGGGTTGATGCCTGGGAAAAACTTTACCAAGGCAATGCGCGTATCCAATTCCTTGTTGACGACTAGCGCTTTTCGATTTCTCAATAATGCGCTTCTATTTACCTCGAGGTGTATGCCAGCCTCGACCAAAGGGGGAAAATGTAAGGAAGCAAAGGCTTCAAAATAGGCCGTATTGATTTTAGTGGAACGGTTTGCCCGCAACAATTTGTTCGCGAAGTACAAGCCCACTTCTTGGATTAAAGGAGCGCCCCCTTCTCGCATGGCTGCGAGTTGTATGGCGGTGATTAGATTTTCCTTCGCATCGGTACGAATGGCACCGATGGGCAGCTGAGAACCGGTAAAAATAACCGGCTTCGATAGGTTTTCAAGCATAAAGCTGAGCACAGAGGCCGAATAAGCCATGGTGTCTGAGCCGTGCAACACGACAAATCCATCGTATTGGTGGTAGTTTTTTTCGATTATTTCGGCCAGCTGTATCCAGTGATTCGGGCTGATGTCTGAAGAGTCTATCGGTTCGACAAAACTTTGCAAATCGATACAGCAATCCAACTGGTGAATCTCTCCAACCTGGTCGAGCAGTCGATCAAAATTGAAAGCCCGTAGCGTTTGTGTACGACAATCGCTTACCATACCGATGGTTCCCCCCGTGTATATCAACAGGATATCGGCGCTCTTTTCGCGTTTTTTTAAAATGAAAGTCAAGCCTACATTTAACCTACAAATATAAGTTTTTTTACCCTTTAGAATGGCGTTTTTAAATTGCGTTCAAACCGGCAACTGATGCGATCTGAGCCGATAGAGAAACCAGCGCACAAAAGCCCTCCCTTCCGCATGCCGCCCCCAAAGCGAAACCCGACTCAGCGCTACAAAAATGCTTTTTGCAATAAGCTATAGCGCCAACTATATAATAAGAATCAGCCAGGCTGACCGCAGGGGAAAAGATAAAATTCGTCTTTTAAACTGCCATACACATGGGCGTACAAAAAAATAAGGCTAGCCTCTCAGTCCGATCCCCACAGGAAAAAACAAGTCTCCGCTTCAAACCGACTCACATAGAGAAAAAAGCAATTCCGGGTTTTAAATCAATCTCGCAAAGGCAAATACAAGAGATAAACCCCACCTTTTAAACCGCCAAGCGGGAATAAAAAACAAGACCTGACTTTAGATTGCACCCCAGAGACAAATACCAGAAATGCCCTCCTCTTTAAACTGCCACACACAGATAAGAGCAAAACAACGTTGGGTTTTACAACTGGAACACAGCATAGACAAACACAAAAAACAGGGCTGGACTCTTATCGGGCTTTTCTAACCCAAATACAACACAGAGACAAAAAAGTAAGCTATATTTCCAAACCACCCCATAAGGATAAAAGTCAAAAAATAAGCCCCTTTTTTAAACCGACCCGCACAGAGAAGTACAAAAAACAGAGCCGACTTTTTCAAACCCCTACGAAAAGTCAAAAGCAAGAGGGTAAATCTCTTGCCCAGGCCGACACACAGAACAAAAAACAAAGAAATAAAGCTGGGCTTTCAGGCGCGCTTAGCGATTGATGCCGCGATTGGGATTTTGCAACTATCCCCCCAGCACATCGAGTGCATTTGCCGTGCTGCGCTTTGCGATTTCCACCTCCGGTAAGGCGTAAATCTCGCCGAGCCGAGCCACCACATATCGCAAATAAGCCGGTTCGTTTCGCTTACCCCGATGGGGTGTCGGAGCCAAATAAGGTGCATCGGTCTCCAATACCAAATGTCTGACATCGATCCCTGCTAAGGCTTTGTCCAAATCGCTGTTCTCAAATGTGAGCACGCCACCAATACCCAACTTCATAGGGTAGTCAATGACGCGCTGAGCCTGGATTTTATCTCCCGTAAAACAATGGAAAATCCCAGACAAATCGCCGTCTGCTTCCCGATCCAACACCTCGAAAACCTCTTCAAATGCGTTGCGGCAGTGAATGACAATGGGCAATCCGAGCTGCTTCGCCCATTTGATCTGCGTGCGAAAGGCGCGGCGCTGAATAGCCAGGGTTGACCGATCCCAATGCAAGTCGATCCCGATTTCACCCACCGCCTTAAAAGGCCTGCTATCCAACCAATCTTTTACATGCTTTAATTCCCCATCCCATGTATCCGCCTGAACGTGCGTCGGGTGCAATCCCATCATAGCAAAGCAGCGGTTTGGAAACGCAGCCTCGAGATGGAGCATCTTTTCGGTATAACGGCTCGCTATAGCCGGCAGGTAAAAGCGCTTTACCCCGATTGCTTCCGCCCGTTTGATCACCTCTACGCGGTCTGAATCAAAATCCGCTGAATAAAGGTGGACATGTGAATCGATCAGATACATGGTAATGGGTTTGCACTCGAGGCAAATATAGCGCTAAACACCCGATTCACACCGAAGAAGAGGCATTTATATCCGATGAGAGAGATGGTTCTAAAATTGAGCCCTTTAGGCCTGTAGATGTTTCTCTACTAGCCGGAGAAGAAGTTTTTGCACTCCTATACGACCCTACTACAACTGATGATTTCGCCATGATGATAACATATGAAAAAGATGGTCGTACATTCAAAGGACAGAAAACCATTGAATATGGTGATTGGAGTGATGAAATTGACCTATATGGCGTACATTACTCTTACCTTCAGGATATCGTTCTTCTAGATCCCGATGGGATCTAATTTTAAGCAGACGGTGGCTCTCTTCGGCTTCGCCTGGTTTTACGACATCGATAGTATTTGTAAAGTGGACTATAGCAACCTTTGCCCGAACGGGTTTAACCCGATTTTTCTCCCTACCTTTGCACCGGATTTACACCAGAGATGAAGACGGCTACTACGCTATCGCTATTTTTTCTCACTATGCCACTCTTTTTAATCCAGCGATACGGACCCAAGCTAAAACAACCGGACGATCGAAAAGATCCCGAGTAAACACAGCCATTCAGCTGTTGATTATGTTTACCTTTGCCGCACAAAACGCCCTTTGGAATGTACAGAACGCATAACTGCGGAGCCTTGCGGTTGGACAACGTCGGTGAATCCGTAGTTTTAAGCGGTTGGGTACAACGGATCAGGGATAAGGGATTCCTGCTTTGGATCGATTTGCGCGACCGATATGGCATGACGCAATTGGTCATGGACAAAGCGCGAACGGCTGATGTGCAAGTCAGGCAAGCGCGCGCATTGGGCCGGGAATACGTAATCCAGGTACGCGGCGAGGTGGTTGTGCGAGAATCGAAAAACGAAAAGCACCCCACCGGCGAAATAGAGGTTTTGGTGCGCGAATTGCACGTATTGAATCCCTCGCTTACGCCGCCCTTTACCCTAGCAGATGAAACCGACGGGGGTGCGGATTTGCGCATGAAGTACCGCTATCTCGATATTCGCCGCAACTGCATTAGAGATAACCTGTTGCTCCGGGCCAAAGTGGCTCAGGCCGTTCGCAATTACTTGACGAGTCGGGATTTTGTAGAGATCGAAACCCCTTACCTCATCAAGTCCACCCCTGAAGGGGCACGCGACTTCGTGGTGCCTTCCCGCGTGAACAGCGGTGAATTTTACGCCCTACCCCAATCCCCGCAAACCCACAAGCAATTGCTCATGGTGGCGGGAATGGATCGGTATTTTCAGCTCGTGCGCTGTTTCCGGGATGAGGATTTACGGGCTGACCGACAACCTGAATTCACACAGATCGATTGCGAGATGTCCTTTGTGCGTCGGACAGATGTATTGGCTGCTTCTGAAGGCTTAATCCGCTACCTCTTGCGCGAAGTGGCCGGCGTTACAGTCGGGGCCTTCCCCCGTATGACTTATGACGAAGCCATTAAAAAATACGGTAGTGACAAGCCGGATATCCGCTTTGGAATGACGTTTGGTGAATTAAATGACCTGGCAAAAGGCCAGGGGTTTCAAATTTTTGATTCCCAAGAATTGGTCGTCGGTTTAGCTGTACCTGGAGGCGCTGCGCATTCGCGCAAACAAATCGATGCCCTCACCGAATGGGTACGGCGTCCGCAGATTGGGGCCCAAGGCCTGACCTGGGTAAAATGCGATGAAACGGGGCGTTTCAAATCTCCGGTAGCCCGATTTTTCAACCCTGAGGTGCTGCGCAAATGGGCTGCGCGCCTGCAGGCAAGGCCTGGCGATTTGCTGCTCGTGCTGGCGGGGGAAGCGGCTGCCACGCGCAAGCGATTGGGTGCATTGCGCTTGGAAATGGCCAAGCGATTGGGCTTGCGCAAGTCGGATGCATTTGCCCCCCTTTGGATAACCGATTTTCCCCTTTTGGAATGGGATGCAGAAACGCAACGCTACCACGCCGTGCACCATCCCTTTACATCGCCTGAGCCGGCAGATATTTCCCGATTGGATTCCGAGCCGCAAAAAGTACGCGCCGACGCCTACGATCTAGTCCTGAATGGAATCGAAATCGGCGGGGGTTCCATCCGGATTTCTAACCGAGAACTACAAGCAAAAATCTTTGAGCTGCTCGGTTTTTCGGAAGCAGACGCAAAAGCGAAATTCGGTTTCCTGCTGAACGCTTTTGAATACGGCGCACCGCCACACGGTGGAATCGCCTTTGGTTTCGACCGTTTGGTCGCACTGCTGGGCGGTCGGGAAAGCATACGCGACTTTATCGCTTTTCCCAAAAACAATGCGGGCAGGGATGTGGTAATCGATGCGCCTGCCAAAATCGACGGTGAACAACTCGACGAATTACACCTCAAAATATCCGAATAAATGATGAAATGGCTTGGCAAGTCCGGGTATAAGAAATTCCACATTTGGCGCTACAAACACATTACACACCAACAATTTTTACTATTCCTGGCGGTTGTAATCGGCTTTGCATCCGGAATGGGGGTCGTGGTCTTAAAAAATCTGGCGCATTACATCGCTGAAATTCTCGAAATCGGGAAACTGCATTCGTATCACCGTTATTACTACTTCGCACTTCCCTTTATCGGTCTGCTATTGGTGGTATTGGTAAAAAAATATCTGATAAAAACCGAAGTGGGGCACGGTATTCCAATGGCGCTGTACGCCTTGGCGCGCAAGAATGGAATCATGGAGAGAAAAACGATGTTTTCGTCCATAGTAACGGCGCCATTCACAGTTGGGTTTGGCGGCTCCACCGGCTTGGAAGGCCCTGCGGTGGCTACGGGCGCCGCATTGGGCGCCAACATTTCACAGTTCTTCCACTTAGATGAAAAGAGCAGAAAGCTGCTTTTGACTTGCGCGGCTGGCGCTTCCTTATCGGCTATCTTTAAGGCGCCGATTGCCGCCATCGTATTTTGTATTGAGATTTTTAGTTTGGATTTGACCCTGGTATCCCTGATGCCTTTGCTAATCGCATCGGTGACAGCCGTGATTACACGCCTCTTTTTCTTAGGGGAGGAATACCTGGTGAATTTTTACGACATTCAAAGGTTTAGTTTGGAAAACATTCCGTTTTACTTGCTGCTCGGCGGTGTCACCGCTTTTGTTTCGGTTTATTTTTCCAAAGTCTACTTCGTCGCGGAAAGATGGTTCGGTCAATACAAAAACCCCTTTGCCAAAATCGCGATAGCGGGGATGCTGCTGGGCTTGTCGATCTATGTTATCCCCCCCCTGTATGGAGAAGGGTTTAAGATTATGAACAGCTTGATCGGATTGAACTACCGCGCTTTCTTTGAACACTTCTTTTTTCCAGCCTATACGAGTAACCGATGGGTGGTTGCAACCCTTATGCTGGGGTTGATTTTGGTCAAGCCCTTTGCCACTGCTATCACCTTGCACGGCGGTGGGGTCGGGGGAATTTTTGCACCGGTCTTGTTTACGGGAATCGCTACGGGCAACTTATTTGCCAAGCTCTTTGACAACCTCGGTGTGATGCTCCCCTTCAGTAATTTTACCCTGGTGGGAATGGGGGGGCTCATGGCTGGTGTTTTGCACGCACCGCTTACGGCTATTTTCCTGATCGCAGAGGTGACCGGCGGATATGAATTGCTCGTTCCGTTGATGATCACAGTCGCGATTTCTTTTGCCATAACGCGGCTGTACTCCAAATACTCGGTCTATACCAAAGAACTCGCCGAAAAAAACAGCTTGGTCACCCACGATAAAGACCAGACCATCTTGACCGCTATGGTACTTAAAAACCTGATCGAGCGGAATTTTGTATCGGTACGTGTCGAAGAAAACCTAGGCGATTTGGTCTCGGCCGTCTCCCGTTCTAGCCGAAACCTGTTTCCGGTCTTAGACGATGAGAAACATTTGGTTGGGATCATTACCCTGGATGCCATACGCTCCATCATGTTCGACGTTACAAAATATAAGGATATAAAAGTCTCAGACCTGATGCAAAGACCACCGGAGCTCATTTTTTCCGACGATACGATGAAAGTGACTATGGATAAATTTGAACGGAGCAGTGCTTGGAACCTGCCGGTGGTGAACCACCGGGATGAATACGCAGGTTTCATCTCCAAGTCAAAGTTATTGACGGCTTACCGCAGAAAGCTCCTGGCGGTATCGACGGTTTAAAATTGCACAGCCCGTACACCGGTGGATTCAGCGCCTTCCCCAACCGGCATGCAAGCCATTTCAAAGGGGAAAAAGCCCCGAAGCGCAACGGTCAAGTGGGATAACAGATTGGCTATTTTGGCGTAAATTCGCCGGATGGGTTCAAAATCAAACATATGTTGTTTGATGATGATTATTTTATGCGAGCTGCACTACTCGAAGCACGAAGCGCTTATAAGGCCGGTGAAGTGCCCATAGGCGCTGTGGTCGTTTCCCGAAATAAAATAATCGCACGGGCGCACAACCGCACCGCAGCGCTCACGGATGCAACCGCCCATGCTGAGATGCAAGCCCTAACCGCCGCCTCGCACTATTTGGGCAGCAAATACTTGCTCGATTGTGCCCTCTATGTCACCTTAGAGCCTTGTGTGATGTGTGCCGGCGCGCTGTATTGGACACAAATATCCAGAGTGATTTACGGTGCAACAGACCCCAAACGAGGCTATACGATCAGTCATTTGAGCTTACACCCGAGAACTCGGATCGATGCAGGTGTATTGGCTGCGGAAAGCACGCAGCTGATTCAGCGTTTTTTTGAAGACCAGAGAAGCTGATTCATGGATTTTTTATCCCGGTATTTGAGTCTGCTGGAGCCCGTGCTTCCAGCGCACACCAAATCAGGTTTTGAAAACCTATACAAACCGATTGATTACCTATTGAGGATAGGTGGAAAGCGCATACGTCCAGCCTTGGTCTACATGGGATACCACCTATTCAAAGACGACTACGCGCGCGCGACAGCTGCTGCAAAGTCTGTGGAATGGTTTCACAACTTTACGTTGATGCACGACGATATCATGGACAAAGCGTCGCTGCGACGCGGTGTGCAAGCCGTTCACAAACGCTGGAACACAACGCAAGCCATACTCTCGGGAGATGCCATGCTCATCCAAGCTTACTCCTTTTTGGACGTTTATAAAAAAGATATTTACATCAGGCTAATCCCCTTTTTCACACAGACGGCCCTAGAGGTCTGCAAGGGTCAGCAATGGGATATAGATTTTGAATCAGCGACTGCAGTCCCATTGGAAAATTACTTGGAAATGATACGCTTGAAAACAGCCATTTCACTCGGTGCTTCACTAAAAATAGGCGCCATAGTCGCCAGGGCTTCCGCTGAAAACCAAGGTGTTTTATATGACTTTGGCGTGGATTGGGGCATGGCCTTTCAACTGCAAGACGACTACCTGGACTTGTTTGGAGATTCTGATCGAGTGGGCAAAAAAATAGCTGGAGATGTCGTTGAAAATAAAAAGACAGTCCTCTATATCAGCGCTTTACAGCAAGCGGATGACAGCCAACGAAAAACCCTAACCGGCTGGTATGCGAAGCGGCTGCGGGAAAACTCAGCGAAAATTACAGCGGTCAGAGCCCTTTTTGAAGCACTCGGTGTGCCGGGCATTGTCAAAGCCGAGATCAACCGTTACACCGATCGGGCTTTGGGAAAACTCAAACAGCTCAAAGCCCCTGACAAGCCTGTGAAGGAAAGGCTTGGCTCACTCGTACTGGGATTACTCGACCGAAAATACTAGTGGTGGATATCCGATTTCAGTGCGCTACTCTTTACTCGGTTTTTTTAACTTCTCAACGTTGTTCAATATCAATACCAACAGGATAACGGCAGCTGCACTAATGGCGCCCAGGTACCCCGGGTAGTTGTTTGGATCGGAAAAATTTCGGTAATTCAGATTGTACAAATTGTAAGCCAACAAGAGTAAACAGCTTATGACAACCGCTACTTTCCAAATTTTCATTCCATCAGTTTTAGGCTGTTGGTAAATATCTCTACCGCTATGGCGAGCAAAATTACACCAAATATCTTTTGCAGTGTATCGATCCCTGCTTTTCCCAATAACCTGCCCAATTGCTTGGATGACTCCAGGGTGATATACATAATCAGAACATTGAGTACGATGGCTACGGCGATTTCATCGGTCCCGTATTTTGAGTGCAGCGATAAGATCGACGTGAGCGAGCCGGTTCCGGCGATCATAGGAAATGCAAGGGGCACCACAGCAACCGTTTTGTATTCGGAAAACTTGTAAATCTCAATGCCCAGCACCATCTCTAAAGCCAGGAAAAACAAAATAAAAGAACCCGCTATGGCAAAGGAATATATATCGATACCCATCACATCCAACAGCTTTTCACCTATAAAGAGAAATAGGATCATAATCACACCGGCGATCAAACTGGCTTTAAGGGCTTGGATATTTCCCGTTTTATCGCGTAGCTTGATCGCTACGGGAATAATGCCGGGCGCATCAATCGCGACAAATAGTACCAAGAAACAGGACAATATATTGTTGAAATCTAAGGACATACCCCTTTATTTCTAGTGGCGCTCACGCAGCAGTACAAATATACCCAAATTAATTTGTAGCGGTAACCGTCGGGCTTTACCCTTGAACCACCTCAATACGGGCGATTTCATCATCCAATTCAACTGCAGCGCAAAATCCACATCGTTTTTCCTGGAGACAGTTCGAGCTGGTCGCGTAAATCTCACAGCACCGCAAGCCTTATGATGCCAAGTGCACCATCCGAGATAAAAATAAATTTTGTTTTTTATTTAAACTGAGCTAACTTTGGCAGATGGTAAAATAAAAACATATTAAAATCCTGGAAACATGCTATTTGGCTGAATTCATCGGGTTCTTACTTCTAAATACGGATTTAAACATGGGTGGGGTTTCGCAATACATCCATAGAATATAAGAGAATCAATACAGTTCAATTCTAGCATTAGAGCAATGAAAATAAAAACCAATCAAATTAATCCGATCGCCTACATAATAAAAGAAGCGTAACAAAATTAAAAAAGCCGATTAAAACCATTGACGAGTACATCAGCAGCAAATGCCACCCAAACTATATTTTACATATTTGGGGATAAAAAGGCTTTTTAAAGCGCACTTATCATACAAGGCGATCTGCCCGCTACTACACCCCCCAACCCCACTCTCTCATATGCGCTATTATTATCGATTCCCAGTGTTTGCCCTTCCCAATTGGGATCCTTCGTCTCTCCCGTTGCATTCGAATAGATCGCATGGGTTTGACTACTTTTGGGCAAATGAAATGCCATGCGCCCCTTTCGCAAACGGCTTAAAATTCTAACGCTACAGCTTTTGGCCCTGCTCTCCGTGGTGCGGGGTTACAACTTATTTCTCATCGCCTCGGCACAATATCTAGCCGCGATCTGTATACTCTCCGATAAAGCTTACTGGCACACCCTGCTGGATTACCGCCTCTTTTTGCTCATCCTGGCTTCCACCTTTATCATTGCAGCGGGCTATATCGTCAATAACTTTTACGATTCGGAAAAGGATTGGATCAACCGGCCATACCAAGCCTTGTTAAACAAGCATATCAGTCAACACTTTAAGCTGAATATTTACATGCTCTTGAATATATTGGGGCTGGCCGCGGCCATGGCCGTATCGTATCGCGCCTGTACCTTTTTCGTCTGGTATGCTTTGTTCTTATGGTTTTATTCCCACCGGCTGAAAAAGATAACCTTTGTCGGCAACCTCACCGCTGCGCTCCTCTCCGTTATCCCATTCGCCGCACTGTTCATCTACTACTTCCATTTTAATTGGATCATTTTTATACATGCCGGTTTTTTATTTTTATTGTTGCTCACCCGTGAGATCGTAAAAGATTTTACCAGCATTCGAGGCGATTTTATCTGTTACTACCCCACTTTGCCGGTGGTTTTGGGCGTACCCAAAACCAAGCGCATCGCATCGCTGATCATCCTGCTAACCGGCGTGCCCGGCTGGCTGTTGACCAAGTCGTTTCGAACCGGGGCCATGCATTATTATTTCTACTTTTGCCTAGTTGCGCTGCTCACGGGTTTGGCTATGCTGTACCGGGCTCAATCGCAAAGGGAATTTGCGCAGCTACACCATTTGCTGCGATTGATCATCGTGCTGGGTGTCTTCAGCATTGCATTGATCAAATGGTAATTTTTAGATTCGACGACCGACTGTGAAAAGACGAAATTCGAACGGTGGTAGAAGCGGTAAAAACCACAAACCCAAAGGCGGAAAACCCGCGCATCCCGATTCGGCTGCCATTCGCTTAAATCGGTATATAGCCCAAGCCGGTATCGCCTCCCGTCGCAAAGCGGATGAGTTGATCAAAGCGGGATTGATACAGGTAAACGGGGAGCCGATTACCCAGATGGGGGTTCGGGTAAAACCGAGCGATGAAGTCCGGTACGCGGGCGATGTGCTGCAGGGGGCGCAAAGGGTTTACCTGATACTCAACAAACCCAGAGGATTTATCACCACGACCGATGATGAACGCAACCGCAAAACCGTAATGGATTTGGTGCGTGGGGCCTCGCCCTATCGGATCTACCCCGTGGGGCGTTTGGACCGGCCGACCACCGGTGTGCTCCTCCTGACCAACGATGGAGACCTGACTAAAAAATTGACCCACCCCAAGCGGGGTATAAAAAAAATATACCACGTGGTCTTGCATAAAAAACTAGCGAATGCCGATCTGGACAGCATCAAAAGGGGCGTGGCGCTTGAAGAGGGTATAGCCCAGATAGATGCCATTCACTTTATACCCCATATGCCGAGAAATGAATTGGGCATAACCCTGCATATCGGTTGGAACCGTTTGATCCGCCGCATTTTTGAAAAGCTGGGTTACCGAGTCGAGCGTCTGGATCGGGTTTGCTTTGGCGGCTTGACCAAAAAAGGCTTAAAACGGGGACAATGGCGACGCTTAAGCCAGGTGGAAGTGGGTTACCTCAAAATGCTGCGGTAAAGCGCTTGAGCCGAGGATCCGAAATGCCAGCCTCGGGCTTTTTGTGGTACCTCCAGGAATCGAACCAGGGACACAAGGATTTTCAGTCCTTTGCTCTACCAACTGAGCTAAGGTACCGGCCAGCCGCAAATATAAGGTGAATTTTAAAAATCCGAGAAGGGCTCCGACATCTTTTCAAAACCGTATGCGATGCGCTTACACCGTATAGGTTTTGTACAAACGATAAAAAAATGACATATTTGCAAATCCCTTTTTCTGAAATAAGGGGCAAAAAATCAAATGGCCAAAAGAGTTATCGCTGTCCTCGCATTTGCCCATCTCATGCTAGGCACACTAAGTGCACAAGGAAATGACGTCTCCCCTTATTCATTATACGGTTATGGAGACAGGCGCTACAATGCCCATGCCATTGTTTCTGCTATGGGTGGCGTGGGCGCTAATTTTTTCGATGGCACCGCCATCAATACTGTAAACCCGGCCAGTTACGTACACCTCCGTCAGACCACCTATGAAGTGGGTATCCATACCGATATAGCCCAATTTAAAACCCATCTTTCTTCCGACAGCCGAAGCGCAACCTATATCTCGCAAGTCGATCTGGCCCTGCCCCTTAAGCGATCGGCCTTTTTACTCGGTTTTCTACCCTTTTCCGCCACGGGTTATAACGGAAGGGAAAGCGATCCAAAGAGTGCCGATGCGTTTGTAGCACACGATGCGGATGGTGAGCTCAACGCATTTGTCATGGGCTACGCATACCAGATTACCCAGGATTTTAGCTTGGGGATTCATGTCAATTACGTATTTGGTAATAAAACAAATGATGTCATCTCGGGTCAAGGGGATGCACAATTGTTGACCGACCAAAGAGAGACGAGCCACACGAAAGGGTTCTACTTTACCGGAGGGGCTATATACACAAAGGGGTTGAAGGATGGGAAAAACGTGAATATCGGGGCTACGTATAGTTTGGGTGCGCAGTTCCAAACGGAATACGACCGACTCGTCTATACCTTTCGGTATGCAGGCGATGGAACCGGAAGGCAGACCACCCTGGATACGATCAGTCCCGAAAAAGGTGCAAAGGGGACCCTGGATTTGCCCTTTCGCGCTGCGCTCGCTTTGGGTTTGAGTAGGGATCGGAAGTTCGGCTACGGTGCGCAAGCCGACTTTGAAAATTTTCAAAATTTTAAGATAGATGGGAAGAGACAACCGGATTTCAAAAATTCAGTGCGCTTGGCTGCTGGAGGCTATTGGATCCCCAAGTATAGCGACACCCGAAACTATTTTAGTCGGGTGACCTATCGCTTTGGCACATTTTATGAGGGTACTTATTTACATCTCAATGGGAAACGGATAAGAGATGGCGGTGTAAGCTTTGGCCTGGGTTTGCCCATGGGCATTGAACGAGCATCCACGCTAAACCTGGGCCTTATCCTAGGCAGAAGGGGGACGGTAGCCAATCGGTTGGTTCGAGAAAACTATATGAATTTGAGACTTTGTCTTTCCTTTGGTGAAAGATGGTTTCGGAAGAGGAAATACGATTAAGCAAAACCAATAGACGACAGGTTATGATTGAGAAAACCAAACTAATGGCCGCTTTTTATGCTTTCGCATTGGGTCTTTTTCCAATTCTCTCTAGCGCGCAACCCAACTCCCATGCGGACAATTGTGATGAAGAGCTATCGCTTTATTACGAATTTATGCAAAGCGGCGATATGCAAGGCGCACTAAAGCCTTGGGAATACGCTTTTAACAACTGCCCGGATCGAAGTAAAAACATCTACATCCACGGCATTCGGATCCTGGTTAATTTAATTCAAAAGACAAAAAATCCAGCCGATAAGCAGCAGTATAAGAAAATGCTGATGCGGGTATTCGATCGACGTTTGAAATATTTTCCCGAGAATAAAGCCTTTGTACTCGCACAAAGAGCCTCCTACATGAGGGATTTTAAAATGGGCCTGCCCCGAGAACGGCAAGAGATCTTTCAGCGCGCTTTTGCTGATGGCTACGAACAAAAAGTAGGCGCTAAGCCCATCTTGAACTATTTCTACAACGCCACCGAGATATTCAACTCGGATAAGGATTTCCAAAAATACTTGGATAGCTATGAAGCCATTTCAAAAATTATCGACTACAATATCAATACCTATTCAG
>JBAJNK010000030.1:0-12992 GCA_036881805.1 Flavobacteriales bacterium
CTCCCTTTCTCATCGGTGATGGATAGGCAGCGAGCGGTTTGGTCTACATGGCCTTGCACCATATGCCCATCCAAGCGATCCCCTAGTTTGAGACAGCGTTCCAGGTTGACTGTATGGCCTTCTTGCAAATCGCTTAGATTTGATTTTTCCAAGGTCTCACGTACAGCCGTTACGCTGTGGCTGTTTTCATTGGCGTTTACTACGGTTAGACAAACGCCATTGTGGCTCAGGCTTTGATCTATTTGTAACACAGGAGCGAGCGCACTCTGCAGCGTGATGTGTAAGTTGTCCCTTTCGCATCGCAACGCCCGAACCACAGCCAAGGCCTCGACAATCCCTGTAAACATGCGTTGGAGTTTTAATTACCTTTGTAAAATTAGCAAACATTATGGCTTTGAGCGAGCGTGGCGCGATTAAAGTAGGCTTGACGACGGGAGATTTAAATGGCATTGGGCTCGAACTCTTTATTCGTACGTTTTCCAAGCCCGGAATGGAAAAGCTTTGTACGCCCATCCTATTCGGTTCGACCAAATCGGTTTCATATTACAAAAAAGTGCTGGGCAATCATTTGAATGTGATGGGCATTAGCGCAGCTGAACACGCGATAGCGGGGCGAATAAATTGTGTAAATGTTTGGCAGAAGCCGGTTAATATTGAAATGGGTATCGCTTCTCAAACGGCTGGAGAATATGCATTCAAGTCTTTACAAGCGGCCACACGAGCGCTGTCCCGTGGCAGTATAGACGTATTGGTTACCGCGCCAATCGATAAGCACAGCATGCAGCATCATGCATTCTCCTGCCCGGGTCACACCGAATACTTGCAAAACGAGCTGGTGGGGGAGAGCCTTATGTTTTTGGTTTCAGAAAAACTAAGGCTGGCTGTAGTTACCGGACATATTCCGCTTTCCCAAGTGACCGGAAGTATAACTCGGGAAGCGCTTCGGGATAAGATTGACATTATGAGCCGATCTCTGATACGAGATTTTGTTTGTGACAAGCCTAAGATTGCGGTATTGGGCCTGAATCCGCATGCGGGAGAACGCGGGGTACTGGGCGATCAAGAACAAGAGATCATCGCCCCGGTTATCGATGATCGGTTCAATCGAGGGATGTATGTTTTTGGCCCTTATCCCGCTGATGGTTTTTTCGGGAGTGGCATGTATCGAGATTTTGATGGGGTTTTGGCCATGTATCACGATCAGGGCTTAACGCCGTTTAAAACTTTGGCGTTTGACGAGGGGGTAAACTTCACAGCCGGACTGAATCGCATCCGAACCGCTCCCGATCACGGTACCGCATACAGCCTCGTCGGCAAGGGAACCGCTTCAACCGATTCTTATGAGCAAGCCATTTTTACCGCGATGGAAATCTATAAAAACCGCAAAGCAGAAGTGCATTAATCTCGAAAAGGGCACCGAAAGTCGGTTGATATAAAATTTTTTACCTTTGCCGCCTAGATTTGCGCGCGGGTGTGACATAGGCTTTGTAGCGCTGAAAACGGCGAACACAGATTCGAATACCGAATAGACAAATCGTTCTTTGTGCGGTTTGAACTGGAAAAACCCGAGCTTGAAACCGGGCTTATGCCCGTAAGCGTGAAACCTTTTGGCGGGAGCGTTAAAGAAATAATGGGGCGTTACAATCTAGGACGTTCGAATGGGCAAGGCGAAAAGATTTGATAAATTAAAGATTTAGGGTGATGGCACATCCCAAACGAAGGCAATCCAAGACGAGAAGAGACAAGAGGCGTACGCACTACAAAGCGGCTGCACCAACCTTAGCTACCTGTCCGACTACGGGTGAAACCCACTTGATGCATCGCGCGTACTGGCACGAAGGCAAAATGTATTACAGGGGTAAGCCGGTGATGGCTACTGAAGCAGCAGATTGAGTTTTGAATTGAATTTTTTTAAGCGAGTCGTCCGAGATCGTTCATTTCTTTTACGCTTTGAAGCGTCGGTCATACCTTGTGAAATATTTCTAAATTTGATTCGATTGGGCACAAGCCTTTACCACGAGTAAAAACACCTGTAGACTATGGACTTGAAAGAAATACGAAACCTGATAAAGTTTGTCGCCAAGTCGGGCGTGCGTGAGGTAGCGCTCAAAACAGCTGACTTTAAAATCAGGATTAAGACCACCTCCGAGCGCGAGCCGCAAACCACCATGCAGCCATTCCCCGCTCAAAGCGCTCAGCCCGCCATACCCCAACGGGCTCCAGATGCCGAGGCCCAACAGACGAGGCAGGTCGAGGGGGTTGGCGAAACGGTGGGAAAACAAGCGAATACCGAGCTCATCACCGTTAAATCCCCGATGATCGGAACTTTTTACCGCCGCCCCTCACCCGATAGAGATGTCTTTGTAAGGGTGGGTGGTGAAATAAGGCCGGGGGATGTACTCTGCGTTATTGAAGCGATGAAGCTCTTCAATGAAATAGAGAGCGAGGTATCCGGTAAAATCGTCGAGGTATTGGCAGCGGATAAATCCCCTGTAGAATACGGTCAACCGCTATTCCTGATAGACCCCTCTAACGTGTAGCGCGAGACTATGGCAAACATCTTTAACAAAATTCTCATAGCCAACCGCGGAGAAATCGCTTTGCGCATCATCCGTACCTGTAAGGAAATGGGTATTAAGACGGTAGCCGTTTACAGCTCGGCCGACGCAGACAGTTTGCACGTGCGCTTTGCCGATGAAGCGGTTTGCATCGGTCCCGAGTCCAGTGCGGAATCGTATTTAAAGATTCCCAATATCATCTCCGCTGCAGAGATTACCAATGCCGATGCCATTCATCCCGGCTATGGTTTTCTCTCTGAGAATGCGCACTTTTCAAGGATTTGCGAGGAGCAGCGCATAAAGTTTATCGGTGCTTCCGCCGAGATGATCGCGCGCATGGGGGATAAAGCTGCGGCCAAAGCAACTATGCGGGCTGCCGGGGTACCGGTAGTACCGGGCTCGGATGGAGTCTTAGAAGATTTAAAAGAAGCCCGGCGGATCGCCGGAGAAATCGGCTATCCCGTCATGATGAAGGCCACAGCTGGAGGCGGGGGCAAGGGTATGCGTGCCATCTGGTCTGAAGACCAACTCGGAAAAGCTTGGGATTCGGCTCGCGCGGAGGCTAGGGCCGCCTTTGGTAACGCGGATATGTATATGGAGAAACTCATCGTCGATCCGCGGCACATAGAGATTCAGGTCATCGGTGACCAACATGGAAAACTCTGCCACTTGTCGGAAAGGGATTGTTCCATCCAACGCCGTCATCAAAAGTTGCTGGAAGAAACCCCATCGCCTTTTATGACTGAAGATTTGCGTAAGCGCATGGGTGAATCGGCTATTCGGGGTGCGAAACACATCGGATATGAAGGAGCCGGAACCGTAGAATTTTTGGTCGACAAAGACCGGAACTTCTATTTTATGGAGATGAATACCCGCATTCAGGTGGAACATCCGATAACCGAACAAGTGATCGATTACGACCTGATTAGGGAGCAAATTCTCGTGGCTTCTGGGGTTCCAATCAGCGGAAAAAATTACGAGCCCAAGTTGCACGCTATCGAATGTCGCATCAATGCCGAAGACCCTTACAATGGGTTTCGCCCGTCCCCGGGCAGAATTACTGACTTTCATGCGCCAGGGGGCCATGGAATTCGAATCGACACACATGTGTATTCCGGCTATAACGTACCGCCTTTTTACGATAGTATGATTGCAAAATTGATTGCAACGGCGCAAACCCGTGAAGAATCGATCAGTAAGATGCAGCGCGCTTTGGACGAGTTTGTAATTAGCGGCGTGCAGACTACCATCCCTTTTCACAGGCAGTTGTTGTGCGAGAACGCCTTTGTAACCGGAAACTACACGACAAAGTACTTAGCGGACTTCGTACCCGACCCGCGATTTAAGTACGAAGAGGATGAGGGGTAAATCACCTGCAACTGGAACGCGGCTCGACTTCCCAATGCCCTGGGCTTTACCCCATAGATTTGCCTAGTTCTACCGGTGTAAGTGGTTTGGCTGGGGCTGCTATCGGACTTCCTACCATATATGAGCCTTGCAATATATACTACTGTGATCTGCTCCAAGGCGCCGTCTTAGAGCTGTAAGCTGCTTGATAGCAGCCTTTCGTCTTTTCTGCGATGGCTTTGTCCAGTTTTTTTGAATGGATTATTTCGGCTTTGTCACTTGTGCTTTTGTGGGGTATATTGAAATTAATTTAGACTAAATTAAAACAAATAAATATATTTGCTGAAGGTTTTTGAGAGATGGTTGCTCGGGTTTTACCGAATGACAGCACCGGCGGGGATGCCACTTTTGCGCGGCGGTAGGCGATGAATCCAGCACGGGGCGCGCTGCAGCCTGAGCGAAAACCAATGCGGTGGGATAAAATGATGAGCGGGATAAGCGTGGTGGTAAATGCCTTGAATTCACAAGGGTGTTATCAGTGCAGAAGTGCGCACGGCACGATGGGTTAAAATTTACATATTATGAGGACGCATTTGTTATTATTGGTTCTACTACACCCTGTATTGGCCATGGGTCAAGGCTACAGAACGATTAGCGGGCGCGTATTATCCAAGGGGGATCAGACCCCGCTTGGGGGCGCATCCGTTTATATAAATCACAAAGAGACACTGCCGTCCAGATCGAAAAAGAGCGCTATAGAAAAACGGGCTATCGGCACGACTACCGATGTCGATGGGTACTTTAGTTTAGACATACCCCTAGGGGTTGAGAAAATCACAATTCGTTATTTGGGATATAAGACCCAAAGGCTGCGCTTGTCCTCTCGAAGGCACTACCTGATTTATTTGAGCGAACTGAGCACAGCGCTAGAAGGGGTCGTCGTAACGGGCTATCAAAAGATAGAAAAGAGAAAGCTGACGGGAGCCATCGATCGGTTGAAGTGCCGAGATATTCGACAGTCCGGCGTATCGAATGTAGCCGACTTGTTGCAGGGACAAGTCGCGGGCGTGGTGGTAAGCCCTCAAACCGGGTCGCCGGGGGAAATTCCGAGGATCAGAATACGGGGAACAGTCTCGATCAACGGCACTCAGGATCCCTTGTGGGTGGTGGATGGAATGCCCCTGGAAGGCAATGCGGTGCCGGATTTGAGCTATCGTGCAAGCTATCATGTGGCGCGCGGCGAACATTTGGACTACCGCGAAGTCATCGACGAATTGAGGAACTACTCGGTTGCTGGCCTGAATCCTTATGATATCGAAGATGTTACCATACTGAAAGATGCCGCTGCAACGGCCATTTACGGTGCACGCGCAGCCAACGGTGTGATTGTCATCACCACCAAAAGCGGAAAAAGCGGAAAGATGCGGGTGGACTTCCATATGAATAGCACTATAGTCCAACGCCCCGATTTTGGTGAGTTGAACCTGATGGATGCCGACCAAAAGGCGGATTTTGAACTAACTATGGCCAAAAGGACAGACCTCGCCTACCAGGCGGAACGGGGAGCAGTAGCGCGAATTCTAACAGCCTCTGATGAGCTGGAGGCGTATCGGAAGGGCGGTTTTTCCGCATTGAGCGAAGCGACTCGAAGAAGCATTGATGCGCTGCGAACGCATACGGTGGATTGGGGTAAATTATTGTATCGGCCAGCGGTGAATCAAAAATATGGGTTGCGCATCTCAGGCGGCGGTAAAAAGTCAGATTACTACCTTTCTCTCGGATATTGCGATGAAAAGGGAGTGACCATCGGTACGGGGTTTAAACGGTATTCCCTTAGCTTAAAAAACGATTACGCCCTATCGGATCAATTCAAAACACGGGTTACTTTACTCGCCGCTCAAACGGAAAGAGAGAGCTACGTAACAGGCAAAGGTGGTTTTACCAATCCATCCTACTATGCCCGACATGCCAATCCGTATTATACCCCCTATACAAAAGATGGAAGCTATGCATACGACGCAGATGTTCGGGGACCTGCATTTGCTGATCCTGAATATGTCCCATTCAGCTTTCTCGAAGAGCGGGAAAACACCTCATACGAGCTAAAAACCCAATCCCTGAAAGGCATTTTCGATGTGAATTTTCAAATCGCAAGCGGCTTGACCGCCTCCACGAAGCTGGGTCTACAAGCGCATCAAACCGCTGGGGAAAAATCCGCAGCTCAAAAGTCGTACTATACGAGGTCGCGGTCAGCCACAGCCTATGAAAGCGTAGAAAAAGTGATTTCAGAAGCCCCCCCCGTAACTCACCGAACGCGCGTTCACTTCTTGCCAAAAGGCGGAATCATTAAAAATTCGAACGTGGATTTCTTCCAATACAGCTGGAGAGCCTCGCTGCGATACGATACACAAATCGGACAAAAACACGAGATACAAGCCTTAATCGGTTCCCAATTGCGGAAGACAAGCGATAAAACTATCGAGAACACGGGATTTGGATACAATCCCCAAACACTAACCACAAAATCCATTCTCTTTCCAAGTGAACAACACGCCGAGGAATACCCGACCTATAGTAGGGAAAAAACGAAAAATGCATATGCTTCGTTTTACGCCACTGCATCCTATACCCATAACAGAAAATACACGCTTTTCGGGAGTATGCGATACGACGGTTCCGACTTGTTCGGGGCAGACCCCAAATACAAATACTTACCGATATGGGCTATTTCTGGCGCTTGGCAGGCTTCTGAAGAACCCTTTTTAAAAGGGGCCAAAGCGATATCCAATTTGCGGTTACGAGCCTCATATGGCTTTCAGGGAAACACGGATAAGAATTCCTCGCCTTTTGTAGTCGGAGACTATAAGCCCGCCCAACTTCTAGCGCATCAAAAAACCAAAATAGAAGTTTCTTCACCACCCAATCGCAGTCTGAGGTGGGAAAAGACAGAAAATGTAAATCTGGGCGCTGATTTGAGTCTTTTTAAAAATAAGATCGGTATCACCTTTGATCTATACGCCAGAAAGAGTACCGATCTCATCGCACTAAAACCCCTTCCTTTGGAAACGGGCTTTGAACAAGTGCAGATGAATTGGGCTCAGCTTAGCAATAGCGGATTTGAGATATCCCTGGCGAGCGAAAATATAAGAACACGATATTTTAAATGGACGTCCCAGTTCACGCTAGCCCATAATAAAAACGAGCTAGACCGGGTTTATACCAGAGGCGCCGAAGCCGGATTTTCACCACCCCAGCAAGGCTATCCAATCCATGCGGTATTTGCATTCAAAACAGCCGGATTAGATCAAGACGGGTATCCCTTGTTTTGGAAGGGGGGGCAAAAACTGAGCACCCTAGATTTTTTTGGTTTAACAAAAGAACGGCCATATGACGGTTCTGCACTATCGGCGGAAGAGTTCAGCGCGCTGTTTACCTATTGCGGGGATGCGGACCCCAAATACAGCGGGGGCATGACCAATCGGATTTCCTATAAAAACTTCGATCTCAGCGTATCGGCCTACTTCAGCTTAAAGCAAATCCGGAGAAAGCCACCACCTTATGGGTTCGATGTGGATCAGGGCAGCAATCACTCCACGGATATTTTACGAGCCTGGTCGCCCGATCATACCACCGGTGATTTGCCCGTCTATAAAGGGCGTGACCCCGATTTTGGCGAGTGGGGGACTGCTGCTTTCAGTAAGTATGTATGGTACCGCTATCTTTCGAAACAGGAATTTTACAAGCTTCCACTGCTGGATATGTGGGTACATCCGATGAGCTGGTTGCGCATTTCCAGCATTCGTTTGGGCTGGACACTCCCGCAAAGCCTAGTTGAGAAACTGAATATAGAAAGGTGCAGACTCAGCGTTGAAGCCACAAACCCCTTTGTCATCGGCTCCGACTATGGGGGGTACTTCGACCCGGAAACCTATGGGAGTCGATATGCGCAACCCATACCCAAATCCCTTTCCCTGGGCTTAAGCGTATCATTCTGAAATGAATAAATCCAAAAGACGAATAAATAAAATGAAAAATATAAGCCGTTGTAAATGGGCATTGTGGTTGTCGATCTTATCGCTGATGAATTGCGATGCATTTCTCGATATACAGCCGGAGGGAAGCGTCATTCCCAAAACCTTAGCAGACTTTAGGGGTTTGATGATTAGTGCTTATGATGATATTTATTTACCACTGTCTATAGAGTCATTCTTAGCATTGAGAACCGATGACATCAAACCACATACGTCCGCGCAAACATTTCCATCTTATAGGGATATTTACTCGTGGCGTGATGCCACACCCAGTCCGGACACCAAGGCATTTCCTTATGAGGGATTTTACAATGTTATTTTTTATGTCAATCACATTATAAACGAAGGAGGCAAAACGATAGCAGCCGCATCGGAAAAGGAACAACTCATCGGGGAAGCCTATGCACTCAGAGCTTATGTGTACTTCGATCTGATCAATTTATACGGAAAACCTTATCGGGCTGAGACCGCTGATACCGGCGTCCCTTTGGTGCTCGATGTCGACCTGGAACGAAACTTTAAACCCCAATCGGTTCAGCAGATATACGACCGAGTATTGGCCGATTTGGAAGAAGCCAAAAGACGTTTACACACAACCGTGCCAGAAACGGGATCCAATTATCGATTCTCTCTGCTTGCCCTATACGCCTTAGAAGCGCGGGTCAACTTGTATATGGACCGGTGGGAATCCGCTTTGCAGGCCGCTGATCATGCGCTATCCCTGAAAAAAACGCTGGTAAACCTCAATGAATCGCAAATCTTACCCAATGCATACACTTCGCCGGAATCCATACTGGCTTTAGCCAATACATACACGCTGAGAGATATCGGTTATCCTTCGGACGGGCTGATCAATCTGTACGACCGAGCCGACGATTTGCGGTTTCCCCTATACTTCAAATACGATGCGGAAAGTGGGAATTATCGGGTTGATAAAGGTGGGGAATCAAACGCTTGTTCTTTCAGAGTAGCCGAACTGTATTTGATCCAATCGGAATCCCTACTGCATTTGGATCGTTTGGAGTCCGCTAAAAAACCCTTGCTAGTGCTTATCGAGAACCGATACAAGACGGAGCGCCTGCCGGATAGAAAGGCGCGCATCAAATCCATGAATCAGGAGGCATTTAGAGCGGAATTGTTCGCTGAAAGGCGAAGGGAGCTCGCTTTCGAGGGACACCGTTGGTTTGATTTGAGAAGGACAACGCAACCGCAAATCACGCATGTCCTCAGCGGAAAAACCTACACCCTGAACCCAAACGACCCCCGCTATACGCTGCCCTTTCCCGAATCGGCGCGGCTGCGCAATCCATTTTTAACCCATCCCGGACCTTGATTGTGGTGATCTGTGTATATTTCTTTCTCGTATATACGATGGTAAAAGTCGGCGGGATTGCTCCCGAAATCAACCCGCTACCGCGGCAGGTTTAACGGTTTCCCTGGCTGTAATCAGCCAAGAGCAGGGAATAAAAGTAGCTGTAACTCACTCGTCCGTGTTTTTGCCGATTGGCTTTCAGGTATGTATCGTTAAAAAAATCGGTGACCACATAGGTGGTATTTCGATATTTTTTGTAGAATGCCGCTACGCGTTTGAAATCGGACCGGATGTCTAACGGCAGTGAATCCATTCTGGCTTTGGCTGCTTGGGGGTATGCGACCATAAGGTGTCTGAGCGTATAGCGCAGGGCTTCGAAGTAAGCCGAGTACTGAAATTCGATGTCTGGGGCATGCCGTGCGGCTTGATAAGCGTAAAAATTGGCTTCATCTTCAGGGGCTATCCCGTATTGGTGTGCGGCTTCGTGGCAGAGCGTAAAGGGCAGTTGCACAACTGGAATATCGGTGTTTGCCTGGGCCTCTAGGGTAAAGGGATTAAAGTAGCCCGAAATACCGCTGTAATTCATCAGTTTGCTGTATAAGCTGGGCTTTACAAATACCGGAATATCCCTTTCGCGCATCGCCTTGGGCAGCCGCCGGTAGGCTTGTTGTATTTTTGAGTTTGCATCCGCCAGATCTTTTGGGTTAAAGTGGAAGGAGTCTATTTGTTTTCGCGCGTTTTCTGCCCTTTGTAAGATGTAATCCCAAAGCGCCAGTGCCTGGGCCCGGGTCTCCGCTTTTCGGCTGTAGTGCAAGCGCTGGTCGAGGGGTTTCCGAAAGTAGTGAAGCCCCCAGAACAGATAAAAAAGGGTGGTCACCCAAGCGATGCGCTGTAGCAGTCTAACCGCCGAAAATTTTTTCTTTCTTCGACAGATCCAAATCACCTCCCGCAAGAGCCAAAACCCTGCGCCGAGATAGAGTACATCGCCTGAGGAGAAAGGAATTCGAGAACTGATGAAAAGCAGGCCTGAAACGAAGTGCTGGTAGGCCCCATGGTAGACCTCCACCACTGCCTTTGGGATATGCGGTGCGACGAAAAACCAAAAAGAGATGATTGATAACGGCAGCAGCCACCGCCTTACGCGCCTAGTGGACATGTCTATTTTCGATAAATTTTATCGTATGCGCTTTGATACTGTCTTAAGATTTCCCGCCGCTTTAGTTTTAGGGTTGGGGTTAGCTGTTGGCCTTCAACAGACCACACATCGGGTATGAGTGCAAAGTCCTTTAGGCGTTCCCAGCCGCCCAATTCCCGGTTGTACTTATCTACTTCCACAGCGATTCGACTCTTTAAGACCTGGTTTTCCACTTGGTCTCGCCGGGTTTTTCCCAGCTCGATTCCCTCGTGGCGCGCCCATTTCCCGACAAACTCAAAATCGGGTTGAATCAAGGCTGCCGGCATCTTCTCACCCTCACCGACGACCATGATTTGCTCGATAAAACGGGATTGCCTCATCAAGGTTTCAATGGCTTGTGGTGTGATGTATTTTCCACCAGAGGTTTTAAACATTTCCTTCTTTCGACCTGTAATGCGCAAAAAACCGTCTTCCAGCCTGCCTATGTCTCCGGTGTGGTAGTAACCGCCTTCGTCGATGGCGTTTTTGGTTTTTTCCGCATCTCTGTAATAGCCCAGCATCACATTTGGACCTTTGGCCAGGATTTCGCCGTCTTCGGCAATCACCACCCGCACATTGTCGATTGGTTTGCCCACCGTGCCCAAGCGATATAGGGCTTTGGCGCGTGTGTTTACCGAAATGACCGGTGCTGTTTCCGTAGTGCCGTATCCCTCTAAAACCGGAATGCCCGCTGCACCGAATACCCGGATAAGCCTGGGCTGCAGTGCAGCACTGCCCGATACCACAGCCAGTAAATTGCCCCCTAACGCTTCCCGCCATTTGCTGAAGACAAGTCTTCGGGCTATGCGTAGTTTACAATTATACCAAAAGCCATTATTTTTGAACGGTTCGTATTGTTTACCCAAATCCAACGCCCAAAAGAATAAGGTGCTCTTCAAGCCCTTTAACGCACTGCCCCTCGCTGTGATTCGATCGTAAACCTTCTCGAGCAGGCGCGGGACTACGGATATGATATTCGGCTTTACCTCTTTTAGGTTATCGCCGATGGAATCGGTGTTCTCAGCAAAATAGATGGAGATACCTTGGATTTGGTAGAGGTATAAAATGATCCGTTCGAATATGTGAGACAGGGGTAAAAAGCTCAATGCCCTGCTGATTCCAATATTGGGGACGCGCGGCTGAACGCCCAATATGTTGCACACTATATTGCGGTGCGATAGCATCACCCCTTTGGGTTTGCCGGTGGTGCCCGAGGTATAGATAAGTGTAGCGAGGTCTTCCGGCCTGGTCTTTTGCATCCGTGCGTCCACTTCCTTTTGGTTTGAATCATCAGCGCCCAGGGCCAAAATTTCCCGCCAATTCTTTACACCTGTAACCGGGTCGAGGCTGTACACGGCTTTTAGCGTGGGAATCTCCTTTTGAATCGATTGGATTTTTGCGTACAGCTCGCCATCGGAGACAAAGCAATACCGCACCTCAGCATGGGTAAAGACGTATTTGTAATCGCTTTGAGAAATCGTGGGATAAACGGGCACGTTTACCGCCCCAATTTGTAAAATTCCGATATCTAGGATACTCCATTCCGTCCGGTTGGTACTGCTTATGATGGCAACCTTATCCCGTGGCTTTAGGCCTATGCGCAGCAGGCCTCGGCTAAGCCGGTCGGCTTGGTTCAGATATTCACGGGTACTGGTCTTTTCCCAGCCTCCTATCCCCTTAGTCACCAACGCATCGGAGAGCGGTTTTTCTCTTAGCTGATACCGTGGGATGTCAAAAATCCGCGTGACCTGCATAGTCGGAATTAAAACTTTTGCAAAGTAGTAAAATTTAACCATCCGAGGTGAGCGACAACCTTGATTTCTAACCCGAGTCATTCCAGCGATCGATGGTTTGCTTTCCAGGTCGGACATAGCAGGCCAAGCCCCACTTTTCAAACCGCCATAATAAGGACAAAAGAGATCGATACCGCAATAGGACTACCACAGCTATATACAAGACAAAAACAAAAAAATATCCGCTTTTTAAACCGCCACGCATAGTAGAACACAGAAAAATATAGAAGGTCATGGGATAAACACCAAAATAAAGGACGAGTACGAAAAATAGCCGCTTTCAAACCGATTTTCGCAGCGCAAAACAGAAAGTGGTAAATCTGCTAACCCCCCACAGGGTCAAACACGAAAAACACCCCTTTTTAAACCGCTAAAGAGATAGTGCAATCCGAAAGGCGAATCGGCCCAGCTTAGAGAGACAAAATATCTTTTTTTGAGAAATGCGGGCGATATCCATCGAGCCATTTTTCTTTTTCTAAGCTGCCTGTGCGGCAGTAAACTTACCAACACGCTGAAGTTTGCGAAAAAGCCTTTTCTAAGCTGCCTGTGCGGCAGTAAACATTATTTGATCTCCATCCCAATTTCGACAAATTTTCTAAGCTGCCTGTGCGGCAGTAAACTCACCTTTTTTTACTCCGTGCAGCGGCATGTCTTTCTAAGCTGCCTGTGCGGCAGTAAACGCATCTTTGCTCTTCTTAACAGATACAGATAATTTCTAAGCTGCCTGTGCGGCAGTAAACAAAAGCTTATATGCCGACAAATTTGATGTGCTGTTTC
>JBAJNK010000031.1:0-38803 GCA_036881805.1 Flavobacteriales bacterium
CAAACCCCATCGAGACAAACCCCATCGAGACAAACCCCAGCGGTGAGAAAATGCCTAAGCATGTAAACCCGGAAAAGTACACACCGCGTATATTTGCTGAAAATGGGCGGAAAATGCAAAGCCGCTGAACCCTATGAAACCACCCGTGATGGGTAAGCCTGGGCACAGAGCTGGATTTGTCAATATTTTGGGTAACCCCAATGTGGGGAAATCCACTTTGATGAATGCTTTGGTGGGCAAACGCATATCCATCATTACCGCAAAAGCACAGACCACCCGTCACCGCATTTTGGGTATTTTAAACGGTGCTGATTTTCAGCTCGTCCTTTCCGACACGCCTGGCATTATCAGAAAGCCTGCTTACCGCATGCAGGAAGCGATGATGGATTTTGTAAAGTCGGCTTTGGTGGATGCCGATCAAATCCTGTACGTAGCGGAAACAGGCGAGCGAGAAGTGGGCGATGAATCCCTGTACAAAAAGCTCGAGCATACCGATGTGCCACTTCTGGTTTTATTGAATAAAATGGATCAGTCCGATCCGAGAACGGTCGAAACCCAAGTGGCGCATTGGAAAGCGCGCTTTCCAAAGGCAGCCATTCTACCGATTGCTGCCCGCCATCGCTTAAACACGGACTGGGTGCTCCAATGGGTTTTGGCACATTTGCCCCAATCCCCCCCCTTCTTTCCAAAAGATATCTCGAGCGACAAGCCCGAGCGTTTTTTTGTCAATGAGATCGTACGCGAAAAAATTCTGCGCCGCTACAAAAGGGAAGTACCCTATGCGGTAGAGGTGGAGACACGGGCGTTTCACGAAACGCAATCGCTTATCCGTATCGGAACGCACATCTATGTAGAGCGCGAAACGCAAAGAGGCATTCTCATCGGCCGTGCGGGAACAGCGCTCAAAAGCGTGGGTGTACAAGCCCGAGCAGACCTGCAAAAATTCTTCGGTAAAAAAATCTATTTGGAACTCTACGTAGCGGTGAACAAAGACTGGCGAAAAAAAGATGATCAGCTCAAGCGCTTTGGTTATACGGGTTAGGCCGCGTTCTACTCGATCTTTAATACTTTTGCGCCAGCACCATAGCTGTGAAAAATATCGTAGCCATCATAGGGCGCCCCAATGTGGGCAAGTCCACCTTTTTTAACCGTTTGCTGGAACGGCGCGAAGCCATTGTAGACGAGATGAGCGGCGTGACTCGAGACAGGCATTACGGTTGTTCGGAGTGGAACGGCAAAGCCTTTTCCGCAATCGATACCGGTGGTTATGTCTCGGGCGGTGGTGATGGCTTTGAAGCGGCGATTCGCAAGCAGGTAGTGCTCGCCCTGGAGGAGGCCACTGCCATTGTTTTCGTAGTGGACGTGACGACGGGGGTTACGGATGCGGATTGGGAAGTGGCCGAGCTGTTGAGGCCTGTGGATAAGCCCGTGTTTCTGATGGTGAATAAAGTGGACAACCCGCAGCGAATCGCCGATGCGGTAGCGTTTTACGCCTTGGGTTTGGGAGACTACTACACGGTTTCTGCGATGACGGGAAGCGGTACGGGCGAGTTGCTCGACGACCTGGTAAAAGGGTTTACAGCAGCAGCGCATGAGGAGCCGGATGCGCAGCCCAGAATGGCGGTGGTCGGCCGTCCCAACGTGGGCAAATCCACCTTTATCAATGCGCTTTTGGGCACCGATAGAAACATGGTAACCGATGTGGCGGGTACCACGCGCGACGCCTTGGAAACACCATACACCCTTTACAATCACAACTTTTTATTGATCGATACAGCGGGCTTGCGCAAAAAGGCCAAAGTGCGTGAAGACATCGAGTTTTATGCCGCCTTGCGTTCGATACGGGCTATTTCGCATAGCGATGTGTGTTTGCTGCTTTTGGATGCCCGGCAAGGGATGCAAGCACAGGATTTAACCATTTTTCACCGCATCGTTGAAAATCGAAAGGGGGTGGTCATTCTGGTCAATAAATGGGATCTAATCGAGAAGGATAACCACAGCTTGCGAGCGTACAGCGATTCGATCAAACGGCGTATCGCACCCTTTGATGACGTGCCCCTCGTCTTTATCGCTGCTCAGGAGAAGCAACGCATCTATCGAGCCATCGAGAAGGCCCTAGCGGTATTTGAAAACCGAAGGCGAAGGGCAAAGACCAGTGTGCTCAACGCGGTGATGGGACCCATTGTGGAACAGACTCCCCCGCCGGCTGTTAAAGGCAAACACGTAAAGATAAAGTATTGTACACAATTGCCCACACAGACTCCGCAGTTTGCGTTTTTTGCCAACTTACCGCAGTATGTAAAAGAACCGTACAAGCGGTTTTTGGAAAACCAAATCCGAAAGCATTTCGACTTTTCGGGTGTCCCCCTAGCGGTTTACCTCAGGAAGAAGTAAACCCGCTTTTCAAACTCGCACAAAAGATAAAATCGAGACTATACCCTTAATAACAAGACGGGATTGGGCTTTTGCAATTGAAGTATAGTACGGAGTAAAAAGTATTCCTTCTTTTAAATCACACCATGGTGAAAAGTGCAAAAACAAAAAGAGTCCCTTTCTTTTAACCGATATACAGGCGTAAAAGATGTAACAAAAGTCAGCCGGGCTGATCACAGGAACAGAGCAAAAACAACCCCTTTTTAAATCGACATATAGCGGACAAAAACAAGACTCACTACTTTTTCAAACGCCCTGCAGGGACGAAAAACACCTCCCTTTTAGGCCAAATCCATAAGACCGAATCCGCCTTTTCAGACTGCGATACAAAAGATGGGAACGCGATCGCTACAAAGGCTTCACAATTAAAGGGCTCAGAAACAAAAACAGAAAAGCGCTTCTCTTTTTAAACCGCCGCGTACAGGGAAACGCAAAGAGTCTCCATTTTCAAACTGCGCTGTACAGACACACGAAAAACAAGTCTTTTTTAAAGGCCCACAAGGATGAAAAATATCCGCTTTTTTAACCGCAGGGACAAAGACAAAAAAATAAATCCACGCTCTCAGACTAGCCCACAACCACAAGGGAACCCCTTAGGATGAACCCGAAGTCGAATGTCTTATAGCAGTCGAAGCGGGAGGCTTTTTTGCACGGATAATTTTGTTTGAAACACCTACCAGCTGCCGCTGGCACCGCCGCCGCCGAATCCGCCGCCGCCAAATACACTGCCAGAGCCGCCACCCAATCCACTACTGCCGCCAAAGCCACCACCGCCAAATCCCCGCCCCAGGCCGGAGAGTAGGATGCCGGTTAGCAAGATGTCCCGACCGTCTAACCCCCTTTCGCCGCCTGTTCCATCCCCTCCTTTACCCCTTCTCGAGAGCCAAGAGAAAACCGCGATAAACACCACGAATAGAAGCAAAAGCGTTAGAAAAGCGGTGTTACCGGATCGCGCATTTTTTTTGCGATCCCCTTTATAAGCACCTTTTAAAACTTTAAAAATGTCGTCAAGCGCTGCGTTTAGACCGGCGTAAAAGTTGTTGTTTTTAAACTGCGGTGCGATATCCGTTTCGATAATCTGCTTGGACAAGGCATCGGTTAACAGGTATTCGATGCCGTAGCCCGTGGATATCGCTACTTTTCGATCTTGCTCAGCGACCAAGATCAAAATACCGTTGTCCTGATCCTTTTGGGCGATCCCCCACTTTTGGGCGAGTTCGGCTGCGAACAAATTGATATCGTCTCCCCCGATGGTAGGCAGTGTCAGGATGACGATTTGCGTAGAGGTGCTGTCGCTATATTTCGATAGCTTTTGTGCCAAAGCGCTTTCTTGCTGCGGATTGAGCATATCTGCCCGATCGTACACGTGGGCTTGAAACCGCGGTTTGGGTGGAACTCCCTGGCCGGAAGCCGCAGGGGCCAAAGCGCTTAAGAGAAAGAGAAGTAGTATGCTTTTTAGTGCGTGTCTCATCCAATTGTGCTTATCCGCTGGAAATATCATCCGGCAATTCGTTCACATCGTCATCCCGGTGTGGGAAATACTGTTTTAGGGCTTTTCCAGTCTCTCGAATACCGCTTACCAGCGCTTCGGTGAACGCGCCCTGTTTAAACAGTTCGCGCATCGCATCGCGAATGGATTCCCAAAAATCATCGGGTACCGCTTCATCTATGCCTTTGTCACCGAAAATGGCAAAGGCTCTGTCGGCGATCGCCACGTAAAAGAGCACGGCATTCCGCGCTTGGGTCTGGTGCATATTCAATTCGGCAAAGACCGCTTTGGCGCGCGCCAAGTGGGGTAAGTCCGAGTGCGCATCGAGGTGAACGCGTATCTCTCCCGAAGTGTTTTTTTCAGCTTCTCGTATGGCTTGAATCAGCTGTTTTTCCCGATCCGCATTGAGAAAATCTTCGACCGGCTCCTTCATTAGAATTTTACTTCAGGTGCCTTTTGGGCACCGACATCAGATTGGAAGTATCCCTTTTCCTGGAACCCAAAAATGCCTGCCAGCAGCTTATTCGGAAAGGTTTTAACCAGGGTATTAAACCCTTTAACCGAGTCGTTAAAACGATCCCGCTCCACCTTGATACGGTTTTCCGTGCCTTCCAACTGGCTCTGCAGGGCCAGGTAATTCCGGTTGGCTTTGAGTTCTGGATAGCGCTCTACGGTGACCATTAAGCGCGATAGGGCATTGCTCAATGCGCCCTGTGCCTGCTGGAATTGTCGCAATTGTTGCGGTGTGATATGAGCTGGATCGATTTTTATGGACGTCGCGCTAGCCCTTGCTTGGATCACAGCTGTCAAAGTGGACTTTTCAAAGTCTGCGGCTCCTTTTACGGTGTTGACCAGGTTGGGAATCAGATCCGCGCGGCGTTGGTAAGCACTCTCCACCTTAGACCAAGCGGTTTTTACCCCTTGGTCTCGCTTGACCATCCCGTTGTAAGTCGTGATGCCCCATATCGCAAAGCCCCCGATCACTACGGCCAAAACGATGAGTACTGAGCAACCTGTCTTTTTCATGTCGGTATTTCGTTTTTGATATTCGTCAATTCGGCTTTAACGGCATCCAATTTAGAGATTAACTCCATAGTGGACAAACTTTTTCGCCTTTTTAGTTTTTGCCTAGCCCCTGCTAGCGTAAATCCGCTTTCTCTGACCAGCTCGTGGATTCGTTTCAGACGTTCAATATCCGCCGCCGCGTAAAATCGCTTTCCCCTTTTGTTTTTTTTGGGTTTGACCATCTCGAACTCCTTTTCCCAAAAACGCAGTAGAGAGGCATTGACCCCCATAGCCTCGGCCACTTCGCCAATGGTGTAATAGCATTTGCCTCGGGGTAAGTTCAAGTCCATCAATCGAGCGATTGGTTGTTTTCTCGTACTTGCTGGTATAATTTTTTGTAGGCTTCCGGTCCGGTGTCTTTGTAAAAAAAGTGGATCGGATCCACCGGTTTTCCATTTTTTAAAACTTCATAATGCAGGTGTGATCCGGTAGAAATGCCTGTATTGCCCACATATCCAATGCAATCTCCGCGTTTGATTTTCTGACCCTTGCGAACGATGTATTTCAACATATGTGCGTAGCGCGTTTGGTAACCAAATCCGTGTTTGATGAGGATTTCGTTCCCATAGGAAGGACTGTGTTTGGTATAGGCTACTACGCCATCACCAGTCGCGTAAATGGGGGCACCGCGCTTGGCTGAAAAGTCGATGCCCGTGTGCATCCGCATAACCTTTAGTATGGGGTGGAGCCGCATGCCAAAGCCGGATGAAACGCGTATGAGGTCTTTTTTCGCAATGGGTTGTATAGCGGGCAGGGAGGCCAACATTTTCTCTTTGTTTTTCGCCAGCGATACGATTTCATCTAAGGATTTGGACTGGATGACCATTTGTTTGGAGATCTCATCCAGCTTTCTCGCCGTGCTTTCCACCAATTGGCTGTTGGCAAAGCCCGCCAGAGATGCATAGCGGTTGGTACCCCCAAATCCCCCTTTGCGGACATCGTCCGGAATCGGGCTCACTTCGAAATAAGCGCGGTAAAGATTGTTGTCGCGCGCTTTTAGATCGTCTAGCACAGCTTCCACCTGCACCATTTTTTTGTTCAGTACACCGTATTGGGTTTTTACAAACCCCAACTCGCGTCGCAGCGCGATTTCCTCTGGCGTTTGGATCACACTTGAGCTGAGCAGGTAAAAGAGCAGTCCAAACAAAGCGGCTGTAGCGACAAAGGCAAAACCCTTCGTCAACTTGTGCCAACTGGAAACGCGGATCTGCTTATAGCTAACGGAGTCTGCGTCGAAGTAATACTTTACCTTTGGCATAAATTTCTACTTTTGTCAACGCTCTTCACAAGAGCTGCTTTGCTTTTGGGGGGTAAAGGTATAAAAAAACACATGTACCCGTTTAAACGCAACAGCTGAGCAAAAGTGTTCGATGTGTATGAAAGCCGACGAAATCCGATCTAAATTCCTCGATTTCTTTATATCCAAGGCCCACCAGCGGGTCCCCTCGGCGCCCATCATCAATAAAAGCGATCCGACGCTGCTCTTTACCAACGCGGGTATGAACCCGTTTAAGGCGTACTTTTTGGGACGGGCTAAAGCGCCTTACCCCCGACTTGTCAATACCCAAAAGTGCCTGCGCGTCTCGGGCAAGCACAACGATTTGGAAGCGGTTGGTGGCGATATCTACCACCACACCCTATTTGAAATGCTCGGCAATTGGAGTTTTGGCGATTACTTTAAAAAAGAAGCCATTGAATGGGCATGGGAATTTCTGACTAAAGCGGTTAAAATGAATCCAGCGTCTATTTACGCTACGGTTTTTAGTGGAGATCAAGGGGATGGGCTGGGTGCGGATGAAGCGGCATTATCGCATTGGCGGCGAATCTTGCCTGTGGATCGAATTTTATTCGGGGATAAGCGCGATAACTTTTGGGAAATGGGCGATCAGGGCCCCTGTGGCCCCAGTTCTGAAATTCACGTAGATATCCGAAGCGCGGCAGAAAAAGAGCAGATATCCGGTGCCGAATGGATCAACAAAGGCCACCCCGAGGTGATTGAAATTTGGAACCTGGTCTTTGTGGAATTCAACCGAAAAGCCAGTGGTGAACTCGAGCCCTTGGCGCAAAAATACATCGATACCGGTATGGGATTGGAACGCCTTCTCATGGTCTTAGAAGGGGTGCAATCCAGTTACGATACGACTATTTTTATACCCATCATCCGTGAAATCGAGGCGCTGACAGGCGTCCGATACAGGTGCGGAGAAGCTACTGACAAAGCGATCCGCGTGGTGGCCGATCACTTGCGCGCCGTTTCCTTTTCCATCGCCGATGGGCAATTGCCTTCCCGCTCTGGAGCGGGTTACGTCATCCGCCGGATTTTGAGACGCGCCGTGCGTTATGGCTTTACGTTTCTCGACCAAAAAGAACCTTTTATCCATAAGTTGGTGAAGGTCTTGGCCCGTGAAATGGGCGAGGCCTTCCCGGAATTGCGAGCGCAACAAGCGTCGATTGAAAAAGTCGTCGAAGAAGAGGAACAGGCTTTTTTACGCACTTTGGAACAAGGCCTATGCTTATTGGATGCCCTGGTCGCAGGGGCAAAGACCCAAACCATCAGTGGCCAAAAAGTCTTTGAGCTGTATGACACATATGGATTTCCAAAGGATTTGACCGCTTTGATTTTGCGGGAAAAGGGATTTACACTGGATGAAATCGGTTTTCAAGAGGCGATGAAACGCCAACGCCAACGCTCTCGCGAAGTGCGTGTCGCCAAGACCTCGGACTGGATCGCACTCCAACCGGAACTGCAAACGGAATTTCTGGGGTATGACCACTTGAAATTAAAGACGAGAATTATGCGATACCGCAGGGTGGAAACCCAAGACGCCAAACGCTATCAATTGGTGTTGCAGCAGACACCTTTTTATCCGGAAGGGGGGGGACAGCTAGGCGATCGCGGATATTTGGAACCCCAATCCGGAGAACGCATCCCCGTGTTGGATACCCAAAAGGAGCACGACCTAATCGTTCATTACACCGAGGCGCTTCCAAAAGACCTGGCAGGTGAGCTGCTCGCTGCAGTAGATGAAGCGGCGCGCAAAAGTACAGCCGCCAATCATTCTGCGACCCATCTGTTGCACCAGGCCCTGCGCGTGGTTTTGGGCGCACATGTGGCGCAAAAAGGCTCCTGGGTTAGCCCTGCGCATTTGCGGTTCGATTTTTCCCATTTCTCCAAATTGACCCGAGGGGAGCTCGATCGGGTGGAAGCCTTTGTGAATGCGCGTATTAGAGATGATTTAAAATGCGAAGAGAACCGATCGGTTCCCTTTGGGGAGGCCCTAGCCCAGGGCGCTATAGCGCTCTTTGGTGAAAAATATGGCGACCGGGTGCGCAGCATTCGCTTTGGGGACTCCATCGAGCTCTGCGGCGGTACCCATGTGTCGCATTCCGGCTGCATCTGGCGTTTTAAAATCGTTTCCGAATCTGCGGTAGCCTCAGGTGTGCGCCGTATCGAGGCGATTACCGGACAACTCGCAGAGCGTTATTTTTTGGACCTGCAGGCACAGGTGCAGGCGATCAAAGATTTGGTGAAAAACCAACGCGATCCGTTGAAATCCATACAAAACTTGCAGCGGGAAAACCGCGCTTTAAAAAAGCAGCTCGCAGCAGTGGTGAAAGGCCGAGTGAAAAGCCTCAAAGCGGATTTGGTGAACAATGCCACCTTAATCCAGGATACGCGGGTAATCGTGGCGCGCACCGATTTGGATGCGACTGCGATGAAAGACCTGGCTTTTGAATTGAGAAATGAACTGCCCTCCCTGTGTTTGGCCTTGGGTTCGGATGACGGGGGAAAAGCCCGGTTGGCGGTCGCATGCTCGGATGACTGGGTTGAAAAGGGGTTTCATGCGGGTCGTATGGTTCGAGAGTGGGCCAAAGCGATCAAGGGTGGTGGCGGTGGGCAACCATTCTTCGCCACCGCTGGTGGTAACGATCCCAAGGGCTTGACAGCTGCGCTGGAAAAAGCCAAAGCACACTTCCTGCAGATAAAAGGCGGGTGATACCCCTGTGTATTCGATGCGATGGGAATGGGCTGACCGGAGTAGTGAAAAAATGAATTGGGTCGTCGAATGCGCATCCATGTACCAAGCAGCTTAAAACTATCTCTTCCCAGGCGGGTATTGCGATAAGATTTCACGCACAACACCTTTGATATAGGCCGCTTTTTTGGATAAGTCGCCCGGCATTTGCGCGACGCCTTTACCTTGCCAAACGAGTTGTTTTTTCTCAGCATCTATCAAATCGATATACAGGGAACCCACTCGGTAGGTACGGGTTTGTACCGCATCCCAACCGAAGCCACCGGGATAGCCCCACCACACACCCCAACTGTAATAAGGGTATTGGGTTACGACATCGATTCGGTCGCTCTTACGCATTGAGACATTTACATAGATATCGGGTTTTTTGGCAAAGCGCATGCCCTTAGCCGTCAAGGCTTGCACGATTTCGTTTATGATGCGGCGTTTGTCCAGGTCGCTGATCTTCAATTTGTCCATGCCGGATTTGTAAAAGGCGAAGGTCTCATACCGTGAAAAATGCGCGGTTTCGTCATAATCAAAGGAGGTCTGCGTCAAAGCGCAACTCGTCAAACCGGCCAAAAACGCTATAGAAGTCAGGTATTTCCATCTCATGATCAAAGGGTTTTCTCGGCTAAAGATAGCAAATCTCATTCCAAAAAACCTGAGAAGCCCCCATGGTCGGTATTTTCGTGGGGCGCGGGTACCATTCAAAATCTCGGAATTGCGCCGGGTTGCACGGAGATCGACGCAGAATTGATTAACTTTGCCGACATGGCTAAGAACAACACAAATCCTGTGACATGGCTTACCACACCGGAGACTACTTTCGCTGTGACATACTGGCGACTCATAGGGGAATAAGGGCGTTCGATGGTGGTTGAAGGGCAAAAGGTACAACTCAGTATAGCGATCATGCTAGGCCTTACGCTTTTGCTGAGCGCTTGCGGTTCATCCAAAAGAGCCGTGTCTCGTTCCACAGACCACCGCTCCGCTTTTACATCTGGCGTTAACCCACCTCCAAAATCCACACCCCTCGTTTTGGATGACGCCAAGACAAGGGCAGCGCGGGAAGCGTATATCGAAAAGTACAAAGACATGGCGATGCGCGAGATGAATCGGTATAAAATACCGGCGAGCATTACCCTGGCACAAGGCCTTTGGGAGTCGAATAGCGGTCTCAGTTTCCTGGCGCGGCGCGCCAACAACCACTTTGGGATCAAATGTCACAACTGGTCAGGGCTGGGTGTAAAATGCGACGATGACGCCCCGAGCGAGTGCTTCAGAAAATACGGCAGTCCAAATCAGTCCTTTATCGATCATTCGCGCTTCTTGAGGAAAGGCAGTCGCTACTGCGGCTTATTCGAGTTAAAGATAGATGACTACAAAGGCTGGGCATATGGGTTGAAAAAGGCCGGCTATGCGACTGACAAAACCTATGCCGAACATCTGATAAGCCTGATTGAACAATACGATTTGCAACGCTTTGACCAAATGGTTTTAAAGGGGGAAAAGTCTCAAAAGAAGCGGGTTGGGGCTAAGAATCGCAAGTGGAAAGCTGCTCCCATTGCAGGGTATAAAATCGAGGAAGAATTTTAAGAAAAGGATGAATTACCAACGGAGTAGCACCTTGTTTCGACAGGCGAAGAAGTATATTCCCGGTGGGGTTAACTCTCCAGTTCGCGCATTCAAAGCGGTAGGGGGTAACCCTGTTTTTATGGCGCGGGCCAAGGGCGCTAGGCTTTACGATGCAGATGGAAATGCATATCTGGATTACGTCAATTCCTGGGGGCCCATGATTCTCGGCCATGCCCGTTCCGAGGTGATTGAAGCGGTGGTACAAGCTACTGAAAGGGGCACCTCATTCGGTACGCCTACGGAGTTGGAAACGGCCATGGCCCGATTGGCTGTGGAGATGATTCCGAATGTCGACCAAATCCGCATGGTAAACTCTGGAACCGAGGCCTGTATGAGCGCCCTGCGTCTGGCGCGCGCTTATACCGGTCGGGCTAAATGTATCAAGTTTGCCGGTTGTTATCACGGGCACGCCGATGCCTTTTTGATACAGGCGGGCAGTGGTGCGCTCACCTTTGGTGAATCCGATAGTCCCGGGGTGACAAAAGGGACGGTTAGAGACACGCTCTTGGCGCGCTATAATGATATGCAAAGCGTCCGCACAGTTGTACAGGCCAATCGGGGCGAAATCGCAGCGGTTATCCTGGAGCCCGTAGCGGGAAATATGGGCTGTATCGCACCCCGCGGGGATTTCCTTCAAGACTTGCGAAACCTGTGCGATGCGGAAGGGATTTTGTTGATTTTTGATGAAGTCATGACGGGTTTTCGCTTGGCGAGAGGGGGTGCACAGGAGTTGTTTGGCGTTGTGGCAGACATCACCGCTTTGGGCAAGGTGATCGGCGGCGGCTTGCCGGTGGGCGCTTTTGCAGCGCGTTTGGAAATTATGGAACGCCTAGCACCCGAAGGGCCGGTGTACCAAGCGGGTACGCTTTCTGGAAATCCTTTGGCCATGGCGGCAGGCTATGCGACGCTCAGCATGCTGAATACCCAACCCCAGATTTACCAAAGGATAAATGCGCAGACCCAAAATCTCAAAGCGGGCTTGCGACAAGTCTTGAGCCGATGGGGTGGTCCTTTTCAGATCAACGCTGTGGGCAGTATGCTTTCCCTGCATTTTTCCAAGGAGCCGGTAGTGGACTTCGATACGGCATGCCAAGCCGATCGGCTGCGCTTTGCCAAATTCTTTCACGACATGCTGGCAGCGGGCATTTATCTGCCTCCCAGCGGTTTTGAGTCCTGGTTTGTTTGCAGTGCTTTGACCGATGCAGATGTGGATGAGACGGTTTCCACAGCCGAGCGCATATTGAAAGCGTGGTAGGCCAGGTGTCCGGGCTAGTCGACTGTCTTTTGTGCCTTTAAAAAGGCCGGTCTTATTTTTTTGTTCCCGTGTGTCGGCGTGAAAAGCCAGCTTTATTTTTTTGACTTTGTCCCATATAACGTTTTGAAAGGCGGGGTTCGTTTCTGTGTTTCGTGGCGCAGCCGATAAATCTGGGCTTATCTATTTTTGTGCGTACGCGGTGATTTTAAAAAGCGGGTTTTTATCTTTTACGCCCCCCTGTGTGCGCGATCTAAACCGGGGGACTTATTTCTTGTTTTTGTGCTGTATGCGATGGTTTAAAAAGCGGGGCTCGCTCCTTGTTTCGCACCCCTGGAAGGTTGATTTAAAACCTTAGAACTACCCTTTTCTCTGTGCATGGTAGTTTAAAAAGGGGGGTTATTTTTCCTTATGGAGGGGTAAAGGCGATTTCATCTTTTCGCGCTTGTCCGTGCGTGGTGGTTTGAAAAGGGCGCGCTTTTTTTGGTTTTTGTCCTCGTGTGACATCTGACCGCCCCAGCCTTATTTTTTTGCTTTTGTCTGTATATAGGTGTGGTAGTCCTATTGCGGTATCAATCGACATGGGTGGGTTTGAAAAGATGGTCTATTTTTCGTGCTTGCCTCTGTGAAGTGAGTCTAAAAGGGGCTTTTTTTAATTCTGTCTCTATGGATCAGCTCGAGAAGATGGTCTTATTTTTTTGTTCGCGTGGTCAGACCCGCTGACCCGCCATTCGGTTTTAATCGAGGAATGGGCAACTGAGATTCAGACAACTCCAACCTGAAAAGCCAGCTTTATTTTTCCGTGTTTATCCGCTATGGGGAATCGACCCCGGTTTTATTTTTTGACTTTGCTCTTGCATAGCTATAGTAACCCAACCACAGCGTCAACTATATGGGAAGAGTCTGAAAACCCCAGCCTTATTTTTTGCTTTGTCTGTTATAAGGCATCTAAACCTTTGGTTCTTTTTTTCTCTTTTTGTGTGGGTTTTTGAAAGACGGGTTTTATTTTTTCGTCTCTGTGGGGCGTCTGAAAAAGAGGCTATTTTTTGATCCCGGTCGACACTTTAAAGAGGCGACTTATTTTTTGTTCTCGTCTGCGCTGTGCGTCAATTTGAAAAGCGGGACTTGTTTTTTCATCCCGTTGGAGTTTGGTTTAAAAAAGAGGGGTACTTTTTCTATTTTTGCTTCTGCATGGCGGCTTGAAAATCCGATCTCACCCTCTTGTATTCGTCCGTGCGTGGCAGTTTAAACAGCGGGCTATTTTTTGTTTTTCTCTCCTTATTTTATAATATCCCAATCACGTCGTCAATCAATTTGAAAACCAGCCCGTTTTCGGATCGCGCTAAATTAAATAAAATTATAATTCAAAGGAAAGAGCGCAATCGGTTACGGACGCCCAAAAGCCTTTTTCTGGAAGGTGATCAGCAAGATGATGCCCACTGAAACCGCTGCATCGGCTAGGTTGAACACCGGCTCAAAAAACACGAAATAATGGCCCCCCCATATAGGCAGCCAATCCGGCAAGTACCCCTTCCAAAGTGGAAAGTGGAGCATGTCGACTACCTTGCCCAACAAAACCCCCGAATACCCACCCCCTTTGGGAAATAGGGTTGCTGGCTCGCCATGGCTGTCGCTAAAGAGCATTCCATAAAACAAAGAATCGACCAAATTGCCGATAGCACCTGCCAAAATAAGCGAAATGGCAGTGGTTAAAAGGTTGCTGGCCTTTTTTTTAATTTCCTTGAACAGCCAGTAGGTCAAGCCGATTATAGCTGCGATTCTGAAAACGCTGAGGATTATCTTACCGGTGACGCCACCGAATTCAAATCCGTATGCCATCCCATTGTTTTCGATAAAAGAGAGGTAAAACCAATCGGTAATTTTGTATTCCTGCCCCAGCCTCATATTGAGTTTTACCCAGATCTTGGATGCCTGATCGAGCAACAAGACCAACGAGACGATACCGATTGCTTTCTTCATACGCTTTCGTCGGACTGTGTGGGAAAGGGGGGCTTCATAATCAGGCAAACGCGATAGCGACCATTTGGGTATCATCGGCACCTTTAGATTGGCTAATTGCAATGGTCCACTTTTCCACTACCGCTGCATCTTTTTCGCTTCAATGCTCAGCGTGGCATGCGGTACGAGTTTTAACCGTTCTTTGCCGATCCGCTCACCGGTTATGCGACAGATGCCGTATGTCTTGTTTTCAATGCGAATCAGGGCGTTGTGCAAATCGCGGATGAACTTCTTTTGACGGGCGGCCAATTGTGCATTGGCTTCTTTGCTCATGATTTCAGATCCCTCTTCAAACGCCTTGAAAGTCGGTGAAGTATCATCCGTTCCATTGTTTTTGTCATTGGCATACACCTGTTCCAAGAGCGCGAGATCAAGCGCTGCCTTTTCTATTTTTTCTCGAATCAATGCTTTAAACTCGGCCAATTCCTCGTCGCTATATCGGTTTTTTTTCGAATCACCCATAACTTTACATTTTTTCAAGCTTGACTTTGAATTCCAAACCATCGATGGCAAGGGCTATGCCATCTTCCAGTACATCCACAAAGCGGAGTGCAGCAGTCAGGGTCTCGTCGCAAATATATCCTTTATTTTGGTTTACAGCGGTCTCTAATACCGCTTCTCGCTCTAAGGTCAATCGAATTTTATCGATCACATTCAAACCGCTTTCCTTTCTCAGCTGCTGTAGCCGGTTGATTAAATCCCGGGCGAGCCCCTCGCTTCTCAGCGCATCGGTCGGGTTTACATCCAGGGCTACCGTTAACCCGTTTTGATTGGCTACCGACCAACCTTCGACATCCGCAGTTGTGATCTCTACTTCATCTAGCTGCAAATCAATGGTCTTATTTTCTAAGGCTAGACTTAATTTACCCGCCCGCTCCATCCTTTGAATATCCTTATTTGAAAGCTTGGCTATGGCCGCTGCAATATTTTGCATCTCTGTTCCGTAGCGAGGTCCCAAAATTTTAAAGTTGGGCTTTATCGCCTTGACCAAAATTTCCGCTGCCCGCTCATCGGAAAGAATTTCAACCCTCTTGACATTTACCTCTTGCTTTACCCACTCAGAGACGGCTCGAATTTGCTGCCTCATCTCAGCATTTAAGGCCGGGATCAAAACGCTTTGCAACGGTTGGCGCACTTTAATCCCTTCCTTTTTGCGCAGGGATAAAATGGCGGAACAAAGATTTTGCGCCAGTCGCATGCGCGCTTGCAGCGCTGGGTCGATTGCGGTCGCATCCGATTTCGGGAAATAAGCCAGGTGAACCGATTCAAAGGGTTCCTTGCCGGTCACCTCATTTAAGTCCTTGTACAAGCGGTCCATAAAGAAGGGCGCGATGGGAGACCCCAATTGGGCAATCGTTACCAAACAGCTGTACAGCGTTTGATAAGCTGCAATCTTATCCGTCGCATAGCCCCCTTTCCAAAAACGACGGCGATTCAACCGCACATACCAATTGCTCAGGTTGCGCGTCGTGAAATCAAAAATAGCACGCGCCGCACGCGTGGGCTCGTATGCTGCATAAAAGGCATCCACATCCCCGATCAGCGTATGGAGTTCCGACACAATCCAGCGGTCGAGCTCAGCGCGCTTGGAAATGGGGATTTCCGCCTCCGAATAGGTGAAGTCATCTACATTGGCATACAGAGAAAAGAATGAATACGCATTGTATAAGGTGCCGAAAAACTTGTGTTTTACCGCTTCGACGCCCGCGATGTCAAAGCGCAGATTTTCCCAGGGTTGCGCATTGCTGATCAGGTACCAACGCGTGGCATCGGGGCCGAATACCGCTAGGGTTTCAAATGGGTCTACCGCATTTCCCAATCGCTTGGACATTTTTTGGCCGCTTTTGTCTAGGACCAAACCGTTGGATACCACATTTTTATAAGCCACCGAATCAAAAGCCAGGGTACTCAAGGCGTGTAAGGTAAAGAACCACCCGCGGGTTTGATCCACACCCTCGGCGATGAGATCGGCGGGGAAAGCTGATCTACCATCGATTTTTTCCTGGTTTTCAAAGGGATAATGCCATTGGGCATAAGGCATCGCCCCACTATCAAACCACACATCTATCAAGTCCGGCTCGCGATACATGGGTTTGCCCCGAGCCGAAACCAAAACGATTTGATCCACAAAGGGTTTGTGCAAATCCACCTTTTCGTAATTCGCATCGGAATAATCCCCCACTACAAATCCTTCGTAGGGGTTTTTCCGCATCGCGCCCGCCGAGATGGCTCTTTCGATCTCCTGCATCAATTCCGCCATCGATCCGATGACGATTTGTTCGTCGCCTTTCTCCGTGCGCCAAATCGGCAGCGGTGTGCCCCAGTAACGGGCGCGCGATAAATTCCAATCGTTCAAATTCTCGAGCCAATTTGCAAAACGCCCCGTTCCGGTAGTCTCGGGCTTCCAATTGATGGTTTTGTTTCCCTGTATCATCGCCTCCTTAGCCTGGGTAGAGCGGATAAACCAGGAATGCAACGGATAATATAAAATGGGCTTGTCGGTGCGCCAGCAATGCGGATAGCTGTGTTTGTATTTGAACACATTAAAGGCGCGGTTGCACTTTTTCAAATCGATGGCGATCCTTACATCTACCGATTGTTCGGGCGCTTCCCCATCGGGGTAGTATTCGTTTTTAACGTATTGCCCTCCGTAGCCCGCGGGCAATTGTTCGATGAATTTCCCCTGTAAATCCACCAGCGGAACCGGGTTGTTTTCGGCATTCAAAACCAAAAGTGGGGGTACGCCTTGCGCACGGGCTACTTTGGCGTCATCAGCCCCAAAGCTAGGGGCGGTGTGCACGATTCCGGTTCCCTCTTCAACCGTTACAAAATCGCCGGCGATAACGCGAAAGGCCTGATCCGCATTTTCGTGTGGCAGCGCCCATGGCAGCAACTGTTCGAATCGGGTGCCTACGATTTCCCCCCCTTTAAAGGTCGCTACAATTCGGTAAGGAATGCGCTTATCCCCGGCTTGAAAATTTTCAAAATCAGCAGGCCGATCGCTTTCTCGATAGGGAACGGTGAACTGCTTTGAGACCAGGGACTCAGCCAAAACCACCTGAATCGGACGGTGGGTATATCGGTTGAAAGTATCCACCAAAACGTAATCCACATCCCTACTTACAGTAAGCGCCGTATTGGCTGGGAGGGTCCAGGGCGTAGTCGTCCAGGCCAGCAGAAAAACCGCATTGTAGGCTTGCAACCGCTCGGGCAAGGTGTCGGTAAGGACTTTGAACTGCGCAACCACTGTGGTATCTGAAACCGTGCGATAAGTGCCCGGCATATTCAATTCGTGCGAGCTCAAACCCGTACCCGCCGCCGGCGAATAAGGCTGTATGCTGTACCCCTTGTAGAGCAATCCCCTTTCGTCTAAGCGTTTGATCAACCACCAGAGCGTTTCCATGTACTGGCTTTGGCAACTGACATAAGGGTCTGCCAGGTCTACCCAATAACCCATCTTTTGCGTCAGGTCACTCCAATAACCCCTGTAGCGCATCACCGCACTGCGGCAGGCTTCATTGTATTCCCCAACCGTGATTTTTTTTCCGATGTCTTCTTTGGTGATGCCGAGCTCCTTCTCGACGCCCAACTCTACGGGCAAGCCATGGGTATCCCAGCCGGCTCTTCGCCTGACGCACGCCCCTTTGAGGGTGTGGTACCGACAAAAGATATCCTTAATCGTCCGCCCCACCACATGGTGAATGCCCGGCATGCCATTGGCCGATGGCGGCCCTTCGTAGAAGATGTAGGACCGACCCCCCTCGCGGCTGCTCACGCTTTTCTCAAAAATTCGGTTTTGCGCCCAAAATTTCAGTATCTCATCAGCGATATGAGTGAGGCTCAAATGCTTGTATGCTCTGAATTTCATATACGCGCTCTTACTGGAACCCAATCCGGCTGTAAAGTATGCGAAAATACGGATTTTTGCTGTATCTCGGCATGGGCGGATGGGTCCCCAGCCGATAGATAAGGCGGGGGCAAACACCTGGATCAGGGGATGCAATACAGGGTGTAAGACTGTCAGCAGCACGGGGATAACCGCATTTTATCTAAGGGATAAAAATGGAAATGCTCGTTTCGCAATACATGCCGCACAGGCGGAGAATCGCTACCTTTGTGGCTTCCGTATCGCAGTCGATATGAGAAAGTTTTTAATCGCCGGATTGGGGAACACCGGTATCACATATGAAAACACCCGCCACAACATCGGCTTTCAGGTGGTGGACGAAATCGCCCGTGAAGCGGGAGCCGAATGGTGCTCGGAGCGATTGGCCATACGTGCGGCGGTTTCGCACAAAGGCGCCAAACTCGTCTTGATCAAGCCGACTACTTATGTGAATCAGAGTGGCAAGGCGGTTCGACATTGGCTAAAAAAAGAAAAGGTTCCCGTCGAAAACCTGCTCGTCATCACAGATGACATCCATTTGGAATTCGGTGCTTTTCGCTTGCGTGGAAAGGGCTCGGACGGTGGGCACAACGGCTTGAAAAGCGTTGAAAACTGCTTGCAAACCAGCGGATACGCGCGTTTCCGATTCGGCGTGGGGTGTGATTTCTCACCGGGACAGCAAGTGGATTACGTATTGGGTGAGTGGACGCCCGAGGAGCAATGTAGATTGATCGAGCGCTTACCCCTTGCGGCGAAGCTCGTCGCATCTTTTACCAGGGCCGGCCTATCCGATACCATGGGTGAATTCAACGGCAGATAGGGGTTTTGTCCAACGTGCACGAAAAACTGAATTTTAAAAGTGTAAGCCTTGACTTCTGAAGGGCTCACCATCGGCGTTTTGACCCATGTGTAAGCCCAGTCCCTGTAAAAAGCCGATCTAAATGCCTTTCACAGACTGTGGAAGCACTGCGGTTGACAGCTCTATGTGGCCATCTCTTATGCTTTTTAAACCCGAGCCGGAAGTTGGCATGCGCCCTTTCAAACGCTTTAGCCCATCTATTCTCAGCTCGTACCCGTTTTTTTCGATCCAAAACGCAACAGCCCTATCGAAATGCTTAGCGATAGAGATGCGCTGAAAAGAATGCTTATTTTTACGCCGTGGGAAAGCCCTTTAACCATGCTCTTCTTAGAGGCAATCGGCTGAAGCACAAAGCGCTTATCGATCGACTTTTCGAGTCGGGCCAGTGGTGCAAACACCATCCGGTTTTAGCCGTTTACGGCGAATTTGACGGTGCGTTCCAAGCGGGTTTTTCGGTCCCCAAGCGAAAAATTCGAAGTGCGGTGAAGCGAAACCGAATTAAGAGAAAGCTGCGGGAGGCCTTTCGGCTGCATAAAAAAGAGTGGTATGCCGGTCTGGAAGGATTACGGGTAATGTTTGTCTACCTAGCCCATACAGAGCGGGAATACACAGTCATTTCAGAGGCCATTGCGCGCATACTACAAACCTTAGCTAGCGAAAAGGGGAACCAAATAAATTGATCTCGACGACTGACCACCTAAAGATCAGAACAAAGAGTGCGTAGAATCCTTGCCTTAGACTGCCTTTCCCAATTCATTTATTGAAATCAGGGATAATCGCATCGCAGATATGCAAATAAAGAAGGAGCGCACGATTTGCATTAACTCTATACATATAGGAGATGATAAGGAGAAAGTTAAAAAAAGATATTCTCTAAATACAATTGCGATGAAAGTAGAATTATCATCTACTATGGATCTTATACCTTGAGCTTTTATTACGATAGATATGGCGTAATAAATGAAATTACATGTTATTTACCGCTCTAAAATGTCGAGATACGGATAACCCGAATAGCCCCACAAACCGCATCCGGCATTCGAGGCGGTATGTTTGGAATTGATAATACAGTAAAATTGCAGCATTTTCTGGCACAGGCGGGTGACTTGAGTATTTGAACTATCCGTAAAAATACCGGCGCTTGATCCGTGGTGAAAGACTGGTTAAAATTTCGTACGGGATAGTCTCCAGCTTTTTGGCCAGGGTGATAAGGCTCGGATCTGCACCCAAAATGACCACCTCATCGCCTGCTTCACAGTCGATGTCCGTGACATCGACCATGGTCATATCCATACAAATGCTTCCAACGATCTGAGCTGGGCTGTCGTGAATGCAAAAATAACCCAAGCCGTTGCCGAGTTTTCGATTTAAGCCGTCTGCATATCCGATGGGGATAGTCGCAATTCGGGTGGGGGTCTCCGCTTTAAAATGCCGCCCATAGCCTACGGTGTCCCCCGGTTGTATCGTTCGGATTTGTGAAATGATCGATGTGAGCGTTGCGACCAAACGCAATTGTCTTCGGGCGGCTAAGTCGGGTACGAAACCGTACATGCCGATGCCGATGCGCACCATATCGAATTGAAATTCCGGATAGTTCAGTATGCCCGAGCTGTTTAAAATATGCCTTAAAAAAGGAGATGTAAGGACTCGTTCCAACTTTTGGCTCATATTTTTAAAACGGTCGATCTGCTTCAGCGTAAAAGCGCGCGCCGCGCTGTCATCGCTGGCAGCGAGGTGTGAAAACACAGAAGCCACTTCGATTTTTGAATCCGATTCGAGTCTTTGGATCAGTTTGGGTAAATCCGCTTCATCAAAACCCAGCCGATTCATCCCCGTATTGAGTTTGAGGTGAATTTTGGGCCAGTCGTCATGCCCTTGCATCTCGTCTTGAAAGCGCTGAAAGCCCCGCTCGCTGTATATTTCCGGTTCCAGTCGGTAGCGGCGGCAGGCATCGTAGCTCGTCGGATGGGGATTGAGTACCACGATCGGCATTTGGATACCCTGTTTGCGCAAGGTTATGCCCTCGTCCACATATGCTACGCCCAAGTAACCAATCGCTTGACTTTGCAGTAAATTGGCCATTTCAAAGCTGCCACTTCCATAGGAAAAAGCCTTTACCATAGCCATGATCTCGGTTTTGGGGTGCAGCCTTTTTCGGAAGTACTTCAAATTTTCAGCCAGGGCCGAGAGGTCGATTTCCAACTTGGTTTCATGTGTTTTTTCCTGAAGGAGCCGCGTGACTTTTTCAAAACCAAATATGCGCGCCCCTTTGATTAAAATCGCTTCATCCTTAAAATCCAAATTTTTTATCCCTTCGAGCAGTGCTGAAGTGGTCGGGTAAAAATTAGCCTCCAAGTGCGCGAAATGGGATCGGTTTTCACTTAGCTTTTGGCCCACGCAAACGATGCTTTTCAAATTGTATTTTCCCAATAAACCGGCGACGGTTCGATACAGCTCAGCATCTGATTTTCCACTTTGCAAGATATCCGAAAGGATGATGGACAATCGGGTTTTGTTCTGCTGCTTCAAATAATCCAAGGCGATTTGTAGCGATTGCAGATCCGAGTTGTACGCATCGTTGATCAAGATCGTATCGTTCTCACCCCGCACCAATTCCAACCGCATGTCGATGCGCGTTAATCGCTGGCTCTGGCGCCTGATTTCTTCGTCGCCGATGCCCAATGTACGAGCGGTGGCATAGCTGGCGATGTAATTGGAAATATAGGCCTCGCTGACAAAGGGGATCGCTATGTGAAAGGGGATTCCGTCTCGCACTAGGCTGAGTTCCGTCTCCTTGCCTTGGATCGTCTTTTTTACCAGTTGGACATGGGCGGTACGGCTTTTGCCCCAAAAGCGCAGGATGGATTTTGGAAGCGTTTTTTCGGCTGCGGATCGCAACGCTGCATCAGAATCGGGAAGTATGAGTCTGCCCACATTTTTAAAGAGCTGCAGCTTTTCGAGTACGTGTTGTTCTTTAGTGCTGAAATGCGCCGCATGCGCTTCGCCCATATGGGTTAACACCCCCCAATCCGGCTGAATCATAGCCTCGAGCCGATCCATTTCGCCCGGCTTGGAAATGCCCGCCTCAATAAGGGCGAGATCACAGGAATCGCCTGCATGTAGAATCGATAGTGCCACCCCGAATTGGGAGTTAAAACTCTTTGGACTCCGATACACGCGGTACCAGTCTTTGAGTAAGGTAAAGAGCCATTCCTTTACGATGGTCTTTCCATGGGTACCCGTAATCCCGACAAAGGGATAATGCAGTTTTTGGCGGTGTGAAACCGCCCAGCTCTGGAGGGCGTCTAGCGTATTGTTTACGACGAGAAAAACCGCATCTCGCCACTTTCTTTCGGGTGGATGGCTCACCAAAAAAAGGCGAATGCCTCGCCGATAAGCATCTCGTAAAAAATCATGCCCGTCTCCCGTATCGCTTTGTAAGGCGATAAAGATACCGTCGGTATCGCAAATCTTTCGGGAATCGTAAAAGATATGAGAAAAGGAGGGGGCTCCCGTACCGATGGCTTTCGCATGCGTGACGCGCGCTATCTCATCTATCGAAAATCTATTCACCGTGCCGTTTTTCCATATATCATTTGTATTGATCTGCTTCTCTCAGCACCTTTCAAAATACCGCACGGCTCAGGGGATCGTACCAAATGTATTTTGCGTTTGACCAAAGGAATTTTCCAAAGACATATGCGGCAATTGGATCGATAAAACGGGAATTGCTTAACTTCACACAAAACTACTAAATTTAGCGCAGTCGTGTGTTCGGGTAAACTCTATATCGTCCCCACCCCAATCGGGAATGTAAGAGATATGACATTTCGGGCGGTAGCAGTACTGCAGTGCGTGGATGTAATCCTAGCGGAAGACACCCGCAACTCAGCTGTGTTGCTCGGGCATTTTTCAATCGAAACGCCGATGAAATCCCATCATATGCACAACGAACACAGATACACAGCCCATTGGGTGGCACAGTTGAAAAAGGGCCGGCACATAGCCCTCATTTCGGATGCCGGTACACCCGGCATATCCGACCCCGGATTTCTCCTGGTTCGAGCCGCGGTGGAAAATGCCATACCCGTAACATGCCTGCCTGGTGCGACGGCTTTTGTACCGGCTCTAATCCTCTCAGGGCTGCCTTCGGATAAATTTGTATTTGAAGGCTTTCTACCGGCGAAAAAGGGCAGAAAAACGCGCTTGGAACGCCTGCGGGAAGAAACGCGCACGGTGGTCGTATATGAATCACCGCATAAAATCGGGAAAACCCTGTGGGATTTGGGAACCGCTTTGGGTTGGGAACGAAGGATATCGCTCTCGAGAGAAATTTCTAAAAAATTTGAGGAAACCCTGCGCGGCACGATCGAAGAGATTTTTGTAAAGATCAAAGATCGGCCGATAAAAGGCGAGATCACACTGATAGTCGATGGGAAGCGGCGTAAATAAAAAAATACAGCCGGTTGTCTGGCGCCTAAAAGCCCAGCCTGAGAGCCAGCAGGTACAGGGGTTCAAGGCAGAGCTGGGTGGAAGGGTCGACGATTTGATCATCCGATTGCTCCTCCAGCGGGGGGTACAGACGTTTGACCAAGCCAAAACGTTTTTCAACCCCGCCTTAGGTGATTTGCACAACCCGTTTTTAATGAAAGGGATGAACTGTGCGGTGGATCGGATTTTACAGGCCTTAGAAAAAGGAGAAAGCATTTTGATTTATGGGGATTACGATGTGGATGGCACCACAGCGGTAGCCCTGGTTTACCGCTTTTTATCTCGATATTGCGATCGGGTTTCCCACTATATTCCCGACCGCCACAAAGAGGGATACGGACTTTCCAAAGCTGGCATCGATTTCGCTTGGGATAACGGCTTTTCGCTGCTCATCGCTTTGGATTGCGGGACTAAAGCCATCGACAAAGTGCGCTACGCCCGTGAAAAGTCGATCGATATGATCATTTGCGACCACCATACACCGGGCGAAACACTGCCGCGGGCGGTTGCTGTTTTAAATCCCAAACAAAGCGGAGACGCATATCCGTATAGAGAACTGTCCGGTTGTGGGGTCGGCTTTAAGCTGGTGCAAGCCTTGGCGACTCGACTATCCCGTGCGAAGGAAGAAGTGTTTGGCTATTTGGATTTGGTAGCCATCAGTATCGCTGCGGATATCGTTCCCATAACGGGCGAAAATCGCATCTTGATGCATTTTGGATTGCAAAATATAAACGACAATCCCTGCACAGGCGTTCAGGCCTTGATGCGCTTTTCAGAAAAAGAACGGTTTGCGGTAAGGGACTTGGTTTTTGTTTTGGCCCCTCGGATCAACGCTGCCGGACGCATGGATCACGGTTCACTCGCAGTGGATTTACTCACGGAGACCCACCCTGAAAAAGCCCGAGACCTGGCTTCACGAATCGACTTGTACAACCGATATCGCAGGGATTTGGATCAGCGAACCAAAGCAGCGGCCATCGCCCAAATTTTTGACCGGAAAGAAGAAAGCCGGATGAGCAATGTGGTCTTTTCACCCGATTGGCACAAAGGCGTGATTGGGATTGTCGCCTCAAAAATTGTCGAAGAGCGCTACAAGCCCACGGTTGTCTTTACCGAAAGCGATGGGCGATTGGTGGCTTCGGCTCGGTCGGTCCCTGGCTTTGACCTGTATGAGGCCCTAGCCGCCTGCTCGGACGAGATGCTGCAGTTTGGCGGACACAGACAAGCGGCGGGATTGACCATAGCCCCCTCAAAATACGAGCGCTTTAAACAAAAGTTTGAATCGGTGGTAAGCACACGCATCACGGCAGATCAAAAGATACCCATACTTTGGGCGGATGCTGAGATTAAACTGAGAGACATCCACCAGAAGCAGTATCGCGCATTGGCGCGTTTTGCCCCTTTTGGCCCGGGCAACGAGCGCCCCGTATTCTGGACCAAAGGGCTGAAAGCCGGTGGTCGTACCAAACGGGTAGGCCAAGCGGGTGCGCATTTGAAATTGCAGGTTTTCGAGCCGGATAGCGCAGTGTTTTATCCGGGCATCGCTTTTGGCCAAGGCGATTGGTTTGAAAAGGTTAGAGACGGGCGGGATTTTGATCTGCTATACAGTATCGAATTGAATGCGTACGACGGTACAAACCACTTGCAACTCGTGATTCGCGATATAAAACGCTCCGATGAGACAGCGGGTTAACCTCTTTTGGTTCCGAAGGGATTTGCGCCTGACGGATAATGTGGGCCTCTACCACGCGCTTAGGGGTGCATTTCCCGTCATCCCGATATTTATATTCGATACGGCGATCCTCGATGAGTTGGATTGCGTCGCAGATGCACGTGTCACCTTTATCTATAGCGCACTGCAAAGACTTCAGTGCGATTTAAAAAAGCGTGGAAGCAGCCTCTGGGTACACTGCGGCAAACCCCTGTCGGTTTTTAGACAAATCTGCCGAGCATACGATGTGCAACAGGTGTTTGCCAACCGAGATTACGAACCTTATGCTACCGAACGGGATACCGGTGTATATCATTTTTTAAAAGCGCAACGCATCGGCTTTCTGGCTTTTAAGGATCAGGTGATTTTTGAAAGGGATGAAGTTGCAAAGGCAGATGGCCAGCCTTATACCGTCTATACGCCCTATTCGAGAAGCTGGAAAGCCCATTTAAAAACAGATAGCTTTAAAAGTGTGGACAGCGAAGGTATGCGCAATTATCTTCAAGCCTGCTTTTCAATACCGCCCTTAGAAGCCATTGGTTTCCAAAGCGCTGCGATTGACTTTCCCCCGTTGGAAATTTCAGTGAATCGGCTGGCGGACTACCACGAGACGCGGGATTTGCCTTATATAGATGAAGGGACCTCGCATCTCGGTGTACATCTGCGATTCGGAACGCGCAGCATTCGAAAGCTAGCTGCCACCGCGCGGCGCATAGATGAAACCTTTTTGAATCAGTTGATTTGGCGGGAATTTTTCATGCAAATCCTATACCACTACCCCAGGGGGGTCACCCACAACTTCTACGAAAAGTACGATTTCGTGAAGTGGCGCAATGACGAGGGGGAATTCAAACGCTGGTGTGCCGGCCAAACCGGCTTCCCCATCGTGGATGCCGGGATGCGTCAATTGAATGAAACCGGCTATATGCACAACCGGGTTCGCATGATTACAGCGAGTTTTTTGTGTAAAGACTTGCTGGTCGATTGGCGTTGGGGTGAGGCCTATTTTGCCAAAAAGCTCTTGGATTACGAATTGGCTTCCAACAACGGGAATTGGCAATGGGCTGCTGGAACGGGTGTAGATGCAGCACCCTACTTTCGGATTTTCAACCCCGATGTGCAAGCGCGAAAATTTGATCCCCAAGGCGTCTACCAGAATCGCTGGGTAAAGGAGTTGGGCGAGCCGCATTATCCCAAACCCATGGTGAACCACAAAGCAGCCCGGCTCCGCGCCTTGGAAGCCTACCAAAAAGCGCTACATTAGACTCGTGAGAATCGCGATTAACCCCAAATACCAGCGGTGGGAAGCCGAGATCGATGATGCGATCAAAAACTTTGCGCAATCCGGTGTGGAAATCGCTCGCGATCGAAATACCGTCAAGGTCTTTGAGCTGGAATCCATGTCGGTTATCATTAAGCAATTCAAACGACCCAACTGGATTAACCGATTTGTTTACAATGGGTTGCGATCCGGAAAAGCCGCGCGTTCCTACCGCTATGCGCAGCGCTTATTACAGCGCGGAGTTTTAACACCAGCGCCCATAGCCTACTTTGAAAACCGCAGAATGGGTGGCTTACAGGACAGCTATTACATTTCTAAAAAAGTGAATTGCGATCTGACTTTCAGGGCGCTAATTCACGAGCCAAATTACCCCGACCGGACGGAAATTCTAAGGCAGTTCGCCGCCTTCACTTATGAATTGCATGAAAAAGAGGTGCACTTCTTAGACCATTCACCGGGCAATACGCTTATCGTAAAGGAGCCGACAAACTACGCTTTTTATTTGGTCGACCTGAACCGCATGCGCTTTGAACAGATGAATTGGACAGCGCGGATGCAGAACTTTGCCAAGCTCGCCCTCACACCGGATATGATTGAGGTCATCGGGATGACTTATGCCGACTTAAGCGGTGAGTCGGTTGGAGAAACGACAGCCCAAATCGCCACATTCAGCCGCCGGGCAGCTGCTCAGGGAGCGAGAAAGGAGGCGCTAAAGAAATGGCTAAGGGTCTGATGCGCGACAAACGGCGATTTGGCACACACATTCCAATTCCCCCTTATTTTGACTGCGCCTCAAACGGCTTTCACCCATATGTATAATTTCCCCAGCACGAGACGAGCACCAACTTTAAAGAAGCGACCGAGTGCTGTAGCCATTCGTTTTATTTCGACTTGAGACACTTTATAGCCTTTATTTCACGATATATGGTTCGGTAGACGGCGCGGCTCGTCGCGTATTGGGATTTCGGTTGTTTCACCCGTCCTTATCGGCTGTCTTTTACCGGTGGGTGCTATCCGAAGGTGCTGTATCCGGCATTTGCTGCGCTCCAAACAGCCAAGAAAAGCGACCCATTAACCGATTGGCAGCTGCTTGCAGCTGTTGGCTTAATTTTGGATTGTACGGTTTGATGGCTTTTTCCAACATGAGGTATTCCCGAATGGCATCGGAAATAGGCGTCACGATCATAAGGTGCAGGCGTTCGGGGAAACGACTGAGGTAATCCAATCTGCTGCGTAGGCCTTTTTCGTATTGGGTTGCGATAGATTCGGCCTTTTGTCTGTTACCCAACTCGTAATAACCTTCAATAATTGGAATGAGGAGGACACTGTTTTTAAAGATGCTCGGTGGTGTTTTTTCCATCGTCAAATCGAGAATCCGCTCAGCTTTATCGGGCTCTTTTTGCTCGATTAACGCATGGGCTAGCCGGGTAAAATGCAACCGAATCGTATAGGCCAGATTGCGGTTCACCTCCCCGTGGTATACATGTGGGTCTTCCATATTTCCAAATGCAAACCCCATCACTTTCTCATACATGGTATCTGCAGCTACACGCCCCAAGCCGAAAGGCGTGGGTTTGGCCTGAATGGGCACGAGTTTGTAAGCCAAGCCTTCCAACTGAAAGTAGTCCTGTAAAAACGCATACGCTCGCGGATCGGTTCCACCCCCTGTTGAAAAGTATAAGGGTCGCTTCCAATCGTTATCGGCTAGAATGTCGAAGACGACCATCGTACTTTTGTAGATGGCCGAATCGGGCAGCTTAATGTAAAGGGTATCTACCACTTTATCCCTATCTTTGGCTGCCACCACTTTATCGTTGATAACCTTTTGCGCATCCACCGGTACGGCGATGTACCGACAAGGGTAGGTGGCGATCATTTTACCGGGCTTATTGGGGTCTGCTACCTGGGTTTGCGGGCTTTTTATCCAGTCGATAAAATCCTTGATGGCCAGCGTATCGGCGATATTGGGCTGTGGCAAGTAGTAGATCGCATCTCGTTTGGAACCGACGTAGTCCCGGTGTTGTAACCCCCCGGGGATCGCAGGTGCATCCCACGTCTTTCTCTTTTGTTGGTCGATATACCAATCGGTGTTCAAGAGGCTTAGGTTTACCACCTTGACATCTGTTCGGAAGTGTTCTATCTCTTGCAAATACCAAAGGGGAAATGTATCGTTGTCGCCATGTGTAAAGAGAATCGATTCGCTATCGGTCGTTTTCAGATAGTTTGCCGACATATCACGTGCTGTATAGCGATTGGAACGGTCGTGATCATCCCAGTTTTGGCCGGCCATCCATACCGGGGAAGCCAAGAGGGGAAAAACCGTAGCGAGTATCGCTGCTGTTTTTGATTTCACCTTATCCCTTATCAACCTGTATAGGGCCAAAACGCCCAAACCAACCCATATGGCAAATACGTAAAAGGAGTTTACATAAGCGTAATCGCGCTCGCGGGGTTCGTATGGCTTCATATTCGTGTAAACCACTACACCCAAACCCGTAAAGAGGAAGAAGAGCAACAGCGCATAGAAGGTTTTCGGATCTCTCGAAGTGCTGTACAAGATCCCCATGATCCCGAGTAGCAGGGGCAGGAAATAATATGTGTTGGCGCCTTTGTTGCGGGCCATGTACGCAGGCAAGTCGGTTTGGGGCCCCAAGCGCCAGGCATCGATAAAATGAATGCCGCTCTTCCAATTCCCGCTGAGCAAGTCGCCGTGCCCCTGACTGTCGTTCTGCCGCCCTACAAAATTCCACATCAGGTAGCGCAGGTACATATAGCCGAGCTGAAAATCCAAAAAGTAGTGGATATTTTGCCAAAGGCTGGGGCGAGTCCCCTTTACAGGACCTTCCAGCGCCTTGTAGTTTTGAATGGCATGGGCGTCCGGGCTGTACATCCTAGGGAAAACCCCTACGTATAAAGGGTTGTAGTTTGGGGTGCTGTACTTTCCGTCATCTATTACTTCGTAACGTCCGGTCTTATCGTCGCGCTCGTATTTTGGAGGCGCATCTCTGTATGGCGTCTCGGGGTCGAGTTTTGAGCCACCGTCATAAGCGGTGTACATGGGACCGTAGAGTACCGGCCAGTCTCCATATTGTTCCCGGTTGTAATAGCGCAGTAAGCCTACTGCTGAATCCGGGTCGTTTTCGTCAATTGGCGTGTCCGTATTGGCGCGAATGGCAAGTGCGATCCAAGAAGCTGTACCGATGAGCAAAAACAAGGTGAATAAAACAGCGGTGTTCAAATGAGGTAAGCGCTTCTTTCGCGTATAGTGCAACGCGACATAAAAAACCCCGATGTAGATGAGCAAAGCGACCAGGGTGCCGGCGTGAAAAGGCAGACCCACTGAATTGACGAAAAACAATTCACAAGCCCCAAAAAATCGCAAGGTATAGGGAAATATCACCTTTAATACAATGGCGAGTACACCGATGGCTATCCCATTTAAAATGATAAAGTCTTTGATGCTGGACAAGGGGAATCGCTTCGCGTAATAGATCGTCACAATGGCCGGGATGGCGAGGAGTACCAACAAGTGAACGCCGAAAGACAGCCCCAGGATAAAACCGATCAGAACCAACCAGCGTTCATTTCGCGGTTGCTGCGCCCGAACTTCCCATTTTAGGATTAGCCAAAAGACCAAAGCGTTAAATAAAGAGTTCATCGCGTACACCTCACCCTCCACAGCCGAAAACCAAAAGGTATCGGAAAAGGTAAAAGTCAGCGCGCCCACCAACCCGCTTCCCAAAACAGCCCATTGCGAAGCGCGGGTAAATGCGGATCGATCGATTGTGACCAACTTTTTAGCGATTGCGGTAACCGACCAAAACAAAAATAAGATGGTAAAGGCGCTGGTTAGCGCCGACATCAGATTTACAGCCCTAGCCGTATGCTGCACATCGCCAAAATTCAATGCGGAGAACAGTGCACCGATCATCTGAAAGGTGGCTGCACCGGGGGGGTGCCCGACTTCCAAATTGCTCGCCGTAGCGATGTATTCCCCACAATCCCAAAAGCTAACCGTAGGCTCGATAGTCGAAGCATAGGTAATCAGCGCGACAGCAAAAGCAAGCCACCCCAGCATATCGTTCGACCGCTCGTAAGAAAAGCCTTTCATGAAAAAGCGCTCGTTAGAATCGCAAATCTAAACTTTTTTCCGAAAGGATGAGAAATGCTCGTGGATATCGCCTGAAAGTACAGCAAGGCATTTTGTCCATTGGTCGAGAAAACATAAATTTGCACCGCTTTTAGCCCATATAGACCCATGGTGTAATGGCTAGCACTCCGGTTTTTGGTACCGTCAGTCAAGGTTCGAATCCTTGTGGGTCTACAAAATGGAAATTATAGATTCGTGAACCTATTGGTAGTCGGAAGCCTCGCCTTTGACCAGATAGAAACGCCCTTTGGGAAAACCGGAAAAATACTGGGCGGTGCGGCTACCTACATCGCTATGGCTGCGGCATACGAGGGCGCCGAGCCCGGCATTGTCTCTGCGATTGGCGGTGATTTCCCGGATGTTTATACGGACGCCTTGCAGAAACGCAATATCGACCTCGAAGGCGTCCAGATTCTGAGCGGCGAAAAAACGTTTTTTTGGTCGGGGCGGTATCACAATGATATGAATACACGTGACACGCTGGAGACCCGGCTCAATGCGCTGGAAAAGTTTAATCCCGTACTCCCTGAGAGTTATCGCAATGCCCGGTATGTCATGCTGGGCAATTTAGACCCCGAGATACAGTGCCAGGCGCTGGCTCAGGTCAAAAATCCCGAGCTGGTCATTTTGGATACGATGAACTATTGGATGGATCACACCCGTGACGCGCTCCTGGAGGTGCTAAAGCGGGTCGATGTATTGGCGGTAAATGACGAAGAAGCCCGCCAGCTTTCCGGCGAATACGCGCTGGTAAAAGCCGCGCGAAAGATACGCGAATTGGGACCTGGGTTTGTCCTCATAAAACGCGGTGAGTACGGCGCACTGCTCTTTCGTAAAGACGAGGTATTTTTTGCGCCCGCCCTGCCACTCGAATCGGTTTTTGATCCCACGGGCGCCGGTGACGCGTTTGCCGGGGGCTTTGCCGGCTATTTGGCCGCGACGGATAATACCTCTTTTGAGAATATGAGACGGGCGGTCATTCACGGCAGTGCACTGGCTTCCTTTACGGTAGAAAGGTTTGGAACTGAAAAAATCGAAAACCTGACCCGGGAAATGATCGAGGCGCGTCTGCGGGAATTTTTGTCTTTAACCCATGTGGACATCTCTTTAGAAAAAAAACTGTGAGCGACAAAATCAGACTGTCGAAGACTCTTATTTTGAAAAAAATATCCGCGGATATTCACGCATGGAAAGACGCCTGTAAAAACGTATTGAAAACCACCGGCAAGCCCAAATCCGAGCTGTCCAAAGTTGGAGGAGTTGTATACCCTGCACCTGGGGAAGTGTCTACCTCAAGGTGGGTATGCCCAGCATCCGATGACGAGAGATGAAGATACCCAAAGGCGAGAAACTCTATTTCACTTCGGATCACCACTTCGGCATCCCAAACCCCACTGAAAGCTCGGCGCGCGAAAAAACTTTTTTGCGCTGGTTGGAGGGGATAAAGGCCGATGTTTTTGAGCTCTTTATCTTGGGCGATCTATTTGATTTTTGGTTTGAGTACAAAACCGTGGTCCCCAAGGGGTTTGTACGCGTTTTGGGCAAACTGGCAGAAATGGCTGATTCCGGTATACGCATTCACTTTTTTACAGGCAACCACGATTTGTGGATGACCGATTATTTGGAAAGGGAAATCGGTGTAACCCTGTATCGAGAAGTACAATCCTTCCAATATGGTGGAAAAACCTTCCTCATCGGACATGGTGACGGCTTGGGGCCTGGGGATAGCGGTTACAAACGGATGAAAAAGCTATTTGCCAACCCCTGGGCAAAAAGGGCATTTCGCTGGATTCACCCCGATTTGGGCGTACGCCTCGGAAGGTATCTCTCCACCCAAAATAAGCTGATATCAGGGGATGCAGGTGTTGGATTTTCAGGTGAGAAAAACGAGCGATTGGCGCAATACGCCGAGCGTAAATTGCAGGAAAAACACTATGACTACTTTATCTTTGGACATCGCCACTTGCCTTTGGATATGCCAATCGGTGCGCGCAGTCGCTATGTAAACCTCGGTGATTGGATTACGCACTTCACCTACGCGAGTTTTGACGGTACGCAACTCCTTCTCGAAAAGTACGTATGAGGTCTCGAGCACTGACGATTTGCGTTCTTTTCACAAGCCTTGAAAAGAGAGAAACCGGGTCGACTACCACCCTTCCGATTCCCAAGCGCACCGGGAAGCCCCCACTTTCTATCGCAACTTCAACTCACCCAAAGACAGTACAATGCGGTCGATAGTAAAATCCAAAAGATAATTTCTCGTTCCCACTTTTTGAATCGCTTCGTGAAGCCGACTGTAACCAATAGGGCTGAAGGGCTGAAGAGCACAAAGATCAGGCCTTTCTCCGCTTGAAATAAGAAGGGCAATAGCAGCGACCCAACCCCCCAATAGATTAAAGCGAGCTGGAACTCGAGCTGTTGAAAAGCGCTTAGCTCAGCTGGTTTCTGCGCATAGCGAAAAATCGTGTAAATCAGTATGAGTAAAAATACGATCAAGGCTACCTTATGGTCGAAGTGGAGTGGCATCGCAACACCGTAGTTAAAACGCCGGATTGCGGAGCTGATCGAGCCGAGGGAGAAGAGGTAAACACAGCTATACGCGTATACAAAAGGAACGGCAAGGCCGATTGCTGGAACCACCCAATATTTCCAGTAGGGAATTGAAAAAATTGATAAGGCGCTATAGACCAGGACGACAAAGACGACAAAGGGCATATATAGCAAAGTCGCACACCCCAGGAGAAGCCCGACCCAAAACAGGCGCTTCAACGGATGAATGGGTTGGGTAATCAAGCCGAGGAAAGCGATATTTAACAGGGCAGCCGCCGCTACAATTCGCCAATTGCCTATCGAAAAAGGGAAACACAAAAGGAGTAGTGTAAATGGGACAAAAAAATAAGCGGTTTCTGTTTTCCCATCTCCAAACCGACTTCCAACCCGGTTTCCAATCCATGCTGTTGTGAGCACTGCCGCGCTGCTAAGGCTGCGGTAAACCGCCGAGTGGGCTGCGGGTGCCAATGGCAGATCCAACGTGAGATAAACGCTGAGAAACGCCAGCAATAGACTGAATCCAGCATAATGAAAACCAGTTACTTTAGAGAGAGATGCAAGCATGCGACAATTTCATACCTTTGCCCTAAAATTAGGTAATTATGACGGCAATATTTGAAGGAATCGGCGACTTTTTTACCTGGTCGTTCCAAATTATGCCTCCATTGGGTAATGCGCCAAACCTCATCTTTATCGCGGTCATCACAGCGCTGCTCGCTTACTGGGTTTACCAGCTCGGAATCGCCAGAGAGAAACACCAAAGAGACCCGTCCTACCTCGAGTGAGGGATGCATACCGAGCTCACTAAAGTCGCAGCGAGACGCTTTTTCTTAAAGCAGCGCGGGCGCTATGGCGAGCAGGAGATACTGGATTTGAGTCGATCCCTGTTACATCGCGCCAAAGCGCTACCGCTTGAATCCTGGGAGTCCTTTCATATCTTTTTAAGCATCGAAGAAAAAAAGGAGGTACGGACCGCTCCTTTTATCGAATGGTTTTGGCAGCGGCATAAAAGGGTAATCGTCCCAAAAACAGACTTTAAAACCCAAACGTTACAGCATGTGCTGTACACACCGCAAATGCGATTGACTCGAAATAAATATGGAATGCCCGAGCCCTCAGGCGGTGAGCGGGCGGCTGTCCGAAGTATAGATGTCGTTTTTGTACCCCTGCTGGCATTTGATAAGCAGGGCCATCGCGTGGGTTATGGCGGGGGGTTTTACGATCGCTTTTTGAAAGACTGCCACGCCGATTCACTTAAAATCGGGCTGAGCTTATTCGAACCCATCGACCGGATTCTGGATGTCGACAGCTGGGACTTTCCACTCACCCATTGTTTAACCCCTTCTCGGATACATGCTTTTTAAGCCGTATATTTAGGGCGTTCTATCGCTAGGGATGAGCTGTCGGGCAAGCGTACCTGTAGCGTAAATGCCGTTTTTTGTTTGCCATTTCTAAGAATGGGTGCGGTAGGGGTCGGATCGATTGCGCGCTTGGCGCTATTTACCCCTATTACCCAGTCGAACCTAGAAAGCCAACTTTACTTTTTCGATTTTGTAATGCTTTGAAAAGCAGGGCTTATTTTTTGGTGTTTGCCTCGTGGTCAGCCCTGTCGACTTTTAATTATATACGTCAGCTTGCGGAGCGTTTGAAAATCCAGAATTGCTTTTTTACCTTTTCATAGCGATTGCCCAATCACAGCATCAATTATATGAAGTCACCTAAAAAGGGACTTGCTTTTTCCCTGTGGGGTCGTTCTAAAAAGGGATATATTTTTTGCGCTTATCCCTGAGAGTCGATCTGAAAAACGGGTTTTGCTCCCTTGTGTTTGTCCGCTGTGTATCGATTTGAAGAAGGGATATTTTTTTGTTTCTCATCCGAGGGTGCGACAGCTTTGTCGTGCATTTATCTCAGGTGGGCGCTGCTGATTTCCTGGTATATATTTACCCCTGCGGGCAGCTGCGCTGGTCTTTATCGGGTAGTCGAGCCTGAAAAAGGGGATGACTTATCCCTTTGTGTTTGCCTGTGCTGTGTTCCAACCGCAAAATCCCAATCGCGTTGTCGATCATATAGGGTCGGTCTGAAAAGCGGGATATTTTTTTGGTATTTGCGCTTATGGGTTGGTCTAAAAAGGCGGTTATTTTTCCGTTCTCAACCAGCAGTTTAAAAGGGGGATTTGTTTTCTTTGTCTTGTGGGCGGTCTAAAATCTCGGCATTACTCCTTTGTATTTGCCATATGGGTTGGTTTGAGAAGTGGATTTTGCTTTTCGTCCCTGCGGAGATGGCTTTGAAAAGGGAGAGGTTGTGTTTGTCCTTTTGAGCTGGTTTGATAAGCGAGGCTTATTTTTTGGTATTTGCTATTGGGGAATAAAGGAGATATTTTTTTGACCTTGTCATGGGGTTAGCCTGAAAACGCGGCCTTATTTTTTCGATTTTGACCTTTTGCAAGGATTTAAAAAGTCGGGAGTCGTTTTTTCTCCTCCCTGCGGATCGGCCTGGGAAGGGCGCTTGTTCCCGTTTGTTTGGCCGTTCTCAATCTTTTTGCTCAGGCCTTTAAAATGGGTTTCCAATTTTCCGTTGCAGTCCGCTATGTAAAAATCAGCCGCCAGCTTTCCCTCGTTTAGGATGAGCACCCGATCGGCGATGGCCTCCACTTCCTGTATATAGTGCGTACTCAGCAGGACGGTTCGCGCAGTACCCAATTCTTTGATTAGGTTTTGAATCCCGATGATCTGTACGGGATCGAGGCCGCTGGTGGGCTCATCCAAGATCAAAAAATCCGGGTTGTGTAGCAGGGCCTGTGCTAGGCCCACCCTTTGTCTGTAGCCCTTGGAGAGTTGACGGATCTTCTTGTGTTGTTCCCGTCTCAATCCCACTTTGTCGATGGTCTCTTCTATTTGCGCGCCATGCGCTTTAAAGATGCTGCCTACAAAGCATAAAAATTCTCTCACATATAGGTCGACGTAAAGCGGGTTGCCCTCGGGCAAGTAGCCGATCTGCCTTTTGGCACGGTTCGAGTTTTGAGCCAGTGGCTTCCCTTGAAAGTAAATTTCACCTCGGGTCGGGTTTAAAAGACCGATCAGCATTTTTAGTAAGGTGGACTTCCCGGCTCCGTTGGGTCCCATTAAAGCGACTACTTCATCTTTCAATAAGCTTATACTTACCTCATTAACCGCTGGTTGATTTTTGTAACGCTTCGTGAGTCGGACGGTTTGAACTACCATCTCTGGTGAAGGAATTGCTTTTGTCATGTTTAGGTCACTGCGATCTAATCCGGTTTTTTAAACGCTACTGCTCTTTAAACCCTTCTTTGTACTTTTGTTGTAAAGATGCAAAATTATCACCAGTATTACATGTGCTCATCCCCATTTTTCCGCTCCTTAGCATGTCGGGACTTCTCACCATTGGTAGCAACGGTTTAAAAGGGGAATTTAATGCCTTTATCAAATGGATGCAAATCAGGGACAAAAGTGGCATGGATTCACGGACCGGCCGATTTTAATCGCAGGCCCCTGTAGTGCCGAAAGCGAGGTACAGGTTTTGGAAACGGCACGCCGGTTGGACTTGAGTCGTGTACATGTATTTCGCGCTGGAATTTGGAAGCCGCGCACCAAGCCCGGTAATTTTGAAGGGGTGGGGGCGGTCGGTTTGCGGTGGATGGCGCGTGTACGCGAAGAAACCGGTTTGCGCCTGGCCACAGAAGTGGCGAGCCCCCATCACGTGGAAAAGGCTTTAGAAAGCGATATCGACGTATTGTGGCTGGGTGCCCGTACCACCGTCAATCCTTTTTTGGTGCAAGAAGTAGCGGAAGCCCTGCGCGGTACCGATAAGGTCGTATGGGTAAAAAACCCCGTAACCCCCGATTTAGCCCTTTGGATAGGGGCTTTAGAGCGTTTGGCGGCACGACATATTAAAAATCTGGGTGCCATTCATCGCGGTTTTTCTACATACGAGAAGACGTTATACCGCAACAACCCCCACTGGCAAATTGCCATTGCACTTCGAAAGGAAGTGCCCCAAATTCCGCTCATCAGTGATCCTTCCCACATTTCAGGTCGGCGAGATGGTATTTACGAAGTGGCTCAGCAGGCGTTTAATTTGGATTTTGACGGTTTGATGATCGAAACCCATTGCGATCCGGATCACGCCTGGAGCGATGCCCAGCAGCAGGTAACACCGGAAATGCTGCGCGATATCATCGGCCGTATCGAGCTGCGCACCAGCCGTGTTGAAAGCTCGCTGTATCGATCTACGCTATGTGCGATGCGATCGGAAATCGACGAGTTGGATGAGCGCTTGTTGGAATTGCTCTCACACCGGATGCAGGTCGCGGCCGATATCGGTAGGTTAAAGCGGGAGAATAACGCAGCCATTTTACAGCCTGAGCGTTGGGATGCGATTTTGAAAAAAGCCAAGGAACAAGGTGCGCAGTTGGGTTTGAGCGATGAATTTTTGGATTCTGCCTTTCAGGCCATCCACCAAGAGTCCATCAATGTCCAAAACCGGGTTATGCTAGAAATGGCGCGCAATGGGATTTGGGACAAATAGGTGAAATCGTTGACGCGCAAGTCGACTGACAGCTGATATGCAGGGTGTTTCGCAGGTGGGAATTGAATACGCCACCCCGGTAGTCTTAGGAGATTGGGTTGAAGTAGTCCTTTTGAAAAAGGATCTGACACCGTCACCACAGCTCTTGTCCCCCGCTAGACTGTCAGCGTTTTGGTAAAAACATAGGGGGTGTTGTAAACCCTTAATCTGAGAAATCAGGCCTCAGGGGGCTTATTCTTTCTGTAACCCTTGGCGAAACCCTTTGGTAGCGTACACTTTCATCGCAGTTTCCGAATCGTAGATCAACAGCGCATCGAGGTTCTCGTGCTGGTTTAGAAAGCGAACGGTGCGTTCGAATCCCATCGCCATAAAAGCGGTCGCATAAGCATCTGCTGTCATGCAATCCGCTGCCAAAACCGAAGCGCTTAAAATCTTGCCCTGTGCCGAATAGCCGGTATGCGGGTTGATGATATGTACATATTTCCTACCGGTGAGAGCGTCTATGCGAAACTTTCTGTAATTGCCCGAGGTGGCCATCGACCTATTTTCTAAGCTGCGCTTTTCCATGATACGCCGCTTGCCATCCGACCTGGGTTCTTCAATGCCTATAGTCCAGCGCTGTCCGGCACTTTTTTCGCCGTGTGCGCGAATTTCACCCCCGATTTCAATTAAGTAATTTTTCACTTTTTGCCCGTCCAAATAACGGGCGATTAAATCCACCGTATAGCCCTTGGCTATGGCGTTAAAATCTAAAGAGACCCCTGGATCATCTTTTTCTACCCGAAGGTCAGGGCGCAAATGCACTTTTTGCAAGCCGACCAATCGCATTAGAGAATCGACTGTCGCACTATCGGGCTCAGCGAGCGGCTGCTCAGGGCCAAAACCCCAGGCATTGACCAAAATCCCAATGGTGGGATCGAAGTAACCATCCGTCTTTTTCCAAATCACGCGGGATTGTTGCAGCACTTCGGCAAAAAGCGAGTCGACTACCACTGGGGTATCACCCCGATTGATCCGAGATATTTTAGAGCTGGAAATATAGGTGGACATCGAAGCGTTTACAGCGTTGAAAATGCGATTGAAGGCAGCGGTGTAATCGCTGGGTGTAGGAGATATGTACTCGATGTGATACGTCGTTCCCAAGGCCTCACCCCACACCGCTTGCACGTTCGAATCCGCCTTTTGACAAGCGAAGCACAGCGATGCGATTAAGCCGAGTAACCCGAACCGTTTCACAAGCGTTTTTTTTATCCTGAATCCGTTACCCAACTGAATCGATTCTCCGTTAGAAAGCGAGTGACAAAAGTATGGTTTTTGAATAAATGCCAAAGAAAAAAGCCCCTTTTTCAAAACGCCCCACAGGGCAAAACCAAAAAACCATTCCGCCGGTTTTCAAACCGATGTAAAGGACAAAGAC
>JBAJNK010000032.1:0-9023 GCA_036881805.1 Flavobacteriales bacterium
ATCTCGTGAATAAAAAGTGGGTTATACAGATTGGGAAGCGCATTCACGGCCACTTCGATAAAGGCTTACGATTCTTCGACCTTCGATTTTTCATCGGTTTTTTTCGTGGGGCCCGAATCTTTTGAAGCGTTTTTAAACTCTTTAATCCCCCTTCCCAAACCGCGCATCAACTCCGGGATTTTTGTTCCGCCAAAGAGCAAAAGTATAGCGAGTACAATTAAGATAACCTGTGTCGTACCCACAACTAGAAATGCCAATTCACTATACATGGTGAGATTTTGATCGCAAAGTTACGAAAATTCACATTTTGTAAATCCACGATTGGGGGTCTAGCTTTTGGGTTTTTTTCCAAATCTGGAATTCGAGTACGGTTTGATCGGTCTTTGGATTGGTATAAACGTGCCCTATCCGCTGTTTGGTGTTAACCCGGTCGCCTTTCTGTACGAAAGTTTGATCGAGGTTGTTGTAAAGCGTGTAGTAATCGCCGTGCTTGATCAGGATGGCCTGGCTGCCACCCGGCACGGCGTAAATCGAACTCACCACCCCTTTGAAAACCGCGCGTGCTTCGGCGCCCCGAGACGTGGCGATTTCCACACCGCTGTTCTCCACATAGATGCCGTTCAAACCGGGGTAGGGTTGCCTGCCGAATTTTGAGATTAATTTACCCCTTGTCACAGGCCAGGGTAATTTATTTTTGTTTGCGGTGAAGCTGGCGCTGTGCATGGCTGTCTCTGCAGTAGCGGGTAGATTGGATCGGGCTCCAGTCGACTTTTTCGCGCGTTCGCGTTTTGCCCGGGCTTTAGCCATGCGGATTTCCCGTTCGATAATGCGCTTAATCTGTCGATCCAGTTGCCGCTTTTGGCTTTGTTTGCGGCTCACTTCAGCGAGGAGTGTCCGCTCTTTGGACTTCAGCTCAGCCAACCGTTTTTTTTGCTCAGCGGTCTCGGCTTGCCATTTTTTTCGCTCGCCCTTCGCTTGGGCTAACAGGTCTTTTTTTTCGCGCCTTTGGGCCTTGATCTTTTGGGTGCTGGTTTCTATCTCGGCTCGGCTCGCACGGATTTCATCGCTTTGTCTCTTTCGGAAAGCAGCGTATTGCCGGATGTAACTCAACCGTTTGTAGGCTTGTAAAAAATTATCCGAAGCCAAGAGAAACATCCACTTGCTATAATTGGAACGGGTTTCATAGGATTTTCGGATGAAAGCAGCATATTGGGATCGCAAGCGTTTTAAGTCTTGATTGAGGCGACTTACGGTTTTTCCATTGCTTTCCACTCGCCTTTCCAAAATGCTTATTTCCCGGTACTTGTTGTGGATGAGCTGGGCGCGCAAATCGATTTTTCGCTCCAAATGCTGTATGATCGATAGGGATGAATGGCTTTTGCGCTTTGTCACTGCTATCTGCTCGGTGAGCGCGCGGATCGCTTTTTGAAGCGCCTGGTTTTGCCGCTGTAAATCGGCTTTACCCACTTGGGCTGAAAGCGAGCCAATCAGCGTGAAAAAACAGGTGAAAATCAGTTGATATTTCAGTTTTGAATTCACCACAAGGCGCGCGGTTCATACCCCTCAGGGATGTGGAAGGGCATTCGTATGGGGCGGTCAACGCGTATATTTTTATATTCGATTTTGATGAGAATCGGATCGGACTCCCGCAGGCGCTTTATGTAGATATTTTTTGGAAAGCGCTTGTCTTTTACCCGTATGTAATCGCTGTAGCTCACACGCATGCCAGATCCCGCATCCGCCTTGTACAGGGATTGTTCGGCTATAGTTTTGTCTCCATTGACCCGGATGCGACTCACAAGCCCTTTTAAAACGGTATTTGAATCGGTTTTGGAATCGTACGCAAGCCGGTATTGACCCCTTTCGCTTTGTAGTGTGTAACAGCCTGTATTTCCTGTGATAATGGGTTTACCAATAAGGATGGATTCCAAATTTGTAAGGCTTAGGTCTGCACCCAGGACAGCTGCGATGGACTTTAAATCCCGATTCACGTATGTGCGGTTTATCCTTTCATAAAAGAGCAGGCTGTCCTTTGTAACCATAGCCCGGGCCACGGGGATTCCGATAAAAGAAATGCCAAACCATATGGCGGAGTCCGCGTCCATGCGAATCGTTGCTGAGGCGTACCGAGCATCGCCACCGCTTTGGTAGGAAATTTTTGTATCTGCCTCCAACGTTTGATATGTCAGCGCACTGTTTTCGATAGCGGTGATCAGCGCTGCCGCATTCGTCTTATCCAAAGGCGCATCGGATAACGCAGCCCTGGGTGTCCGACAAGCGGTGGTGATGAGTAAGCATATGAAAGGAATTGCCTTTTTTACCACAAACGGCGTTCTAACAGATGAGCTTTGTACAGTCACACCCTGTAGGTAAAGTTAAATCGCGCAGGGAGCCGTATCGATGAGCCGGCAAACCGCATTCCCAACCCGTTGACAAAGCTAATAAACTATTTGAATTTGCGCGCGCTAACAGCAGCCGATACTACTTTTAAAAGCTGTACTTTTGACAGAAAAGCGAGCCGACGTGAAACATTTAAAAGTGGCTGTGGTCGGCGGCGGGAGTTGGGCTACAGCCTTGGTGAAAGCGCTCTGTGAAAACCTGGAAAACCTAGGTTGGTGGATGCGTAATGCATACGCTGTGCAACACATTGAGATGAAAAAGCGCAACCCCAATTACCTGAGCGCTGTCTCACTTCCTACAGACCGGCTCACCCTATCGACCGACCTCAACCGCATCGTAGGGGAAGCGGATTGCATCATTTTTGCCGTTCCCGCTGCCTTTTTGGCCACTGCACTCGAGGATTTACGGGTGTCGTTAAAAGAAAAGGTAGTCGTTTCAGCCATCAAGGGGATGGTACCGGAAAGCAATTGCATTATCGGGCAGTACTTCGTGGACGAGCAAGGCGTTTCCCGTGATCAGATAGCCGTGATCAGCGGCCCCTGCCATGCGGAAGAGGTAGCGTTGGGAAGGCTGTCGTATTTGACCATCGCCTGTGAAAATCAAATGATTGGAGAAAAAATAGCACGGGTTCTGGGCAGTGATTACATCAAGACGAAAATTTCAGCTGATATGTACGGAACGGAATACGCCGCTGTACTCAAAAACATCTACGCCATTGCCGCTGGTATCGCCCATAGCCTGGGTTATGGCGATAATTTTCAAGCGGTACTCCTATCCAATGCCATCCGTGAAATGTCTAAATTCTTGGCAGCGGTACATCCCATTCGGCGCGATATAAAGGGTTTGGCTTACTTGGGGGATTTGTTGGTGACCGCTTATTCCAGTTTTAGTCGGAACCGCATGTTTGGAAGTATGATCGGGAAAGGCTATACGGTGCGCGCGGCCCAATTGGAGATGAATATGATCGCCGAGGGTTATTACGCTGCGTCGGGTATCGAGCAAGTGAAAGATGCGCACGGTTTGAAGATGCCTATCGCGTCAGCGGTATACCACATTCTCTACGGGGATAAAAGCCCTGAGCGCGCCATCAAAGCCCTCAGCACAAAGCTGAATTAAAACCAGAAGCCTGCGTTTAAGTAAACCCGACTGTGATTCCCAGTGGTCGTGTAGCTGTATTTTACCTCGATCGGTCCGATGGGGGATTCCATACCATAACCGATTCCCAGTCCATCGCAATTGATTTTTTTGGACGACAAGTCGCTGTAAGTGTCTCGTAAATTGGCCACATTGCCAAAGAGGTTCAAATAATTTCTTTGCGAGAGCTCATATTGAAATGCAATGCCGCCTGCACCTATATATTTCCCGGCCTTACTCAATATCCGATAGCCGTAAAAAGGAATGACATGGTTTATATCTTGCTTGCAATTTCCGCCCAGGAAGAAGCGATATGCTAAGGGAGGCTTTCTGCCCATGGTAACCCCCAGCGTGGCACCCAGCCGAATGGTAAACCGATCTCTTATGGGAATCGCCCACTCGATGTGGACTTTTCCAATAGCTGTCGGATCAAAATTCGAGTCCCATTCGGAGCCGTCCTGAAGCGCAATTTTTTCAGCTGATTTCGATCCGAAGGCGATATACTGTAAGCGACCATCCAAACGGAAGCCCGATGTGGCAAAATCACTGCGATTATAAGTGTCTAAGCCTACAAAAAAGTAGGGGACAAAAAACGCATTTCTCAGTTCGAGACGGGCCAGACCTTTACCCGTAGGGAAATCGTCCACTCTTATACGTATGTCGTCGAGGGCTACCCCCAATCCCATGATGAGTTGTTTCCACCGGCTGGATTGCAAGAAAAACGCATGGTGAAAATACGCGTAACTCAAATCCCTAGAAAAACCCGACTCTCCGGCTCCCATAGCCAAGGCAGTACCATTGAAGAATTCAGAGACACGAGTCTTAGCAGCGGGTTCTATATAAGTAGAATGGAGTCCAAAACTCAATTTTAATCCATTTTCTACAAGATAGTTAAAGACATATCGGGGTCGGTCGCCCAAAACGATATCCAGGCTTAGGGTGCTGTTTTTAAGAAGACGGTTTTTGAAAGTACCGTTGAGGAGTATGCCCGTCTTGAAGACATCGTCGTAATGCAGGCCCAATTTTACGCAGTCCGCATCTTTGTTTTCGGTGAGTATAATTTGGAGTTTGCTCCCCCGATCTGAGGGTGTTATTTTGTAATTGACGAATTTAAAGTTTCCGGCACCGTAGATTCGATCGATCCCTTGGTTGATTTGTTCAACAGCTAGGTTCGCACCCCGAGCAAAGCCGAATTTTCTCAGGATGAAATCACGGGTGTAGTTTTTATTCCCTTCAATTGCGATTTCATCTATCTGTATGCTATCTTGCAGTGGGGGGATGGCATTCCCATGTCGTAGGACTTTTCTTTGGCGTTCAGCGACTTTTTTTAACGCTGTGAAATGTGCATGGGCAGCTCGGACGCCGCGCTCGATGATGTCGTCTTTTTTGTTAAAGTCGATCGTACCGTACGCACTGACATCGGGCTTTATCAATACGTCGACGAGTTTGACTTGACGCTCGGTCTTCCATCGGGATACAAAAGTGGAGATCTGGGTGAGCACCGATGACATCGATTTCAGTTGCTCTTTGGTCCTTTGATCCCCCCTCGCATCTACCCCGATGATGATATCGGCGCCCATATCGATGACCTCCTGAACGGGAAAATCATTGACTATGCCGCCATCGACCAGCGGTTCACCGCCGATTTGAAAAGGTACCAGAAGGGTGGGGAAAGTACTACTCGCATACATGACTTGCGGTAAAAAGCCGTGGTTTAACAACACTTCCTTACCGGTTTGTAAATCGGTTGCTATGGCGAGATAGGGGACGGATAGGCTATCAAAGTTGCTTATGCCGTGTACGTTTCGCGTGAGTGAGGTGTAGGTTTGCAATACTCTTTGCCCCTCTGAATACGCACTGGGCAGTTCGATTCTACCGTTTCTTATCGGTAAAGACAGGGCATAGTGCGCACCGTATTTTTTTTCAAAATAGGACTTGTAACGCCGTACGATGGGATTCGACAGCAATTCAAAAAAGTCGATTTGTCTGGCCAGGCGCTCGATCTGTGTTCCGTTATAACCCGCTGCATAAAACCCACCGATAACGGCTCCCATGCTGGTGCCACCGATGTAGTCGATTTGCACCCCGGCTCGCTCTATTTCTCGAATGGCAGCGATATGAGCCAGCCCTCTGGCACCCCCTCCGCTCAGTACTAAGCCGACTTTAGGCCTGTCCGTCAAGGTATCTTTTTTGCGCTGTGCCCATGCGTTTTGGGTGAGTAGGACCAGGAGTAAAAGAGGTAAGAGATCAAGCTTCATCGGCGAAGTAAGACTTTAGTATGTCGGCTTTGGCGCGCCCCACTACACGTGTGAGTTCTCTGCCATCAGCGGTTTTTATGCCCTTGATCGATTTAAAATGCGATATGAGCGAGACAATCGTTTTTTCGCCGATTCCGGGAATGGTTTCCAATTCGGACTGCAGGCCTTTTTTGCTTCGCAGCTTTCGGTGAAATGCGATGCCAAATCGGTGTGCTTCATCGCGCAGCTGCTGGATGATTTTTAGACTCTCAGATTTTTTATCCAAGTAGAGCGGGATGGGATCGTCGGGGAAATAAATCTCTTCCAGGCGTTTGGCAATGCCGATTAACGCAATGCTGCCCCGCAAGTCGAGCGCCTCCAGCGCTTGTAACGCCGCGTTCAGCTGCCCCTTTCCGCCATCGGTCACGATGAGTTGCGGTAGGGGTTGACCCTCATGTAAGCAGCGGGCATAGCGGCGGTAGACCACTTCTTTCATGCTGGCAAAATCATCCGGCCCTTTCACCGTTTTGATGTGGTACTTGCGGTACGCATCCTTTGCCGGTTTTCCGTTTATGAAAACCACACAGGCTGCAACGGGATGGGTACCCTGAATATTCGAGTTGTCAAAGCATTCGATGTGGCGGGGATCACGCGGCAAGCGAAGGTCTTTTTTCAACTGTGCCATAAGGCGATTTGCATATCGCTCTGGATCTGCGATCCGGGATTGACTGAGCCGTTCTTTTTTATAGTACAAGGCATTGCGCGTCGAGAGCGCGACCAACTTCTCCTTATCTCCTATTTTGGGTACGGTGATTTGTACATTGGGAATTTTCAGGCCGATGGAAAAGGGGAGGTAAATCGTGCGGGCATGGGAGTGAAAACGCGTCCGGATGTCGATTACTGCGGCAGCCAACAAAGCGGCTGGGCTCTCGTCGAGCCCCTTTTTTATCTCGAGCGTATGGCTTTGAATGATGGCGCCGTTGGCCACTTTAAAAAAGTTTACGTATCCATACCGCTCATCCGTGGCGATGGAGAATACGTCGACGTTGTGAATTTTGGGGTTGACCACAGTTGATTTGGCTTGGTATTTTTCCAGTGTGATCAATTGCGCTTTGACCTTTTGCGCTTGTTCAAAATCCAGATTGGCCGCGTGTGTGTGCATTTGTTTTCGCAGCTGTTGCAGGGCCTGGCCAAAGTTGCCTTTGATGATTGCCCGTATGGATTTTATGGCCTCACCATAGGATGCTGCCGATTGCTTGCCCGTGCAGGGCCCTTTGCAATTTCCGATGTGGTATTCCAGGCAGACTGTATACTTCTTATTTTCAATGTGCCGTTTGGACAAGTCGTAGGTGCAGCTGCGCAATGGATAGGTATCTCGGATGATCCCGAGCAGGGCGTTTGCCATCTTTACCGAAGCATACGGACCAAAGTATTCGGAGCCATCCCGGACGGTGCTTCGCGTCAGAAAAACACGTGGAAAGGGTTCTTTTTTGATGCAAATCCAGGGATAGGATTTGTCGTCTTTGAGCAAGATGTTGTAGCGGGGCTGGTATTTTTTGATCAAGTTGTTTTCCAGTAACAAGGCATCGTACTCCGTATCGACGACGATAAAGCGTACCGCCCGGATTTTTTTCACCAAGACACGGGTCTTCCCGCATGCGGAGTTCTTCGTGAAATAGGACCGCACCCGCTTGCGCAAGTTCTTTGCCTTTCCGATGTAAATCACCGCATCCGCTCGGTCGTAAAAGCGGTACACGCCCGGATGTTCCGGCAACCCTTCGAGTTGCAAAGCGACTTGCGCATCCATTAGACAAAGTTAGCCAAAATGCACACTGCATCCCAGCCCATTGCCCAATGGGTCGAAATTCATTTTCCGAGCGGCTAAGACGAACCGTCTAAACTAAAGCGTCCCCGAAACAATGGGGCAACCGGGTTTGCATTTCGGTCCACCAAACGGCGTACTAAAGCAATCTATGCATGATCATGCAGATAACAAAACCAACTGCAGTATGTGCAAAGACCTTCATAATTTCCACAACAATAGCGCTGATAACACCTCCGTAAATCGCACGCCGATCGGGGTGCTTTATATAGCCTTATGTATCTGATTGAGAAGTGCAGAAAAGCCAGAAAGGCGATAACAATGCCTGTGATTCGCCATATTTCGTGATGGCCTAACCGACCGGTAACAACTCGGAACAAAATATAACCCGCTAAAACTGTGGTAAGTCCTATGCAAACAAACCGAAATAGATAATATTTTGGACGCCCTTTTTCATATCTAATTCCACAACGCGCTTTTTTAATCGCATCCCGCAACGGCTCCAAAACTTCTCTGACCCCCACCCTCTTAGCAGCTCGTAAATCTTTACTTCAATCCGTGACGCTTTTAGCCGCTTTCTTATGTGAGTAAGAACGCTTTAAAAAAGAAATAGTAAAAGAAAGACATATTGTAAAACTGATTGAATTCAGGATTATCTCCATTATCTCCCAAGTATCTCTTTCACTGCTCTGGCCAGTCCAATCCGCTATCGACTGCATGCCAAAAACAATAGTCATTAGGAGGGTTGCGAGCATTATGGCTCGTGTATTGGGTATTACCGTTACAGCCGTTTTTTCTCTGGTAGCTCTTTTAATATAAATCATATCGAAGTACAGAAAAATCAGAAAACCGATAATTGCGCATATAATTCTCCATATTTCGGCTTGTTCGATAATGACTTTACTCAGTGTATAAGCAGTCCAAAGTGTAATAAGCGTTGCGCAAACAAGGGAAAATAAGTAATATTTCTCACTTGTTTTTTTAACATTTGACCTCATGATACACGTTTTAATTATTTAAATACAACCATCTGACGCGCCTGTAAGTGCCCCACCCTCTTAGCAGCTCGTAAATCTTTACTTCAATGGAGTCGAATGCGGGCGCAGTTGCCATTTGGGAGACGAAATCGATAAAAGCCGGAGTATAATCGGTCTCAGCGGCAAAATTTTCATCCGATTGAGAGGCGTGTCGCTCGATGTTTATTCCAAGACGCGCTACTTCATTTAAATACAGCTCACCCATTTGCGCATCGGAAAGGGCGGAGTGGGATGATAAGATGCGTTTTGTCGCCTTGTCAAAGCCGGTTATCAATTTCGCAATCGTCTCGCGATCTGGTTTCAATTGCTTTTCAGTTGACACCGCTTCATACTGATTTTCATTACAAGCGAAAATGCCGAGCAGCATACAGGCTGTCAATAGTAAATTTCTCA
>JBAJNK010000033.1:0-11982 GCA_036881805.1 Flavobacteriales bacterium
CCCCTTTTTTAGACGCGCCCCGGTTTGAGTATGTGGTAGGAGTCAGCACAGCTGACACGGAGACGAAAAGTAAAAGCAAGCCCCCTTCTAAGCTCCCATACAGGAATAAAATAAACCCCATTTTACTATTTTTGTCCTTTGGTAATATGTGATCATATGAAAATGAAGTCTCTTACCCTGCTTTCACTGCTCCTCATTTTTCCCAATTGCCGCAACCCTTATAAAAGGGCTCATCCCGAGCCGATACAAAAAAAATCGCTTAGCGCGATTCGGGAACGCTTTCACTACAAGAAGGGGGAAGCCCCAAAAATCAGCGCACATCGGGGTGGCACCTATCCGGGCTATCCGGAAAACTGCTTGGAAACCATGCAGCGCGTCGCCCGATATGGCGTGAGCTGTTTTGAAATCGACATACGTGAAACAGCGGATGGAAAACTGGTTTTACTACACGATAGCCGCGTAGATCGAACCACTACCGGAACGGGGTTACTCGAAAAAAAGATGTATTCGGAATTGGAAAAATTACACCTGAAGGATTTAAATGGAAACCCAACCCATTTTAAAATCCCGTTGTTTTCCACCGTATTACAGTGGGCAAAAGCCCATGACCTCATCCTTATGTTAGATAGAAAAAAGCCGGTTTTATGGCCGGCTATCATCGGGGCGGTTCAATCACAAAATGCTGAAAGCCAATGTGTAATCATCACATACAGCGCCGAGGAAGCACAGCGGGTTCACCATACCCACCCCCATCTATTCCTGTCGGTTCCCATGCGCAACGAGCAAGAGTTCCGATGGATGATGGAATCCGGCATTCCACACGGCCTCATGCTGGCATTTACCGGGACAAAGCTGTCGCCGACGAGCCTATATGATAAAATTCACGAGCAGGGCATCCCAACCCAATTGGGCACCCTGGGAAACTTAGATAAAAGTGCGGCTGCTCGAGGCGATGCGATATATGAGAAATACATACGAGACGGCATTGATATCCTAGCCACAGACCGCCCCATTGAGGTAGCTCGAGTACTGGGCTTATCGAGGTAAAAGCATGAAATTCGAAAACCTAGACTTCACCCAAGCGCACTTCTCATCCCCCCTACTGCGAGACTACCTGGCTCAAAATGAGCGCTTATCGCCCTTCTACAGCGTTTTCCCCAGTTTTGAAAACCTATACAAACAAGCTGGACAAAAAGCATTTTCCGCTGAATCACGTGCCCTTTTGGTGCGCACTTTACGCGCGCAATACCAGGGGTTTACAATCAGCGAATCCGTATCGGCAAACCTCTCCAGCCTAGGGGCGAAGCATACCTTTACGCTCACCACCGGACAGCAGCTCAACCTCTTTAGCGGACCGGTCTACACCTGGTATAAAATTCAAACGGTGATCAACCTCTGTCAAGCGCTCAATCACAGATACAGGGCCTATCACTTCGTCCCGGTTTATTGGATGGCCACAGAAGACCACGATTGCAAAGAAATCGACCACTTCAACTTCAACGGGCACCTCATCCGGTGGCCTGTTGCACCAGCTGGCGCAGTAGGTCGATTGCCAACTGATTCCATCGCCCCCTTCCTCCCGGATATAGAAAGGCGCTTTGGCACATCTGATCGGGGGAAGCAATTGATGCATTGGTTTGTCCATGCGTATCAAAATCACAAAAACCTAGCGGACGCGACGCGTTACTTGATCAACGAATGGTTTGGGGATCAGGGATTGCTCATTTTGGATGGGGATTCAAAACCGCTGAAAGAATCCTTTATCCCTTACCTCAAAGCGGAGCTGTTCGACCGCGTCGCCCATCGGGAAGTCGGCCAATCCGCACAGATGCTCGCCGAATTGGGTTATTCAGTACAAGCCAAGCCCCGACCGATCAATTTGTTCTACCTCAGGGACAACCTTCGTGCACGCTTGGTACAGCAAGGCGAAAGCTTTGGGGTTTTGCACCTGGGACGCTCGTTTTCAAAACGGGAAATGATGCGAGAAGTCGAAGCCCATCCGGAGCGATTCAGCCCCAATGTGATCACAAGACCCTTATACCAGGAGGCAATCCTACCCAATCTGGCCTATATTGGCGGGAGTGCGGAATTGGCTTACGGGTTGCAGCTCAAGCGTTTTTTTGATTCTCAAGGGGTTTTATTTCCCATTTTGATCCGGCGGAATTCGCTGCTTATCCTGAGTGAAAAACAACGGGAGAAGTTGAGCAAGCTGGGACTATCCCCTGAGGTGTTCAATTTGCCACTCTCCGAAATTATCACTGTGCAAACCCGTAAAAACTCGAACCTCGACCTGCAGTTCACCCGAGAGAAAAAACAACTGGCTCAACTATTTGTACAGCTGAAAAAGCGGGCTGAACAGACGGATCGATCATTTATCGGCGCAGTCCAGGCGCAGGAAGCCAAGCAGCTAAAAGGGATGAAAAAATTGGAAAAGCGTCTGTTGCAAGCTGAAAAAACGCGCATGCGCCTCGCGCATGCGCGTATCGAAAGCCTAAAAAACACCCTTTGCCCAGCTGGAAAACCCCAGGAACGCGTGTTAAACTTTTCTGGCTTTTACCTAGACTATGGCAATGCCTTCGCACAGGCTATACAACATGCGATTCGCCCCTTGGAAAACGAATTTTTATACCTGACGCTGTAGGTCTATAAACCCTATATTTGTAGCGCAAATCGCCGTTTCATGATCAAAAAAACAGCCGTTCTCCTCTTGCTGCTCATGGGTTCATATGGCTTTGCGCAGCAAACCCAACCCATCGACTACATCGTACAAAAGGGAGAGACCCTCTATTCCATCAGCAGAAAGTACGGTATCACCCCGTACGACATACTGTCTAAAAACCCCGATTTAAAGGTCGACGAGCTACAGGTGGGAGTGCACATCCAGGTTCCGGCTTGGGCAGCAGTGATACACGGTCCCCAGGGGGTCGATTTTTTTTACCATGTGGTGGCACGAGGAGAAACCCTGGCCAGCTTAAAGCGAACCTATGGGGTAAGCCTCAAGGCGTTGAAAGACCTGAATCCCAATTGGGCCCAAGGGCTCGCCATCGGTCAAAGGGTCAAAATACCGAGCCGAAAAGGGAAATGGGCAAAACCACTTGTCGAGCAGCCGAAAAATAACACTTTTCAAACCGACGGCGACTTCGAGCTGTATACCGTAAAGCCACATGAAACCCTATACGCATTGAGTAAACTATTCGATGTTTCTATCGAAGATATAAAAGACTGGAATGGCGGCTTGCCACAAGGGCTCAAAGCTGGGATGCAGCTTCATATAAGGCGTGTAAAAATCGATAAAAAAATACCGTGCGACTCAATAGCCACCAGGTCGACAGGGATTCATCAGAAAAAAATGCAGCGGGATACGACTCGCATTATACGCATCACGGTACAACCCGGTCAAACCCTTTTCGGCATTATCCGCAAGGCGAAAGTCAGCTTTGATCAGCTTCTAGCGTTCAATCCAGCCTTAGTCGATGGACTCCAGGCAGGGATGGTACTGGCGCTACCCTGGTTTACCGTCCACCAGGCCCCGGATTTCAGTACGGTTGACTTTGGTGATAAAACCGATGTGGGCGACCAAATCGGCGCCAAGACGCGGCTCAAGGTCGTACTGCTGGCGCCTTTTTATACCCACACAATCCCCGACACGACTTCCCACTCGGGTTTCAACACAGATTCCGATGCGATTGCGAACGACAAATCCCAGTTTGCCACCGAGTTTACCATCGGGGCTAAGCTCGCTTTGGAGCGCCTCGAGAAAAAGGGCTTGCACATCGATTTTTCAATTTTTGACACCGGCAGGGACGTGCACCAGCTGCAAGACATTTTCGCTGCAAACGACTTCGAGGGGGTAGACTTGATCATCGGGCCTTTTTACACGGACTTATCGGAACTGGCGGCTCAATGGGTTGGGCACATCCCTGTGGTATCCCCCTTTTCGCAACGGCTGGACTTAAACGGACATCCCAACCTAATCCAGCTGCGGCCCTCAGCGGCACTTATGCAGGAAAAAGTACTGGATTGGGTACGCCGCGAGTCCAAACCCGCAAATCGGATATGGATATTGGGAAAGCCCTCACCCGCTCGGGACGAGGCCGTAAATTACTTGCGGTCAAAGACGATTTTGCCCGTCGAAGTCATGGCCGAGCTACCGGACGACTCGACGATGTACGAGCTGGCCGGTCAAACACTGCAAGTCGTCTTTCCCGACAGCGCCAATGCGGATTATGCGGAAGGCCTATACAAGCTGGCTGAAATCAATACGGACTCCACCCACATCAGGGCTTATTTCACGCACGATGTAAACGACTATGCCAACCTACCCATACGCGATAAGATCGGCTTACAAATCACCCTACCCAGAATGCCCTATTGCGATCGGGACAGGGAATCATATAGAGAGTTGGAGAAAAAGTTTATCGAAAAATATGAAATGGGCCCCGGGATTTACGAACTGATGGGCTACGACGTCGTCTATGATTTTTTAATGCGCCTTTCGCAATATCCAGGCCTATACCAGTCGCTGCAAACGCAAAAATCGAGAGACATCCAATTGATCACGGACTTTAAAAAACGGAAGGGCGGGGGGTATTTTAACGATGCGGTATCGCTGTTGCGCTATGATGGGAAAAATGGGTTTCAACCGATAGATAAAGCCAAAGAGCAAGCAGCGCAATCGATTTGATTCATAGAGAAAAGCAAAAATCAATGGTTTTTCGGCCTAAGACAAAGGAAATGGTGAAATTGCAATTGCTTTCACTCCTGATTTTTTTATCGAGTACGTTAAGAATTATGAGCAATTACATTCATTCGGTGAAAGTGAAGTCGAAGTTGCAGAAGAGATTTTTGCAAGCGAAGGTAAAATTGCGACGAGTGATGAAGTATTAAATCGAATAGACAAAAAACGTCAACAGGCCGTTTTATCAATCAAAAAGAAGAAGAGAGACAGTAATTTTACAAGAAGGATTTTGACAGCGTATAGTCATACATGTGCAGTTTGCGACCTACAACTCAAATTGATTGACGCATCGCATATTGTTCCTGTAAGTGAAGATTACAGCACAGACGAAATGAAGAATGGAATCGCTTTGTGTGCATTACACCACAGAGCATATGATAAGTCACTTATCACATTCAATGAGAGGTATCAAGTCATACACAATCAAGAAAGAATGCAAAATTTAAGAGAAATAAAACATGATTCAGGTTTGGAAAAGTTTATCGGAGATTTGAAACCGATTATAAATTTACCGCCTGCAAAAAACGACCGGCCACCTATAGATTACATTAAGCGAGCGAATCAAATAAGAGGCTGGAAATAAAAAAAGTAGAAAAGAGTACAGCAATGATAAAGGGTAAGCTGATATACTTTACACGCACAACTCGCTTTTCTTGGGACACCGTGTAATCAATTGACTGCAGGTTTATTTTAAATATGTTTTTTAGAAGTCTGTGTTTACTCCTCGCAATGGGTCTCACCGCAAAGGGACAAGCCCAGTTGTTGCAGCGCCGTAAAGATTTTATGCAGGCGGATTCCGCTGCACGAGCGTATAACGTATTGCACTACAGCTTATCGGTCCAGGTCGATCCGGATCGAAGATACATCTGCGGCTTTAATGCGATTCGCTTCAAACCCGATCGCAGCCTCCCCGTAGCCCAGGTGGATTTATCCGCCGATATGCAGGTGGACTCCATCGTGATGCGAAACCGGATACTGAGTTACCGGCGGGTGAAAAATGCCGTCTTTATAGAATTTCCCAAAGCGCTGAATCCCGACAAGCGCTACACGCTCCGATTTTACTACTCGGGCTATCCCCGAGTTGCCAAAAATCCCCCCTGGGACGGCGGATTCGTTTGGAAAAGGGACAAAAACGGCAGGCCCTGGGTCGGCGTGATGGTACAGGGTACCGGAGCCAGCCTCTGGTGGCCAAACAAAGACACCTGGGCGGATGAGCCCGACCGCGGCATGTCGATCAAGGTGGCTGCACCCGACGGCCTAATGGAAATTTCAAACGGAAAATTCAAGGGTAAGCGGGACTTGGGAAACGGTTATACCCGATGGCATTGGCGGGTGAGCTATCCCATCAACAATTACGATGTAACCCTTAACATCGGTGATTACAGCCATTTCGGCGAGCGTTACCGAGGCTTGCGATTGGACTATTATCCACTTCGATACAACTTGGAAAAGGCAAAAGTGCAGTTCGAGCAAGTCAAGCCCATACTGGATTGCTTTCAGCACGAGTTCGGTGCCTATCCCTTTAAGCGGGACGGCTATAAATTGGTGGAATCATTTGGTCTCGGCATGGAACACCAAAGCGCCATCGCCTATGGAAACCAATATGAAATGGGCTATCTCGGACGCGATCTATCCAGTACGGGCATCGGGTTGCGGTTTGATTTTATCATCGTCCACGAGACTGCGCACGAGTGGTTTGGCAACAGCATCACGGCGTCGAATATCGCTGATATGTGGATTCACGAAGCCTTTGCCACCTATGGAGAGTCCGTTTATGTGGGGTGTCGGTGGGGCGACAAAGCCGCGCAGCGCTATCTGAACGGCTTGCGGCGAAGGGTCAAAAATGACAGGCCTATCGTAGGGGATTACAATCGAGAAGGCTCAGGAGATATGTACTACAAAGGCGCCCTTATGCTCAACACTTTGCGACACGTGATCGACGACGATTTGTCGTGGTGGAAACTAATCCGAGATTTCGCCATTGCCTACCGCTACCAAATCATAGACGAGAAGACCGTCGTGCAATTCTTTAACGAGCGGAGCAAGCGGGATCTGACCCCGATCTTCGATGAATACCTCGAGTATACTGAGATTCCCACATTGGAACTGCACCGAGAAGGCTCGACAATGGCCTATCGCTGGCGCGCAGAGGCAGCGGGATTTGCCATGCCAATCGATGTCCGCATCGGGAATCGGATTCGGCGTCTGAAGCCGACCCAAGCGTGGCAAAGCCTAGGGAATCTAAGCCCGAGCCAGGTGGAACCGCTGACAACCTCGTTTTACATACGGGTCAAACGCGATTAAAGGCGAGCCGTGATAAGCGTGTCGACCCACATGATTAAGCGGTGAACCCATTTCAGCGATTAGCCCCCACCGACTTTTATTTTGCTTTTGCCCCTTTGTGCTGACTTAAAAATCGAGTCTTGTTTTTTTGTGCTTGTTTCTGTATAACCACAGTAGCCTAATCACAGTATATAACCAGTATGGAGGGAATCCAAAAACCCGAATTACCCTTCTATATTCTTCCCGTTTGACAGCTTGAACAGCGTACTTATTTTTTTAGCGTTTGATCCTGTGGATCGGTTTGAAAAGCTCGTTCCTGACAATGGGTTAATCCCGCTGACTTTTGTTGCGGGGCGTTTTCTCGGTTCTGTATCTAATGGATGCGTGCTGTTACCTATTGATTCCTGTGCGGCAGTTTGAAAGATGGGCTTATTCTTTTACTTCCGGTTAACGGTCTGAGTGGAATGTTTTTTGTACTTCTCTGTGCGCAGTCTGAAAAACGGGACTTATTTTTTCTTTTAACCTTGTGCGGCAATTTGAAAAGTGGATTTTTTTGTATTTTACCTTTTATGACGGTTTAAATTAGAACGTATTTTCTCAGTGTTTGCCGCTATAGATCGGTTTGAAAAGCGGATTTTACTCTTTGTCTCTGTGGAACATCTGAAAAGGGTTCTCGTATTTTTACCCACAATGGTCAACCCCACTGACTTTTATCGTATATCCCAACTTGGGGAGAATTTGAAAGCCCAGTTTTATCTCCTCGATTTTGCGCTGTGCAGCAGTTTGAAAAGGGGATTTGTTTCTGGTATCTGTCTGTGCGGATCGGTTTGAGGAAGTAGGTTTTTTTTACCTTTACCCCTTTTGGGCTATCTGTTCAGTAGCCTTATTTTCTGTATTTGCATTGGTTTGAAAAGCGGATTTTATTCTTTGTATCGGTTGACGGCTTGGCAGGTTGGACTTGTTTTTTGGCGTTGGTCTGAAATCCCGGAATTAGGCTTCGGAAAAACTGAGGTCAAGGGCCTGGCTGCCCAGCTATAGTCGACCCCGCACAGATCGAATAAACCACTCATCTCGTCGCGAACCTACTCGTCTGAGCTCTCAGGTAAAAATCAGCGATGACCAGTGCCGCCATAGCTTCCACGATGGGAACCGCCCGAGGCAGCACGCAGGGATCATGCCTACCTTTACCGCTTAGCATTACCGATTCGCCCTTTTGATCGATCGAGCGTTGCGCTTGCATAAGGGTGGCCACCGGCTTAAAGGCCACTCGAAAACCGATATCCATTCCATTGCTGATACCGCCTTGAACGCCCCCCGAAAAATTGGTTTGGGTGCGCCCGTCCGGATTGAAAATATCGTTATGCGCACTGCCCCGCATCCGCGAGCCGGCAAATCCGCTTCCGTATTCAAAGCCTTTCACCGCATTGATAGAGAGCATGGCCTTGCCCAATTCAGCGTGTAGTTTATCAAAAACCGGCTCGCCCAACCCGACGGGCACATTTTCAATAATACCGGTAACGATACCCCCTACGGTATCGCCTTGCTCGCGAATTTCCTCGATGTGGGCGATCATTTCCCGGGCGCATTCGGGGTCGGGACAACGCAGTGCATTGGATTCGATCTCCCGGGTTGAATACTTCTTATAGTCCCGTTCCAGGCTTACTGGCCCGACGGCGGAAACATAGGATTGAAATGCCACATCTTTGAGCAATTGCTTGCCGATGGCACCGGCCACTACTCGGCTGACGGTTTCCCGAGCTGAAGACCGGCCGCCACCGCGGTAATCCCGCCAGCCATATTTTTTATCATACGCGAAATCCGCATGTGAAGGGCGGTATTTGTCGGCGATATGGGAATAGTCTTTTGGCTTTTGATCTTCGTTACAAATCGCAAATCCAATGGGCGTTCCGGTGGTTTTTCCGCGAAAAAGGCCGGATAAAAAATGCACTGTATCGCCTTCCTTACGTCGGGTTACGATAGGGCTCTGACCGGGGCGACGCCTATCCAAGTCGCGCTGGATTTTATCTCGGTCTAAATCCAAACCAGCTGGACAGCCATCGACAATGCCGCCCAGGGCTCTGCCGTGCGATTCGCCAAATGTAGTGAGTTTGAATAGGGTTCCAAATGTATTTCCTGCCATATTTTCTAAAATAAAACCCGAAAAAGCGCCGTCCTTTTTGAACCGCTTAGCCCAAAAAAATCCCAGCCCCCTGTCGCAGGATTTCCGGTTCGTCTCCTGTAGTGAGGTCTACCACCGTAGAAGCTGTATTGGTTCCAATCCCCCCATCGATAACCAAATCCACCTGTTTGTGGTGTTTTTCGCAGATCAACTCTGGATCTGTGTCGTATTCGATCACTTTATCTTCGTGATAAATGGACGTAGAGACAATCGGGTTGCCCAAATGACGGACGATTGCCCTGGGAATCGGATTGTCCGGCACCCGGATGCCCACCGTTCTTCTGCCTTTGAACGCCTTGGGCAGGTGGCTACTCCCCGGTAGTACAAACGTAAAAGGACCGGGAATATAACGCTTGAGTATTTTGTAAGTCCGGGTATCGATTTGCTTTGCGTAGTCAGACAATTGGCTGAGGCCATCACAGATAAAGGAAAAACGCGCTTTTGCCAATTTAATCCCTTTGATCTGCGCCACGCGCGCTAAGGCGCCAGGGTTCGCAATATCGCAACCCAAAGCGTAAATCGTATCGGTGGGATAGATGATTACCCCGCCTTTTTGTAAGATTGCTACCACTTGATCAATGGCGCGTTCGTGCGGGTTTTTGGGGTGGATTTTAATCGGCCTTCTAACCATATATATATTTCTCAAAGGGACATCACTCGACCAATATAAGTAAAAATTCAAAGCGATAAAAACCCTATAAATCGCAAGTCCGCTGCACGAAAATCTTTGACTCTTGCAAGCTGGCCACCAGGCGATCGGATTTTCCAACGAGAGATCACACACCAAAAGAATGAGCAGGTTAAAAAAACCACTACTTCCAACTATCGAAAGGGCAAATGCAAAAACCCGACATGGGACAATCCGCTCAAAAGCAAGGCAGCCCAAGCGCCACCCATGACAATTGCAAAAAAGGGCAAGGGGGCAACACACCAAAAAAAGAGAAAACCCCATATCGACACAAAAACTGTCTAAGCCGATTATAGGAAAAGCAAATGCGAAAAAACCCGACGAAAGCTCAGCGTTCGGGTTTCGGGTCGCTCACCCAGGGATTGGCCTTTATCGAATAGCGCCAGGGCGCACTCCGATAGGGTTCGGGAACCTGGACACCGACGCGCCGGCTCTGGCTTATTTCACAGGGCGCTACTTTTGTGCCGCGGTCTTCTATCCAAATCTCCGAGCCGCTTAAGTCTGAACCGCTATCGGCCAGCGTTATGTCCAGGGCCTGACTCAAAATCCCAGGGCCTTGGGTGATCTTTCCATTCTTCTCGCCGGATTGAGCCGCCCTTCTCCGTCTCATAATTTCCAAGCCATCGAGCGGCTGCAAGGCGCGAATGAGCACCGCATGGGGTTCGCCTTTTCGATGGGTAACCACATTGAACAGTTTATACATGCCGTAAATCAGATAGACGTAAGCCACACCCCCATTGGCAAACATAACCGCTGTACGGGGTGTTCGCCTGTAGTTATGCGCATGGCTGGCACTGTCCTCAGGGGCTTTATAGGCTTCGGCTTCCACGATGATACCACTGGTGATTTGCGCTGCTTTGTGCGTAACCAACACCTTACCCAATAAGTCTTTGGCAATCTGATTGACATCCGCGCGTCGATAAAACGCTTTTCGTAACTTTGGCATAGGGCGCAAGATAAAGGGTTAAAAGGCAAAAATCCAATAAAAAACGAATGAATCATGGGAAGAAAAAAAACAAGCGCGCATCTTCGGGATAAATCCTTAGAAGCTGCTTTATCCGCTATCGAACTGTACAACAAACCTAATTTTTCCTATCGGGAAGAAGGCTTTTGCATATTGATGATCAATGCTTGGGAACTGATGCTAAAAGCAAAGGTATTAAGCGACCATTCAGAAGATAAGAGGCGCATCTATATCGAGGATGAACAGGCCAGAAGAAGAGATGGTGAACCCTACAAAAGGAAAAAATATAAAAAAAGTAAGAAAACCGGTAACCCCTTGACATTGGGCATCCCTAAGCTCGTGAATGCGATAGAGGGAATGGATAACACCCTAAGAGAACATATTGTAACACTGAATGAAATACGAAACAACTGTATCCACTTTATCGTCAAGGATAGGTCGCTACAAAAAAAGATAGTAGAAGTGGGTACAGCCAGTTTAAAAAGCTATGTTCATCTCTCCAGAGAATGGTTTGGTAAGAGTCTGGAAGACTTCAACTTATATCTAATCCCGATTGCCTTTGATCCCCCCAGCGCATTCGATACCACCACCCCAAAAGAGCAGCAGAGACTCTTGGACTTTATAGAAAAAGAAAAAAGGGATAATGAGGTGAGCGAAGATCATCCCCATCATATTTCCCTAAACATATCAATCAAATACACCAGCGGTAAAACGGGGATTCTCTTTTCAAAATCCAAGGCGGGCGGCATGCCCATTACAGTAAAGGCTGAAGCGCAATTTAAAAACAAGTTCCGTTGGACGTTTGATGATAACTTGATTCCCGCGTTAAAAAAATATGGAAATTTTAAACGGACCAAAGAATTTTATAGATTAAAAAGAGAATTAGAACGAGACGAGAATTTAGCAGGGGTAAGATATCTGGACTGGAATAAAAAAGAAAACGGAACAAAGAAAATTTTTTACAGCCCGAATATCGTCGAAGCGTTTGTTGAGAAGTTAGGATTAACAAGACAAGACCAAAGCCAGGGTTAGCTCAGGGAAAAAGGCAAGTATAGAAATGTCAAAAAAGACCTCACTTTCAAGCCACAAGAGGTCAAAACCAAAAAAAGCCCTTCCTTTTAAACCATTAC
>JBAJNK010000034.1:0-15135 GCA_036881805.1 Flavobacteriales bacterium
GCGCAAGGATTCATCTTCACTACCCGCACTTTGCCCCGTTCGATTCCCATCCAAACCCTTCATGACCAATCCAACAGCGGTTGCGTAGATCGGGCTGGTCAGTTCTCCAGGGACCCCACCCGCCAAATGCTCGTCGGGATATCCGACTCGCGTATCCATACCGGTGATGTACTCGGTGAGCTGACGCAGGTGTTTTAATTGTGCACCGCCGCCGGTCAGTACAATACCTGCGATCAGTTTCTTTTTTTGATCCACATGTCCATAATTGGAAATCTCTATATTTACCTGGCCTATGATTTCGCTCACGCGGGCATGGATGATTTGAGAGAGGCGTTTTAGGGAGATCTCTTTGGGTTCGCGCCCGCGCAAACCGGGAATCGAAACGATTTCGGTCTCCTTGTTTTCGCCTGGCCAAGCGGAACCAAATTTCACCTTGAGCTGTTCGGCTTGGCGTTCGATGATGCTACATCCGACTTTAATGTCTTCCGTGATCACATTTCCCCCATAAGGAATAACAGCGGTATGGTGAATGATACCATTTTTAAAAATCGCTACATCCGTAGTGCCGCCACCGATATCTACCAAAGCGACTCCCGCCTCCTTCTCCTCTTGGCTCAACACCGCATCGGCTGAAGCCAAAGGCTCCAATGTAATGCCCGAGAGTTCCAGCCCGGCGCCCTTAATGCAGCGGCCGATATTGCGGATGGACGATATCTGTCCGACTACCACGTGAAAATTGGCTTCCAAGCGGCTGCCATACATCCCGATGGGCTGCCGTACTTCGGATTGGCTATCCACTTTAAAATCTTGGGGTAACACGTGGATAATCTCCTCACCCGGCAGCATGATCAGTTTGTGAACTTGTGCGACCAAATTATCGATATCCGATTGATCGATCACTTCTTCGAAATGGCTCCGCGTGACGTAATCGCTGTGTTGCAAGCTGCGAATGTGCTGCCCAGCAATGCCGACTACCACATCTCGAATATTCGCGCCGGAATCCGAAGCCGCTTGCACGACAGCCCCTTGAATGGATTGTATGGTTTGTGTAATATTGTTGACCACACCTTGATGCACGCCGAGGCTCCTCGCCTTGCCACGTCCCAACACCTCGAGTTTTCCGTATTGATTTTTTCGGCCCACCATGGCTGCAATCTTGGTGGTTCCAACATCCAAACCGATAGCTAAGTCGTCCGTTTCCATCCCCTATGATTTAGTGCAAATTACTTGATCTCTGTATTTCAAATTGACGAGCCGATACGTCGCCCAACCCCTTGGATTTAATACTTTTTTATAAAATGTGATCAGCTTATTTAGTTTCTCATCTATGCGCTGGGCTCGGCCAAAAATGATCCGGTGCGCACCGCTGCGCGTGAACAATACGTAATCCTTTCCCCTCAGTTGTATACCGATGATAAATTGGGATAGAAAGGAGCGTTGCTGCAGTGCTTTTACAAGCGCTTTCAAATCCTGCAAATCGCTAGCCGTAAATTCGCCTTGCACCAAAATAACATCGGCAGCGTAATCCGGGGAAAGGGGCATCTGACCCCCTGTGTCGGTCAGATAGTAATCGCCTTTCGCATTGTGAATTCGAGCCAAAGCGGTCTTTTGTCTCACCACCACCTTCAGTTGGCCACCGACCGAAATGTACGTTTGGGCTTCGGCTACATAAGGCAAATCGCCCACCTCGCGTTCTATTTTTCCCAGGTTCAGCGCCTGCAGCGGTTTTTGAACCTGCACCGCGTGGCTGCGGAGTATGCCTTCGATCTCTGCCCGGTTAAAAAAGCGGGTCCCAGCTGTTGTATCGGTTGCAATCTGAATGCCGCTCAGGCGCGCACGGCTGCTGCGGAGGGTTGCAAAGCCCAGTAAAAATAGGACTGATAGGATGCCCATTAGCGTATATGGAATCGTGCACTTCATCGGGTGAGTTGTCTTTTTATCGGTTCTGCCAAGGTGCCTATATCTCCGGCCCCCATGGTGAGCAGCACTTCAAAATGAATGTGTTTCAATTCGTTCAACAGATCTTTTTTTGTCGTGATCCGCTTATCCCCGATCTGAACCTTATCGAGCAGGCGCGCTGCGCTTATCCCTTCGATGGGTGCTTCCCGAGCTGCATAGATATCCAGCAATAACAAGCGGTCAAGGCATGAAAGCGCACGGGCAAAGTCATCGATAAAATCACGCGTACGGCTAAACAAATGCGGCTGAAAAACACCGGTTATCTCTTTATCGGGATAGCGCGTGCGCACGGCGCTCAAAAAGGAGTCGATCTCCCTGGGGTGGTGGGCGTAATCATCGATATAAACGACCTGGCCGTCGTCATAATGGATCGAGAACCTGCGTTTTACACCTTTAAAATTTTTTACAAATGCGCGCAATTCCTTTGGATCAACACCCAAAACATCGGCCATGGCCAAGGCGGCCAAAGCGTTCTCCAAGTTGTACATGCCCGGCAGTGGCCATATCCAATCCGATGCGACTTGCGAAGGGGTTTTTAAGTCAAAGCGGTAGCCCCGCTCGTGAATTCGAATGTTTTGTGCTTGGTAATCCGCCGCTTCCAAAGCCGAATAAGTCAAGCCCGCAAAGGGAAGCCCTTTCCGGATCACCAACCGAGACGGATCTACCTTTGAAGCAAACGCCGAAAAAGCGCGCTGTACACCCGAATCGGTTCGATACACATCCAAGTGGTCTGCATCTACACTGGTAACACAGGCGATGGTAGGGTGTAACTGCAAAAAGGATCGATCGTACTCATCGGCCTCTACTACGGTTATATCGCCTGTATTTAAAATTAAATTGGATTGGTAGTTCTCGGCTATCCCGCCCAGAAAGGATGTGGCCCCTACACCCGCCTGATCCAATAAGTAGCCCAACAGGGTGGACGCAGTGGTTTTGCCGTGCGTGCCCGCCACGGCTAAGCAGGTGGTATTTTCGGCAATGCGCGCCAATAGCTGCGCGCGCTTCAAAATGATAAACCCGTTGTCCCTGAAATAACCCCATTCTGCGTGTGTGGGGGGTATGGCGGGTGTGATGACCACCAGCGTATTGGAAACGGCAAAGCGCCGGGGGATTTGACTCACATCATCTTTATAGTGTATCGCACAACCCGCCGATTCGAGTTGCTCGGTTAACGCCGTCTTCATGCGGTCGCAACCGGCTACGTTAACAGATCGGGCGCGAGAGTAACGCGCCAAAGCGCTCATACCGATTCCGCCTATACCGATAAAGTAAACGTTATGTATCGACGCCCATTTCATGCGATCAGTGTAAAAATTAGATCTGCGATCTCATGGGCAGCATGGGGTTTGGCAAACCGCGCGATATTTTGTTCCAGATCGCGCAGGGATTTCTCATCCGCTAGCAAGCTCGAAACCCTGGGCCAAAGGGCATCCAAAGCGCTTTCATCCCTTACCAAAACAGCGGCACCCGCCCGAACCAATGCGTCCGCATTCTCGGTTTGGTGGTCCGCTGCAGCATGGGGCAAGGGCACCAAAACGGCGGCTTTCCCCACTGCGCTCAATTCGGAAATGGCCAGGGCACCGGCGCGTGAGACCACCAAATCAGCGGCTGCATAAGCTGCGGACATATCGGAGACAAAATCGACGATTCGCACATGTCCCCGCTGCAAGCCCTTCAAATCGAGGTATGCCTGGGTGCCGGTTTGCCAGAGCAACTGCACGTCGAGCCGATCTATCGCCGCCTTCCAGACGCGGTTCAAAGTCCGACTACCCTGGCTGCCCCCAAAGGAACAGACCAATTTCGCATCCGGCCGAAAGCCGAGGGCTTCCTTGGCGCTTTCCTTTTCCAGCCCACCGACAGCTAAGCCCTTGCGTATCGGGTTACCCGTCAGCCTGATCTTTTGTTTTGGGAAATACCGCTCCATATGTGGGTAAGCGACACATATGTATTTCGCAGTTCTCGCCAAAATCCGATTGGTCATACCGGGCATGGCATTTTGCTCTTGCACCACTATGGGAACCCGCTTCTTTGCAGCCATATAAAGCGCCGGGCCACTGGCGTAGCCACCGGTACCGATGGCGACATCCGGTTTAAAATCGCGCACGATTTGCCCAGCTCGGCGCAAGCTCTTCCACAACTTAAAAGGGAATGTCAGATGCTTTGAGCTCGGCCTTCTCGCTATGCCAGTGATCGGCAATCCCTGGATCGGGTATCCCGCTAAGGGTACGCTTTGCATTTCCATCCGGCCCTGGGCGCCGATAAACAGTATATGGGCATCGGGCAGACGGATTTTGATCGCATCGGCCAGGGCTAGGGCCGGAAAGATATGACCGCCGGTTCCACCACCGCTAATCAATATGTTGGGCGATTGTTTTTGCAAATCCATTCTCTGTTGATTCCGACCGTGCGCTTCGTCTCCCCTCGGTCAACACCCGACTGGCTGAAAGGATAATGCCCATTTCCAGGCAGTTCATCCACAACGCAGTCCCACCACTGCTGATCAGCGGCAGGGTTTGTCCGGTAACCGGGAGTAAGCCCACCGCTACCCCCATATTGACAAAGGCTTGAAGTACGATGGGCAACCCCATACCGAGCACCAGTAAAGTACCGAAAAAGCCCGGCATCTTAGTGGTGATCACCATAATTCTGATAAAGAACAGTATGAACAGCAACAAGATAACCGTGCCACCGATCAATCCGTATTCTTCTATCACAATGGCGAAGATAAAGTCCGATGCAGATTGGGGTAAAAAATCTTTTTGGACGCTCTTTCCGGGACCGACCCCAAACATACCACCGGATGCGATCGCAATCTTCGCCTTCTCACTTTGGTAACCGTCTCCCGCTGCGCTGTTGTGAAAACGCTGCACACGACTGATCCAAGTATCCACCCGGTTGGGCATTACATTGGGAAAAGCCTTTGCGGTCAGCACAAAAAGAATGAGGCCGAGCATGCCGAGCGCTGCGATAAAACCGATATACCTACAGGGAAAACCACCGATGAAAAGCATGATTAAGACCATGGTGAACAAAAGTGCTGCCGTTGAGAAGCCAGCCGGTAAAATAAGGCCGCAAATCAGGATCACCGGTGCAAAAAACTCGATTAAGGTATCCTTGAACCGCAGCGGAACACCGTGAATTTTAGTGATATAACGAGCCGTATAAGCCATGACAACCCAGGTGGCAAAGGAAGCGGTTTGAAAGGAGAGATGGACAGATGGAATTTGAATCCAGCGACTGGCATTCGCCCCCGCAATCGTGTTGCCTTGCAACAGGGTAGCGATCAAGAGGACGACCACTACAGGCAAGCCGATGACGGACAGCCCACTGATATACCGATAGTTTATGTGGTGGGTAAAGTATAAGATGACAAATCCGCTGCCGAGGAGCACAGCGTGTTTGAAGAGGTATCGAAAGGTATTGCCATCGCCATATAGATAAGCCAAATTGCTGCTGGCGCTATAAACGGGCAGAAATGAAAACAGACCGATCAGCGCGATATAAGCCCACAGGTATCTGTCTCCTCGTATGTGTAATCCCTTAGACACGCACTACAGTTTTTTTACTGCTGCTTTAAACTGGTTTCCCCGATCCACATAGCTTTCAAATAAGTCAAAGCTCGCGCAAGCGGGCGATAGCAATACGTTATCCCCTTTTTTCCCCAGTGCATAAGCCGTTTTTACCGCCCCTTTCATGGATGTCGTCTCTACGATAATCGGAACGTGGGCTTCAAAAAAATCGACGATCTTAGAATTGTCGGCTCCCAGCGCTATGATCGCGCGCACTTTTTCTTTTACCAAGGGCAGCAAATCACTGTAATCATTCCCTTTGTCCAGACCACCTGCGATCCATACGGTAGGGCCTCCCATGCTTTGTAAAGCATAAAACGCAGCATTGACATTGGTCGCTTTGGAATCGTTTACAAAGTGCATTTGGTGAATTTTCAAGACGGGTTCTAAGCGGTGGGGGACCGCGGTAAAGTCGGATAAACTCTGACGTATGGTTTCCTTTTTGATCTGCATCAAAGAAGCAGCTAGCCCAGCTGCCATCGAGTTTTTTATATTGTGTTTTCCGCTTAATGCCAGGTCGCTTATTCTCATAGTAAAACTATTTTTGTGCGTTTTAAATTGGATTTCATCGCCCCCCACCCAGGCACCTGCTGCTAGGGTTTGATCGGTTGAAAAAGCATAGATCTCAACAGGCGATCGGTGGGCCTCTAAGCCGCTTACAATCGTTTCATCATCTGCGTTATAGATAAAAACCCCTCGGGCATCTTGATTCATCGCGATTTTAAACTTGGCCGCCGCATAGCTTTCAAAATCGCCGGCGTAGCGATCCAAGTGATCCGGCACAATATTGGTAATCACAGCGATATGCGGTTTAAAATCTCGGATGTTGTCCAGTTGAAAGCTGCTGACTTCCAACACGTAAACCGCATGGGGGGCTACCGCAACCATATGGGCAAAACTCCGGCCTGTGTTGCCGCCCAGCCCCGAATCGACTCCCCCCTCTTTCAAGATGTGGTGAATCAAAGACGCCGTAGTCGTCTTACCGTTGCTCCCGGTTATACCGATAATGATCGCATCTGTATAGCGCGCGGCGAATTCCACCTCTGAGATCACCGAAATACCGCACTCGAGCAAACGCTGCACAATCGGCGTTTCATCTGGAATGCCCGGACTTTTCACCACCTCATCTGCGCGTAAAATTTCAATCTCAGCGTGGCCGTTTTCTTCAAAGCGGACCTTATGACGCAAAAGAAGTGCCCTGTACTGGGGCTTGAGGCTGCCGCTATCGGACAAGAAGACATCAAAACCCTGCGCCTTCCCCAAAATCGCAGCACCGACGCCGCTCTCCCCACCGCCTAAGACAATCAACCTGCTCATCATCGCACTTTTAGTGTGAGGATGGCCACCAGCGCGAGCAAAAACGCCACGATTAAAAATCGCGACACGATTTTACTCTCGTGCCAACCCCTTTTCTGATAATGGTGGTGTAGGGGTGCCATTAAAAACACGCGCCTTCCGACTCCGTACTTCTTCTTGGTGTACTTGAAGTAGGTGACCTGTAGAATGACCGATAGGCTTTCGATAAAAAAGACGCCACCTATTAAAACCAGTAACAACTCTTTGCGAACCGCCATCGCGATAACAGCGAGGACACCGCCAATGGTCAAACTGCCGGTATCGCCCATAAAAACCGCTGCCGGATAGGTGTTATACCAGAGAAAGCCGATCAATCCACCTGTCAAAGCAGCGATAAAGACCACCACTTCACCGATACGGGGTATGTACATGATATCGAGGTAATTCGCAAAGACGATGTTACCAGACACCCATACCAAAATGGCATAAGCGCCCAAGGCCACAGAAGCCGTGCTGGCAGCCAAGCCGTCTAACCCATCCGTCAAGTTGATCGCATTGGAAACAGCTGTAATGATAAATATCGCCAGGGGGATAAAAACGATCCAGGCGTAATGGTGGTAATCCCTTCCCACCCATTTGAGCAAAGCGGCATAATCCAATTCGTTGTGCTTGCTAAAGGGCAAGGTAGTCCTTACAGCATGCGCTTCTTTGAACACCGGATTTCCCGTTTGAACCGTTGCGCTATAGTCCTTCTCTTCAATGGTAACCCCAGGGTGAAAGTATAGGGTAGCGCCCACCACCACGCCCAGAACGACTTGTCCAAATACCTTAAACTTGGCCTTTAGACCCCGCTTGTTCTTTCTAAAGACTTTGATGTAATCATCGGCAAAACCGATAAAGCCCATCCATATAGTAGTAAAGACGAGGAGCGCCACGTATACATTGTCGAGCCGGGCGAGGAGCAGCGTCGGGATGAGCGTAGCGCCTATGATGATCAAGCCCCCCAAAGTAGGGGTTCCCACCTTTTGATCTTGTCCTTCCAAACCCAAGTCCCGTACGGTTTCACCGATTTGTTTCCGCTTTAAAAAACCGATGACGCGCTTGCCGTAAAGCGCTGCGATCAACAGGGAGAGTACACCGGCCAAACCGGCGCGAAAAGACAAATATCGGAACATGCCCGCCCCGGGTAAGTCACAGCTCCTTCTCAGAAAATCAAACAGGTAATACAGCATTACTTCTTCAACTTTTGCAAGGATTCTATCAAAATTGCAAACTCGTCAAAAGGGTACCGAACGCCTTGGACTTCCTCGTAATGCTGATGACCTTTTCCCGCTAGGAAAACGATATCGGCAGCAGCAGCCATTTCACAAGCCATCTCGATGGCTTTCTTTCGATCGGCAACGGTTAAAACCTTGGACGCTAAATCAGGGGTAATACCAGCTTGCATATCTCTTAAAATAACCGAAAGGTCTTCGCAGCGCGGGTTATCTGACGTCAGTACCACCTGATCCGATAGGTTTGCGGCAATTCGCGCCATCTCCGGTCTTTTCGATTTATCTCGATTCCCACCACAGCCCAAGACGGTAATGAGATTTTCATTTCGGGTTCGCAGGTCGTCAATCGTTTTCAACACTTTTGAAAGGGCGTCGGGCGTATGGGCATAATCGATCAATAGGTGAATCCCGGTATCCGATTGGGCGTATTGAAATCGGCCCTTCACACCGCGCAACAGGCTCATGGCTCGTAAAATCGCTGCGTCATCCCGATCCAACAAGGTGGCAATCCCATACACAGCGAGTAAATTATACGCGTTAAAGGCGCCCACCAATGGGGAAAACAGATCTGTACCGTTTATGGAAAGCAACATGCCGGAAAAGTGGTTTTCCAAAACCCGAGCCTTAAAATCGGCCGCGCGCCGCAAGGCATAAGTATAGACCTTAGCTCGGGTGTTTTGAACCATCACGCTTCCATTTTTGTCATCGGCATTGAAGAGTGCAAAGGATCGGATAGGCAAGCGGTCGAAAAAAGCTTTTTTTGCATCCCTGTAACTCGCAAAGGTCTGGTGGTAGTCCAGGTGTTCGTGTGTGAGATTGGTAAACACGGCCCCATCAAAGTGCAAGCCTGCAATGCGGTGTTGAGCGATAGCGTGTGAGCTCACCTCCATGAAGACGTATGCAACCCCTGCGTCTACCATCTGTTTCAAGACCCGATTGAGCCCCATCGCATCGGGGGTGGTCCGATCGGTGTCCAGGCGCTTATCTGCTATGCGGATCTGAATGGTGGAAATCAAGCCACAAGCATAGCCCAATGCTCGGAATAATCGGTAGGAAAGCGTTGCTGTGGTCGTTTTGCCATTCGTGCCGGTTATGCCGATCAACTTCACTTTTGAGCTGGGGTTATCGTAGTAATTGGAAGCTGCGACCCCCAAGGCTTGCGCTGTGTTTGCTACCACCACATAGGTTACTGCAGCATCTCGCTCAGGCGGCATTTCTTCACAGAGCACTGCAATAGCCCCATTGCAAATGGCAGGTGAAATATATCGATGTCCATCTGTCACTGTACCTCGAATCGCTACAAAGAGGGTGTGATCCCGTACGCGCCGAGAATCAAATTGAACAGATGTGATCGCTACAGATGGATCGCCCGTGATTTCCGCAACCGAAACACCGTACAATATGTCTTTTAGGGTTTTCACGATTGCAGACGAAGACGGATTGGGGAATGAGACGAAATGGGGGTCCCGGCTTTGGGATGTTGATCCACCACCTTTCCCGCGCCGCGGTAAGTCACTTTCAGGCCGGCATTTTCCAATTGAGAAACGACCTGCATGCCGGGGGCACCCAATACATTGGGCATTTTATCCAAGTGCGCCACCAGCTTGAGATGCGCAAAGGTCTTTTCGGTTATTCTTCGGCTTGCCACCGCAGTCCGATGGGACTGGGGTTCGACTTTTGGCGTGTGCGCATAGCAGTAGTGTGCGATTCGTTTAAAAACCGGGCCGGCCACCTGTGCACCGTAATAACCGATTTGCGGTTTATGCACGACCACTATACAGGAATACTGCGGGTTTTCGGCTGGGAAATAACCACAAAGAGACGCCCTGTACTGCAGCGGTTGACCTTTTTGCCAATACTCGACCTGTACCGTTCCAGTTTTACCCGCCATGGTAAATGAATCCGACCGCAAATGCTTAGCCGTACCCGATACAAAGACACCCTTGAGCATATCTTGCACTTTTCCAAGTGTCTCCGTAGAGCAGATAGCCGGGTTTACAATTTCCGGTTTAAATAACTTTTCCACTTTTCTGCCGCGTAAAATCTCTTCCACGAACCTGGGTTTTACCATCTCACCGTTATTGGCCACTGCATTGTAAAAGCTGAGTATTTGTAAGGGAGTCAGTTGCAGACCATAGCCATAAGCCATCCAGGGCAATGCGATCCCCGACCAGGTCGGATCATCTGGATGTGGAATCCGCGGTTTGCCTTCACCCGGAATAGCGAGGTGGAGTTTTTCATTTAAGTGCCATTTATACAGGCGATTGACAAATTTTTCCGGATGGTCTTTATAGGATTTCAAAATCAGCTTGGCCATGCCTACATTTGAGGATACTTCAAAAACCCTTTTCGCGCTGATCACGCCGTATCCCCCAAGGCGGGTATCCCGAATGTAATCGTCGTAATACCGCATCACGCCGCCTTGTGTATCGACCTGAGTCGTCGTGTCGATTACGCGATCTTCCAAAGCGGCCATCAGGGATACCAACTTAAAGAGCGAGCCGGGCTCCGAGGCTTCGAATACAGCATAATTTCGCTTCTCGTAAAACGATCCATCTGCCCCTTTCGCCAAGTTCACTATCGCTTTTACTTCACCGGTCTTTACTTCCATAACCACCACACAGCCGTGGTCAGCTCGAAACTGCTGTAGGGTCTCCAACAACGCTTGGTGCGCCAAATTCTGAATATCCAGATCGATCGTCGTCACCACATCGGCGCCGTCTTGGGGTTCGACTTTGTCCGCATCACCGACGGGTTTCCACCTGCCGCCTGCGATCCGCTGCTCCAAGCGCCGCCCATCCCTACCGCGCAAGTAATAACCGTACGCGCCCGCTATGCCGACATGGCCGCGGTAATCATCAAACCCTATGGTTCGGGCTGCTAGTGCCCCCATGGGGTTGACGCGCGCCCGCTTGCACACTGCGATCATCCCCCCTTTAAAACGCCCGCGATTCAATATTGGGAACGCGCGCACGCGCATGTAATCGGGATAAGTCAAATTCCGCTTCAACAGCAAATAACGGTTGCCCTTGCGGCGATTGATTCGCAAAAGCCTGCTGTAGTAAGCGGCTGGTTGGCTATGCGGCAGGGTCGCCAAAGAATCGGCCAAGGCTTTGTAATTCCGATCAAAAATATCTTTGGGAACCGCTTTTAAATCGATCCGAATATCGTACTCGGCTAAGGTAACGGCCATCAAGTCGCCCCCTTCAGTATAAATATTGCCTCGATTAGCCGGAACGATGGCATGCTTTATCACACGAGATTCAGCCATTTTTCTATATGAATCCCCCCGAAAAACAGAGATGTAAACCATATGTAACCAAATGGCTAAGCCAGCGCACAGCAAGGGGATTGAAAACAGGTAAAACCGACTTAATATTCTCGTTTTCTCAGGTTTCACAGCTCCGATTCATCCATATAAATCAACTCGGGGGGATGGGATGGTGATTTCAATCCCACCTTTTTCACCCGAGCCGCTACCTCAATTTCCAATTTGCTCGTTCGCAAATCAGCGCGGATGCTGATAAACGCAGCCTTCAACTCGCGCACTTCATCGCTCAACTCGGCTATCTGAAATATCCGCCGATCCACCTGATGCGAGGCGGTTATGCTAACCATCGCTAAAATAGCGAGGAAAACGACAAACTTCCAGTTTCTAATCGCGGTTTGGTCTACCAAAAATTTCCCCTTTACAACGCTTACCCAAGACATGCGCTATTGTTTTTCCGCTATTCTCAATTTGGCGCTTCGCGCCCGATTATTCTCTTTCAATTCCCCGATGGAAGGCTTCACAACGCGCCGGTTAACCCGTTTAAATGGATGGTATATGACGCCGTAAAAATCCTTTATCGGCTCCCCATCGAAATTTCCAGCCTTCAAAAAACGCTTGACCAATCGATCTTCGAGTGAATGATAGCTTATCACGACCAACCGGCCACCGGTCTTCAACAGGTGTAAACCCTGCGCCAACATTTGCTTCAAAGATTCCAATTCACCATTTACCTCGATTCGTATGGCCTGAAATACCTGTGCATAAAACCGGTGTGCACGGGTCTGGGGCGCAAACCGACGCAGGGCTCCCTCGAGCTGAAAAGTCGTCTCAATAGCCCTTCGTGACCGGACTGTAACGATTTGCCTCGCCAGTGCTCGAGCCGGCCGCAACTCACCGTATAACCTAAAGATATGCTGCAACTGCGCTTCCGTATAACCATTGACCACATCATAGGCGCAGTGCTTTGCCGATGTATCCATACGCATATCCAAAGGCGCATCAAAACGGGTAGAAAACCCCCTTTTACCTTCGTCAAACTGATGAGACGAAACACCTAGGTCAGCCAATATGCCGTCTACCCGATCGATACCATTTGCTCGTAGCATGCGTTGCAAATACTTAAAATTTTGGTGTATGAGAACCAATCGCTCATCTTCAATCTTATTTTCGTGCGCCGCTGCATCTCGGTCAAAGGCAAACAGCTTGCCGCGATCGCCGAGCTGTGAGAGAATCGCTTTGGCATGCCCCCCACCCCCAAAGGTGGTGTCTACATAAACACCATCGGACTGAATGGCGAGCCCTTGGACACTCTCGTGCAACAATACCGTACTATGATAGCCCATCATCGGGTATGGCACCCATCACCTCTTCTGCCAACTCGCTAAAATCAACCGCCGTATCCCGAATCGCATCCTCGTATCGCTGTTTATCCCAAACCTCAAGAATATCAATGCTGGAAGACAATACGATTTCTTTGTGCAATCCGGCAAAATCGATCAGGTCTTTGGACACCAAGATACGCGTGTGCCCATCGACCGCTATACGCTTAACACCAGCGGTAAACAAGCGGACGAAGTCGTTGTTTTTTTTAACGAAACGATTCAGTCGGTTTACCTTCTGCATAACCGCTCGCCACGCTGCCATGGGGTAGAGCTCCAAACAAGGCTGAAAAACCGAACGCTTGAGCACAAGTCCTTCTTCCAACGCCTGTATGAGCTGCTTCCGCAAAGGTACTGGCATGGCAAAGCGCCCCTTTGCGTCGATCTTACATTCGTAAGTGCCGATCATGCGAGTCAAACCGAGTAAATCTTGGGGTCAAATGTAGACATATTTATCCACTTTATACCACAATTTACCACGTTGTTAATAAATTTTAAAGCGAGATCGGGCTTTAGCGGCGTTTTCGCATGCAAAATGGGCTAGCTAGCGCTTGGAGAAGGGTAGCGATAAAGCTGATTTACATCGGGTAATACCACCGAAATGGAAAATGGGGAATCGCGCGGGAATGGTTATCTTTAACGTTCACACCCATTTTCGTGTTTGGACACTTGTGCGTATTTTTGCGGGTTTAAGCGGTAGGCGTAAATGGGAATTGAGCGAAAGCGAGCGGGGCGTTTTAACTATATCGATGCGGGCAGTGGATTCCCGCTAATCCTGCTGCATGGCTTAATGGGCAACTTGAGTAACTTCAGCGAAACCATCGCTCATTTTTCTAAAAAAAATTACCGCGTGATCGCCCCCTGTTTACCCATGTATGAGCTTCCGCTATTAAAAACCAATGTAACGAGCTTTGCGCAATATTTGGATGAGCTTATCAAATGGTTGGCAATCAAGCGCGTCACGCTTATCGGCAATTCACTGGGCGGGCACATCGCTTTAATTTACACAAAACGACGTCCTGAAATGATTCACAGCGTCGTACTCACCGGCAGTTCGGGGCTGTATGAGAACGCTGTAGGGAACAGCTTTCCCAAGCGGAAAAATGTCGAATACATACGCAAAAAAGCGTTGGATGTATTTCACGACCCAGATATGGTAACCGACGAGCTGGTGGCAGAGTTATTCGAACTGGTAAACGACAGAAACAAAATAATAAAGACCCTGTCGGTGGCCAAAAGCGCCATACGTCACAATATGGCTCGAGAGCTGGCCGCTTTTAGAATGCCGTTTTGCCTGATATGGGGTAGAAACGACAAAGTAACCCCACCGGATGTAGCCGAGGACTTTCACCGGCTCCTGCCCGATTCGGACCTGTATTGGATCGACCACTGCGGTCATGCGCCCATGATGGAAAAGCCCGAGGAGTTCAATGAAATTTTGGACAAATGGCTATCCCGATTTGCCCATCTGACCCATGCGAATTAAGGACGTCCAGTTTATCAGCAGCCACGTGAACATCGACAAGTGTCCCCGAGCCGGGTTGCCCGAGTACGCCTTTATCGGGCGATCCAATGTGGGCAAGTCTTCGCTCATCAATTGTTTGATGGGGCGAAAATCCTTGGCAAAGACCGGTGCCAGGCCTGGCAAAACCCAGACGGTTAACCACTTTCTCGTAAATGGTCGCTGGTTTTTAGTCGATTTACCCGGTTATGGCTACACCGCGGTCTCCAAAACCCAAAGGAGTCGTTTTAGAAGAATAACCGAAGGCTACATCAGCGAGAGATCGCATTTGGTCTGCCTCTTTGTCCTGGTCGATTCAAGACACGAATTGCAAAGGGTGGATGGTAAATTTTTATGCTGGCTCGGCGAAAGGGAAATCCCCTTTGCATTGGTCTTTACAAAAACAGACAAGCTCAGGCAAAACGAGCTGCAAAAAAACACGGCCAATTACAAAAGGCAAATGCGCGAGCACTGGGAAACGATGCCCAAATTTTTTTTTACCAGCGCCGTGCGGAAAGCGGGTAGCGGCGCCATTTTAGCCTATATCGATGAATTGAACCAATCGCTGAGAGAGAGAATCAAGCCTACGGATTAAACCCAAATGATCGATCTGCGCACCCCAATCACTGCGGGAGAAAAAGACGAGACCGCTCCTTCAGACCGACTCCACAGACAGATATGAAAAACAAGCCCTTTCTAAGCCGTCATACAGGAATAAAAAATTGTAATCCAAAAAACAAAATCAGATTTTTTTGAGAAACACACTGCTCATCAATAAAAGAAGCCCAAATTGGGACGTGATCTAGCGGTTTTGGTGCGCTTTAAAGCCTTTATTTATAGGATATAGCCCGTTTATGACGCTTATACGACGGTTAATGATAAAGGA
>JBAJNK010000035.1:0-8191 GCA_036881805.1 Flavobacteriales bacterium
CCGCCTTTCAAATTATCCCACAGGACTAACACCAAAAAATAAGCCGCCCTTTTCGAACCCTTACACAGGGCAGACAAAAAAGCACCCTTTCTAAATTGCCGAATCGGGATGCGATAGCTGCGCATGGACAAAGACAAAACCACATTTTTTAAACCGCCAATCGGAAACGGAAATAGCCCTTTTTAAACCGGCCCAAAGAAGGCAAAAACAAAAAATAAGCCCTCATTTTTTAAACTGAATCCCACGGGATGAGAAAAAACAAGTCTCATTTTCCAAATCGACACACAGCAGACAAAAACAAAAGAATAGATTCGTTTAAACCGTCGTAAAAGATGGAAGCCAACCGCGATAAGAGCCCGTGTTTTCAGGTTCTCCCCAAGTTGAGATATACAAAAGTCAGCAGGGCACCACAGGACAAAAAATATCCGCCCTTTTCAAATTGAGACACGAGAATAAATATATAACAGAAAATCAGCGAGGCGCACCGCCTGAAATAAATGTACGACAAAACTGTTGCAGTATCAAATAAGAAACAAAAAAATAGCTCCTTTTCAAACTGCCCCACAGGGACGAATACAACCACCCTTCCCAACATAAAAGACAAACACCAAAAACAAGCTCGCTTTTAGACCTTCTCCATGCAATTGATGTCGTGATCGGATATAGCCATGCCAGGACAAATGTCAAAGGCTAAGGGGTTAGCCATCATCCCAAACAGCGTAATAAATGGATAACAAAAATCGACAGGACTGACCACGGGGACAAAAACAAAAAATGATAACCGCTTTTCAAATCGACCCACTACGCCTGCCCCACCCATGACACTGTACAAATACCCGCCGAGATAAACGCACTACAGGGCTGCCGTAGCTCCAGATAAAAACAAAACCCACAGGGACAAAGAATAAAATCCGCTTTCCAAACCGACTTGCAGAAGTAAAGGGCTAGCTGGGTTAACTACAGGGTAAACAGCAAAGAGATGAGCCACCTCTTAGTGACCGACCACAGAAAAAATACCAAAAACAAGCCCAAACTTTCAAACCACAGTAGAAAAAGACAAAGCCCTATTTCACCAAACGCCCGCTCAACAATCCAACCGATCAAAGTGTATCACTTCAAATGCTCAGCAAAGAAGCCCAACATGCACCTGTACAATTCCAAGCTGTTTTCCGCTCTGTAAAAGCCGTGTCCCTCATCGTACTCAACCATATAGGGAACTTCAAAGCCTCGAGCCCTGAGAGCGGTTACGATCTGATCCGACTCGTCGATATCGACACGCGGATCGTTGGCACCTTGCACGACGAATAGCGGTTTTTGGATTTTGTCAGCTCGGTATACAGGGGACACCGCTTTGGCGATTTCGGCCTCTTTGGGATTGTCCAAATCATACCATATTTCTTTGATCTGTTCTTTATAAGGCTTCCAATATTCAGGAAGGGAATCAAAGAGGGTATAAATATTTGAAACGCCTACGTAGTCCACACCACAGGCGTACAGTTCCGGTGTTTTAATCAAGCCCATCAAAGCAGCATAGCCACCATAACTCGCTCCGTAGATGGCGATTTTGTCCTTATCTACCCAGCCCTGCGCAATACAGTACCTCACGCCGTCTTCTACATCGTCTATCGTTTTTCTACCGACTTGTTTTAGGCCTGCTTCCAAGAATTTTTTACCGTATCCGCCTGAAATTCTAAAGTTTACCTGCAAAGTGGCATAACCCCTGCTGGCGAATAGCTGGGCTTCCGGATTGAAACCCCATTCATCCCTTACGCCTTGGGGTCCACCGTGTGGATTTACGATCAAAGGCACCCTTTTACCGTCCAAAGCCGATTGGGGTAGGGTGATGTATCCGTGAATGGTCAAGCCGTCACGCGATGGAAACGCAATGGGTCGCATCGCTGCCATATCTGCCGCTTTGAGCTGCGGCATCAAATCGTAGAGGCGGGTAAATTCTCTTGTTTTCGCATCGTATTGATAGTAGGTTCCATATAGCTTATCGCTCTGTGTTAGAATGAGATACTGGTTTTCATCGTCATCGTAATCCACGATATAGAAGTCCTTCCCCCTGAACGCTTTCTCCATCTTCCTGTGCAACTTCTTATAAGTCTTACTCACCGGAACGACTTGGTGTTTTTCACCTTCATAGCTGAAATAGTCTATTTCGTAGTTTCTCTTTCGGGAGCGATGCATGTTGTAAACATCATAGTCGGGATTGGAGAATACCGCTTTGATCACCTTGTTTCCCTTCAAATCATACAGGACGATTCTCGCCTTGTCACTATCCAAGTTGGTAACCACATAGGCATCATTTTTTTCCGGTGTGCTGTAGTTAAACCCGATGATATTAAAATCATCTTTCCAATTTGTCCGCTGCAACAAATAAAATTCCCCTGTCTCCAAGTCCTTGTAATACAATTCATTCTCCACACCACGTACCAATTTGGAATAACCCCTTAGCACGCCGTCTTTATCGAATATAAAATCATCGATCGGGTTGTTTACATCTCTGTTCTCAAAGAGCTGCTCCAATTCCCCGGTAACCACATTCAATTTATAGGGTTCAAATATTTGCGGGTTATTTTTATTCATCGAGACGATGATATAGTCCTTTTGATCCTTCAGCATATTGGTAATGCCCGCCCTTACACCATCGAAAGGGGTGAGGTCTTTGGTATGGCGCCCATCTATATCGGCCGCATAGATGTGATAGTTTTCGTCTCCCCCCTTATCCTTAACAAAGGCTAAGCGTTCATCGTTAATCCAACCGTAACCCCTTATCAGCTCTTCTTTTTCTTCAATCGCCCTTTTCACCTCACCCGTGGCGATTTCCTTCACGTATACATGTCTTTTCTCGTTTTCGTCTTTTTCCCTGTACGACATGTATTTGCCGTTGGGAGAGAGTTGAAAAGAAGACGCCTTGGGTTTGGCGAAGTAATCGGCAACCCTATATTTGAAATCGCCCTTATCACAGGCTGCCAGGGCCTTTAGCTCCGCCTTAGAAGAGGGGAGATCGGTATGCCCGGGCAGTTTGCGTTCCAATTTTTCTAAGTTTAACGGGATTTGCATTCCAGCTTGAGAAAAAGTCCCCGCAATGCTATCCGCTGCGAACACACCCTTATAAGTCAACTGCATTTGCGAAGCGGTGAGCGTCAATTTGCCATCCGCAAAAGTGGTTTGATCCAAAGGAATGGCCGCAGCCCCTTGTGCAGGAATATCCATAGTGGTACGATATACGCCATTCGATTCAGCAATGTGAAAAATCACCGCCATCTGCTTACCCTTTACATCGAGTGCGCCTTTCCAATCGCCCACGATACGCTGTGCTCTTGCAACTCTAGTCGTCATCATCATCGCGGCAAATACGCCGAGCATTTTGAGTTTCATATTCATTTTTCTATGGAAGCGCCTCCGCTTTTGTTTCGATCGGTATTGTACACCCATTTCTCTTGTCAAAAATCCCGCCAAAATCAAATGTATGCAGCGCTTTGACTTCACATCGCTGCGTTTTATCCCTGCAAGTATAACACTTTCTGAGTAATTACCCCGTTTTGATTCAATTATCGAATTACCTTCACGCGCATATAGCCATCCATCGGATTTGAACACAGCGGTATTTACTGGGGGCGCGACCTGGATTCGGCTGTTCATCCGCATTTTCTTAGCCGTTGTGCTGAGGATAGACAACCTGGTTTTTCCCGCCATCGCATCCAGCAAATTACCAGACCTATAGCGTCGCCATGCTGTTCGCCATTCCTGTGGATAAGCGGGGCCTCATGCTGCTTGCAGGGGCATTTTCTGTCGTACAAGCGCGTTTTTGAATGCTTCGATTCCGTCTGACTTCGCGTATGCTTAAACCCAGCAGCCCTTTTCATAACAAAACTTTGCTTATTTTTACCGTATGAACGAATGGATCACAGCCGTACTCATCGGCTTGCTGGGGTGGTTGGTTACCCAAGTGCGATCGGGCAAAAAAAACACGGCTTTACAAGCCCAAAGCGAAGGTTTGCGAAATAACCTAGCCGATTTAAAAACAAGGGAAGAAGCAACGCATCGACAACTGGCGGAAACGCGAGCCGAAAGGGAGAATTATCGAATCGCACTATCAAAAAAAGAGGTCGAGCTGCAAAACGCCCATGAAAAGCTCGAAAAGGGGCGAGATGAATTGGAAAAACTGCAGGAAAAATTCACCACAGCGTTTGAAAATCTAGCCAATAAAATACTGGAAGAAAAATCCGAAAAGTTTACCCTTCAAAACCGGAACAACCTCGAATCTCTTTTAAACCCGCTTGGGGAAAAGATCAAAGATTTCGAAGAAAAAGTAGCGCGAACCAACGAAGAGCACATCGCTCGGAACGAAGGGCTCAAACAGCAGATCACAAGTCTCAAAGAACTGAATGAACAGATCACCCAAGAAGCGAACAACCTGACGAAAGCCCTAAAAGGCGACAGCAAAACCCAGGGGAATTGGGGGGAACTGGTCTTGGAACGCATTTTGGAAAAGTCGGGGTTGGAAAAGGGAAGGGAATTCGATGTACAACAGCGCTATACCGCTGAAAATGGCTTACAACAGCGCCCCGATGTCATCATTCACCTAGCCGATGACCGATCGCTCATCATCGACTCCAAAGTATCGCTAACGGACTATGAAAAGTGGTGTAACGAAGTGGAAGAATCGAAAAAAGCGAGATTTTTAAAACTTCATCTCGCCTCGGTGGAAAGGCATATCAAGACCCTGAGCGATAAGAATTATCACATGCTCTACCAAATCGGATCCCCCGAATTCGTGCTTATGTTTGTGCCCATCGAACCCGCTTTTGCCGCAGCGCTTATCGCAAAGCAAGACTTATACGATGAAGCCTACAAAAAGAATGTCATCATCGTAACGCCCAGTATCCTGCTCGCCACATTGCGGACTATATACAGCTCGTGGCAAAGTGAAAAACGCCAGAGAAACGCAGCGGTGATCGCGCGCCAAGCCGGTGCGCTCTACGATCGATTCAGCAGATTTGTCGACGACCTCGAAACGGTGGGCAAGCGCATGGATAGCGCGAGCGCGAGCTACAGCCAAGCGATGAATAAATTGTGCAAAGGCAGGGGAAATCTCGTAAGCCATGTTGAAAACCTGCGCAAATTGGGTGCGCAGTCAAAAAAGAGACTAGCCCCCAAGCTTTTAAGGCGCGCAGATGAAGGGGATTAAAAAATGGAAGGGTACGTTGCGCATCGCCGTCGCCATGCTGCTGATCCTTCCCCCACTCACCATCGCGTGCTGCCACCTCTGGATAGCCGCTGAAGCCAGGGGGCTCACCTATAATGATATCGCACAAATTCCAAAAATTGAGGTAGGCCTGGTTTTGGGGACCAGCAAATCGACCACTCGAGGGCGGGAAAACCTTTACTTTACCTACCGCGTTCAGGCCGCTTACGCGCTTTTTAAAGCCAAAAAAATAGACTACATCTTAGTGAGTGGGGATAACCGCGAACAAAATTACAACGAACCCCTTTACATGAAAAGCGCATTGATTCGACTCGGCGTTCCAGCAGATCGAATCATCAGTGATCAGCGGGGCCTACGCACACTGGACTCCGTCATACGCGCCAGAGCAGTCTTCGGTCAGGATTCGCTGATCATCATCTCACAGCCTTTCCAAAACGAGCGCGCCATATTTATCGCCAATCACAAGGGCATCTACGCCATCGGTTACAACGCCAAAAGTATATACGGCAAAGCCAGTTACCGGATGAAACTCCGCGAATACCTGGCGCGCACCAAAGCCGTACTCGATATTTATGTCTTGGACACAAAGCCCGAGTATTTAGAAAGGCCGGTTAAAATATAAAAAGTTAAATAACAGCGATATAAACCCCCAGAAGTAGAAAAATAACAAGCGGTTGCGAAAAAGTAAAGCCGTACCCATATAAAAATAGCTGTTGCACGGGCGCTCGACAATCCAGCGTTTACATAGATCAAAAAAATTAGCTGAGAAAAACATATACCGAGCCGCGCGTATATCCCAAACCGTGTAGCCGTTTGAAAATCACACCAGCCAAAGACGCCAACTCAGAGATAAAAAATAGATTTGTATTGGATTTGATATTTTTGTTAAAATTTTACTCGTGAACGCAAAGGAACTGCGAAAAAAAAGCGGGTTTCGATTACTAAAAAACAAATACACCATTATAACCGTGGGTTTTTTGGTATGGATGACCTTTTTGGACTCCAATTCATGGCTGACACAAAAGGCGCTCAGCGACGAGATATCCGAGTTAAAAGCGGAAAAAAAATACTATCAAGACCAAATAGAAGCGGATAAAAAATCGTTGGAATCGCTGCGAAAACCCGAGTACATGGAACGCTTTGCCCGTGAAAAATATTATATGAAAAAGGATGATGAAGTGGTTTTTATCGTGAAGAAAAAAGAAAATAGGTAACGGAGCGATACGATGTAAAGGTCGCCCTTTCAGACCAACCCACAGAAACAAAGTAAGACCGAACCCTTTTCAAACCAGCACAAAAAGGCAAATACACAAAATAAGGCTGGGGGAGTCAGATCTCCCACCCACTATACTGTAAAGAATACATGCTTTTCAGATTGAACGCCATAGAGATGAGACCAAAAAAATACACCGCTTTTTAAACTGCCACACAGGACGAACGCAAAGAGATAAGGCCAATTTTTCAAATCGCCGCAAAAGATCGAAACCAAAAAACAAGAACACCCCTTCAGACCGACCTACACAGGGGCATAACAAAAAATAAGTTCCCCTTTTCAGGCGTTCCACAAGGACGAAAAGTAAAACCCACAAAGGTCAAAAGCGAAGAAATGATGCCTTTTTAAACGCTATCCAATCGACTGATAACAAAGATCAGCAGGGCTGGCTACAGGAACAAAAGCAAGCGCCTTTTTTCAAATCCCCATACAAGGACAAAAGCTATACCTTTACAGTGCGGCATACCACCGAACCGCCATATATTTATCCCGCCCCAGTTCAAGCGAAAAGGGCTTTCAAATGTGTTCAGCTGCCAAAGACCGAGAAACCGAGGGCCACGGGTTACAAGATCCGGATTGAAAGATTTTGAGGAACAAAAAAAGTTGTAGATTTGTCTGCGATCATTTACCATCAATGCCGTACTGATATGTACAAAACCATTTCCGCCGCCCTATTTGCAGTGGCATTGGTATGCGCTTACTTCGTCTATCACGCCATCATGGGACCGGTGCGATTCGACAAACAAAGAGACGAGCGCTACAAAGCAGCCGTTGCCAAACTCATTCGCATCCGAGATGCAGAACTCGCCTACAAAACCATAAACGGTCAATACACCGGTGATTTCCAAGCCCTTTTTCAATTCTTAGATACCGCAGCCTTCGTATTGACATCCCGCCGAGACACCGCCTTCCAGGTTTACGACAAGGTCTATAGAATCGATAGACAAGTCGATTCGGTCATCGTAGATACCCTGGGATTTCAATCTGTAAAGGATTCCTTATTCTCAGACTACGACTACCGCCAACTGGAAATCGTACCCTTTACCCAGGGTGCAAAATTCGAGTTAAAAGCCGATAGTTTGGAAAAAAATGCCATGCTAAATCCCGTATTTTACGCTCGTGTAAACAAGCGCGTACTGCTAATTGGTTTGGATGCGCAACGCATCGAAGAAGATATAATCGCACCAACCGTTGCCGTGCAAGGCACCTACCTGCAAGTAGGCGATCTAAAGAAGGTGACGACCAGTGGCAACTGGCCTAAAAACCTGGAACCGGATTACAGAGCCAGCGCCGATCAACCATGAGCCTTGAGCGAGAACCCAAAATTCGAATTAGCCTGCGACAGATCGCGCCAAAGCGACCTCGTTTTAACCCCTTAGAAAACCGTTTTGTCTTCGGTGACATAAGCCTTTGGATTTGTTTTCCGGGACGGGAAACACCAGCTATGGACAAACACCGAGAAAATAAGTCCGCATGTAAACCGTCACAAAAAGTCAATTGCAAAAAAATACCTCCCTTTTCAAATCGACACACAGCGCAGACAAACCCAGAAACAAATCTTCTCTTTAAGCCGCCACGCACATACAAACACAAAAAATATCCCCTTTCTCAAAAACCCACAGGAAAGCACAAAAAAGCCCTTTTTTAAACCGCCAAAAGCGATTGCAAATTTTGATACCAAATCCACAGCAGCAAAAAATAAA
>JBAJNK010000036.1:0-5513 GCA_036881805.1 Flavobacteriales bacterium
CAGGCCAATTAAAATCCCTGTAACGACATCAGCCGAAGCGCAGCATATCCCGAAATAAAAGCTGGGTAGGGCTCCAATTATCTCTTGATATACGGTTTATCCCTTTGAGGCCAGCTATTCGCCCTCTGAAGAGAATCACACAAATTTAAGAGCCGTATCTTTGCAAAGACAGAGCCAAAACAGATCGAATTCGCAAAGAAATATGATTAATTTTTCTGCGCTACTCTAAATTTGTATATTGTAATACACGATTTTGTGAAAGCATAATAGTCGGTAAATATGGCCAGACTAAGGAAAGAAGAACCAAAACGCTTGAGAGAACATGCTAAGCTGCTTTGTACGGAAAAGGGTGTAAGCACGCAAAGGGAATTAGCTGCAAGGGTGGGGGTGCGCGAGCAAACCATCTCGAAATGGATAAAGAACGGCAAGTGGAATAAGTGGAAAAAAACCCAATTCTCATGCAATACGAGCAGATCCGAATGATGCTCGAAGAAGTCGGTCACATAAACAAGTCCATTGAAAAAAACCGAAGGCGAGTGCTTTCTCGATTACAAGCTGGCTATAATGCGCCGCCAGCTCGTTAAAAACATTAAGGAATTAAAAATCAAACTTTCAGTACATCAATATATCGGTTCATCTGTAAAATTGATCGAATATGTTCGTCTAAAAAGCTTTGAAGATGCACGTTTTATCGCTCGTTATTGCGACTCCTTTATTAAAGAAAAACTTAAGAATGGGACAAGTGCAGCCCGATGGCAGATTTGAGCTACGCCATTCGATACAGGCTTATAAAAAGGCTGCACTGCAAAGATTATCTCGTGGTCATGCGTTGAATACAAATCCGGATAGGGGTGATTGCTGGTTGGGTTTATTGGGTTCCGATTGGGGTTGTTGTGGTCATTATAGCCGTTGCTGCTGGCTGGAGACCATGGGTTGTTTTTTGCACGATGCAGCATGTATCAATTGTGAGCCCAGATGGTTTTGTACAAAATGGTGCGTGCCCGGAGATTAAGAAATCAAAGGGATGAGAAAATTTTTAATCGGAATTGTATTTTCCATTTTACCCATATATCATTTTTTGGCTTGGATATACGTTTGTATTGGGTATCCGAATATTACACATCCGGAGAGCGTTATCGAATATAAAAAATTGGCTTTACATCTGATTCCCAATCTGAGGTATTCGGGATTTATCGATATGTTGCTTTCCTGCGTAGCGGTTTTCCGCTTATTGCAATCCTTTAAAGCCATCGGCCATGTATTGCGGGTTGTCGCCGTTTTATTCATATCTATATCGATATGTATTATCCTTTATAATACTTGGGGTTTAATGTAATATAAAAATCGCGCATAAGACCGGCTATAGGTAGCCGAACCCCGTACATAAACTTTCACAATCAGGCTATTCTACTATCACTCATATTTCAGGGAAAAAGGCCTATACCCGCACTATAGGGCGTGCACGACCCAAGCGACATCGCGGCTTTTCCGCTATCTTTGCCACCCTATGAACCCTGTGCTCCAGGAAAAAATACTTTCGGCCTACCGACGAGCGGACATCTTGGCGGAGATTCAAGCCAAACTCAATTCGGGAAATAAAAAGCTCAGTGTACGCACCGCTGCTGGCTCCATGCCTGCTCTGCTCGCTGCTGCCTTATTTGAGGGCGGTACAAATGCGGTTCTGGCACTGTTTCCCGATAGCGAATCGGCGGCCTATCACCACGACGACATCGGAGAATTTATACCGGCCGAGCGGCTGCTTTTTTTCCCAGCTTCCCACCGAAGGCCTTATGAAATCGAGCGGACTGACCCTGCTGAGGCGATCCAACGCGCCCAAGTGCTCAATCGGGTGTTCGATTTGCGAAGCGCTTACTACATCGTCACGTATCCTGCAGCGCTCTTTGAAAAGGTAGTGACCCGAGAGGCATATCAAAAAAGTGTGCTCGAGCTGCGGGTAGGCGACCAATTGGCGCCCGACTCACTCAATGCGACTCTACTCGATTCCGGTTTTAGGCGGACGGATTTCGCTGCTGAACCGGGTGAATTTTCTGTGCGCGGTGGTATTGTAGATGTCTTTTCCTTTTCGAATCCCGAACCCTACCGAATCGAATTTCTCGGTGATGAAATCGAGAGCATCCGCAGCTTTGAAGTGGCGTCGCAGCTGTCCGGTCAAAAGGTAGTGTACATTCAAATCCTGCCCGATATTTCAGCTAAAACGCAACTCGAAAGGCGCATGGGTTTCTTGGATTCCCTACCCGATAGCACCCAGGTGTTTGCCTCGGAATTGACCTTATTTAGTGCGGAGATCAAAGGTTTATACCAACGGGCAGCCCACGCCTTTTCCCGATTGGACAGCGCGATTGGACCGAATGATCCCAAGGCGCTTTTTATCGATCAGCCGGATTTTGAGCAGCGCCTGCAAGGCCTATCCATACTGGAGTTTAACGGTACCTTTTTCAACGCGGGTCAATCCGTACCATGGCGGAGTAAGCCCCAACCGGCTTTTAACAAAAAATTCAAATGGCTCAGTGAAAACCTGAAGGAAAACCAGCGGGCTGGCATTCGAACTTTTTTGGTCTGTAGCCATGAAAAACAAATCCAACGCTTTACCGACATTTTTGCGGATCTGGGCGCCACAGCCCCTTGCGAATTCGTGGTGGGTAAACTGCATCGGGGTTTTGTAGACGGCGAGTTGCAAATCGCTTGCTATACCGACCACCAAATATTTGGTCGCTATCACAAGTTTCGGCTGAAAAATCGCCTATTGAAATCACAAGCCTTTACCATAAAGGCGCTTAGAGCGCTAAAAGTAGGGGATTACGTCACGCATATCGATCATGGAATCGGAAGGTTTGCCGGGCTAAAAGAGATAGCGGTCAACGGAAAGATGCAGGAAGCCATTAAGCTCTTATACCGAAACGACGATGTCCTCTACCTCAGTATACACGCCCTGTATAAGATCGCCAAGTACAAAAGCCGAGAAGGAAGTGTCCCCAAACTGAACAAGCTGGGCTCGCCGGCCTGGGATAACCTCAAAGAGAAGACCAAGCGCAAGGCAAAAGCATTGGCTTTTGATTTGATTCAACTCTATGCCAAACGAAAAACACAAAAAGGGTTTGCCTATGCGCCCGACACCTATTTGCAATACGAGTTAGAGGCTTCCTTTTTGTTTGAAGACACACCCGATCAAAGCCAGGCGACACGAGATGTAAAAGCCGATATGGAGTCGGAATACCCCATGGATCGATTGATCTGTGGCGATGTCGGTTTCGGTAAGACGGAAATCGCTATTCGCGCGGCATTCAAGGCCGTTACAGATGGCAAACAGGTAGTCGTTTTGGTGCCGACCACGATTTTGGCTTTTCAACACTTTCGCACTTTTGGCGAACGCTTGGCTGAATTTCCGGTAAACGTGGACTACCTGAACCGCTTTCGAACGGCAAAAGCGAGAAGAGACATACTGGAAAAAACGGCGAGCGGGGGTATCGATATTTTAATCGGCACGCAGCAATTGATAGGTAAGCGTATAGCGTTCAAAGATTTGGGATTGCTCATCGTCGATGAGGAGCATAAGTTTGGGGTCAATGTAAAAGACAAGCTCAAGACCTTACGCACCCATATTGACACCTTGACTTTAACCGCTACACCCATACCCCGCACCTTGCAGTTTTCCCTTATGGCGGCACGGGACTTGTCCATCATCAAGACCCCCCCGCCCAATCGCCAACCCATCCAGACGGAGATAATCGCTTTTGACCGAGAAATACTGCGAGACGCCATTCGCTTTGAATTGGATCGCGGCGGACAGGTTTTTTTCATCACCGATCGAATTGAAACCATTGCCGGCGTGGCGGCTACCTTGCAGCGCTTGGTACCCGATGCCCAAATCGCCATAGGTCATGGACAGATGGACGGCACAAAACTGGAGGCTGCCCTCCTGGATTTTGCCCGCGGACGCAGCGATATTTTAGTCTCGACCACCTTGGTAGAGAGCGGTTTGGATATACCCAATGCCAACACCATTTTCATCCATCACGCCCATCGTTTCGGCTTGGCAGACCTACACCAGATGCGCGGACGTGTAGGGCGCTCCAACAAAAAGGCCTTTTGCTACCTCATCGCATCCCCCCACAGCGCAATGACCCCAATGGCGCGCAAACGCTTACAAGCCATCGAACAATTTTCAGATTTGGGCGCGGGCTTCCATATCGCCATGGAAGATCTGGAAATTCGAGGTGCTGGCAATATTTTGGGGGCTGAACAAAGCGGTTTTATCTCCGATATCGGCTTTGAAACGTATCAAAAAATCTTGAGTGAGGCGGTAGCAGAGTTGAAAGAATCGGAATGTAAAGGTTTGTATAAGGCGAAAAGCGGCCTGGATGAATCGGCTTCAGACGTGCAGCTGGACACGGATTTCAAAATCCACTTACCCGACGATTATGTAAATAATGTAACGGAACGCCTGGCGCTCTATTACGAGTTGAGCCGCATCGGTACGAAAGCGGAATTAACCGCTTTTGCGGACCGATTAATCGACCGTTTTGGCCCCTTGCCCCAAGAAGCTAAGGGCTTAATGGACGCCGCTCAGCTCAAAATCGAGGCCAAAAATCTCTGTTTTGTGCGAGTTATCTTAAAGAAAAACTTTTTTTTGGGATATTTTACACAGGATGCCACCTTTTTCCAATCAGCGGCATTTTCAAAGATCGTACGACAGCTGCAATGCAACCCCAAGCGCTTTGAGTTGAAAGAAAAGCCCCCTAAAAGAGCGGGTGATCCACCGGTTAGGCTACTGAGAATAGAAGGGGTAAACAGTTTGCAACAAGCCTTAGCCCATCTCGGAGAACTCAGCTTGTAACCTTCCCATTTGCTCGTCGTACAAGCCGGGAATCAAAATCAAAAAATAATCCCCTTTTCAAACCCTTACACAGGGCAAAAGCAAAAAATGGAACGGACTTCCATCGGGCTATGATAACCATGCGAGGTGCAAATATCAAAAAACAAAGATCGGATTCTAAGCTGTCTCATTATGAACAAAAAAACAAGTCTCTTTTCAAATCGCCACGCACATACAAACACAAAAAATATCCCCTTTCAGACCCTCACAAAAAGACAAGAGCAAAAAACAACGCCCGCCTTTTAAACCACCACGCCGGACGAGCACGAAAAAATAAAGCCTCGTTTTTAAACTGCCATATCGGATAAAACCAGCAATAGTAACCCCCTCTCAAACTCGTAAAAAAGGACAAAACCAAAAAAGCCTACTTTTAGAAGACGCATAGAGACGAAAACAAAAACCCGCTTTTCAAACCGACTTGCAGAAGTAAAGGGCTGGCTGTTTTAACCCCAGGGTAAACAGCAAAGGGATGGCCCGTCTCTTAGTGACCGACCGCAGAAAAAATACCAAAAACAAGTCCAAACTTTCAAACCACAGGTCGAAACCAAAAAAACCCCCTTTTTTAAGCAACCCCAAAGGGAAAAAAGACAAGCCCGCTTTTCAAACCGCCATATAGAGA
>JBAJNK010000037.1:0-34658 GCA_036881805.1 Flavobacteriales bacterium
TAAAGAAAAGATGAAAATAACAGGATGTTGTAAATGGGTATTGTTGTCATTCTTGTTGTTTGTGAGTTGCGACAGCTTTCTCGATATAGAACCGAAAGGAAGAGTCATTCCCAAAACCTTGGAAGACTTTAGGCTTTTAATAGACGGCGCTTACGCTGACTATAAAGAAGTATCGTATAAATCACTGCTGGCATTTAGAACCGATGAATTAAAGCCTAATTATACAGGCTATGCCTCTGTATTTGATGATCGGTATAAGGATATTTACCTTTGGAATGATGCAGCCCCTGGCCCGAAAACCAAGGAATTTCCGTATCGAGCCTTTTACAATAACATTTTTACCGTCAATCACATTATAAACAAAGGGCGTAAAACCATAAAAACCGATTCGGAAAAAGAACAGCTTATGGGCGAAGCCTATGCCTTGCGGGCGTATGCATACTTTGATCTGATCAATTTATACGGCAAGCCTTACCGAGCTGAAACCGCTGCTTCCGATACCGGCGTGCCCTTGGTGCTCGATCTCGATTTGGAAGGAAAATTTAAACCCCAATTGGTTCAGCGGATTTATGACCAAGTCTTAGCGGATATGGCAGAAGCCAAAAAACGTTTAAACACAACAGTGCCAGAAACGGGATTCAATTACCGATTTTCCGTGCTTGCCCTATACGCGCTGGAAGCGCGGGTTAACTTATACATGGAGCGCTGGGAATCGACCTTGCAGGCAGCCGATAAAGCGCTATCCCTGAAAAGCACCCTGGTAAACCTCAATGAAGAAGTATCAGTTTTACCGAACGCCTATGATTCGCCGGAATCCATATTGGCCTTGGAAAATACTTTTGAAGTAAAGACCAGCCTTCATAATGTCTCTCATGTTTCGTACGAACTGCTCAATTTGTATGATATGGAAAACGATTCGAGGTTTTCGCTCTATTTTCCCAGGCAAGGCGTGGTTGCAAAAGGCGGGGCGCCAAACAAGTGCTCTTTTAGAGTGGCCGAACTGTATTTGATCCAATCGGAAGCCTTGTTGCATTTGGATCGCTTAGCCGACGCTAAAAAAGCCTTGTTGACGCTGATCCGAAACCGATACCAAACGGAAGGTCTGCCGGAAAGAGAGAAGCGCATCGAGTCGATGGATAAGGCCGCTTTTACAGCAGAATTGTCCGATGAAAGGCAAAGGGAGCTCGCTTTGGAGGGGCACCGCTGGTTTGATTTGAGAAGGACTACCCAACCGCAAATCACCCATGTTTATAAAGGAAAGACCTATACCTTGCAGCAAAACGACCCCCGCTATACGCTTCCTTTCCCCAAAGAGGCGCGCTTGCGCAATCCGTTTTTAACCCACCCAGAACCGGGATCGTAACCGTCCGGCTATATTTCCTTGCGCGGAAGAGATGGGGGCCTCAGCCTTGTAGCCACTTCGGATACGGGTACCATTTGAAAACCTGCGTATTTTATGTACTCGACAACATCAGAATAGGGTGCAAAAGCGCTTTTTCTATAAACGCGATACAATTGTATCCTCGCCGATCGGTCGCGGGTTTTCATTTCAATTAAAACCGCTATATTTGTTTTAGCATTGATTTTATGACTGAGCGTGATACATGCCCAATCAAAATACTTCAATAAACGCATTTAAAAATGAAAACATGGATAAAGTTCGTGAGATCGCAATTCTGGGCTTACTTCATATTTGGAACCTCATTCGTATTCGCAGGTGCTTTCTTTTTTGTACGGGGTAATTCAGCAATGGGCAGTCTTTTAATGATAGCCGGCGTGGGTCAGTTGATCATTTTTTATGGTTTGCTCTTTTACCTGTATAAAGGAAAGTTAAAAGATGCCATAGCGGAAGCCAGATATAAAACCACGCATAAAAATAGCGGTTGATTAAAAATGTTTTATGATACTCGCTGGGGTGAACAAAGCGATAGCCCTAGCTGTATATATCGTTTTTGTCAGTAGTATTAACATGATAATAAGGCACTTGGGCTTCTTATTTGGCCTCGCTGCCCTTTGGATTGAAAAGCCGCCGGTTTTTTGATCTTGTACGCCCTTGTATTCTTTACATCAATGAGAATTTTAGGCTTTTCTGTGCTTTCCAGTACTTTTTTAAAAGCGCTCATCATCGTGAATGCAGCACTGTCGTTGCTCAACATAGGGTGATCATAAGAATTTTAATAAATAGATTATAGTCTCGCCCTTGCGGTTAAGGGTTGTCGGTGTTTTCAGGCGCACCCGACTGGGTAGTCGAGTCTAAAATCCCAACCTTATTTTTTTGTCTTGTCTTGTAAGTCGGTTTAAAAAGGCAGGTGTTTTTCAGTATTTATCCGGTGTGGCGGTTTTGAAAACAGGGATTCATTTTTCGTCCCTGTGGGAAGTCTGGAAAAGGAGATATTTTTAATTTTATTCTGTGGCGCTTATGAACGCCTAGACCTATCGCTGCTGATTTTGTCTTGTATGACGGTTTAAAAAGTGTCTTTTTTATGCTTATCCTTCGTGTCGGTTTAACAATCGGCAGGTTACAAAGAAAAGGGAAAGCTATTTTTGGCCTTTTCTCTTCGGGTTGAGTTAAAGTAGATGCCTTTTGGGCTTTATCCCGACGGGTGTTTTTCACGGTATCACCGGTGGTGCATCTGACTCCCTCAGCCTTGTTTTTTGCCCTTTGGTGTTGGTTTGAAAAAAGGAGTGGCTTTTTGCGCTTGTCTTTTTGTGGCGGTTTTGAACGGTCTGAGTTGTTTTGTTAGTCGTGTGGATTGCTTTGGCGGGTTTGCTGCACGGGTGCGTTATTCTAGTTGACTGTTTCGATTTGTCCGTGCGATTGGCTCAGCCGTTTTTCGCCTTGAATTGCGCTTGAATTCGTAACTTTGCCCTGAGGCACAGCAAGCCGTGAGTCAGCTGAATGTACCACTCTTTTCCGAGCGAAAGCCATGGGGTTTAGAATTTTTGTAGAAAAGAAAACCGCTTTTGAATCGACCGCACCGCTTCTCGAGGCCTTACGCCAGCACACGGGGATCCAATCCCTCGCCCGATATCGGGTTTACGATATATTTGGACTTTCCGCCGATGCGTTCCCAGACCAGGCACTGGAAATTTTGGCCGACCCGGTGACGGATATTTTACACACGACTTTGGCATTGCCCGCGCGCTACTTCGCTGTAGAATGCCTGCCGGGCCAATACGACCCGCGCGCAGATGCGGCAATCCAGTGCTTTCAACTCCTCGGCCTAGATGCCATTAGCATAAAAACCGCTGTGCTTTACACCTTTGCGGGCGTGTCGGATCGAGGTCTCCAAGAGATAAAAGACCAACTGATCAATCCCATCGAATCCCGAGAAAAGGATTTGAGCCTATTGGCGTTAGAGGCCCTGCCCGAATCGAATCCTGTACCCACCATCACCGGTTTTACCCGTTTCGATCAATCCAAACGCCGAGACCTGCACCAAACTTATGGGCTTTCTATGGATATGGCCGATTTGGCTCATGTTCAAAATCACTTTCAATCCATCGGTCGAGACCCCACGGAGACCGAGCTCAAGGTTTTGGATACCTATTGGAGCGACCACTGCCGCCACAGCACGTTTGAAACCGAGATCACAGCGATAACCATCGATTCCAAATTTGAAAAGCGCATCCGGCAAACCCTAGACTATTATCTCTCATTGCGCGAATCCCTGGCGATTCAAAAGCCCGTTCGACTGATGGACTTGGCTACGATTATGGGTGCGCAGCTCAACCGCAGGGGTCGGATCGACAACTTGGATATTTCACCAGAGGTCAACGCCTGTTCCATCGCAATCGATGTGGACGAAGATGGTCAAACCGAACCCTGGTTGTTGCAGTTTAAAAATGAAACCCACAACCACCCCACCGAAGTGGACCCCTACGGAGGGGCGAGCAGCTGTATTGGGGGTGCGATTCGCGACCCGCTCAGCGGCAGGGCTTTTGTCTTTCAGGCGATGCGACTCAGCGGGAGCGCCAACCCATTGGCGAATACGCCGGAACGGGCGCCAGCCGGAAAACTACCCCAAAAAAAGATCACGACCGAAGCGGCGCACGGGTATAGTGCATACGGCAATCAAATCGGGTTGGCCACCTCCCAGGTGAGCGAAATCTACGATGAAGGCTACCGTGCCAAGCGGATGGAAGTGGGTTTTGTGGTCGGTGCGGTAAAAAGGGATTGGGTACGACGTGAAGCACCCGGCCCCGGCGACGTAGTCCTGCTGTTGGGCGGTCGTACCGGTCGCGATGGCATCGGGGGCGCCAGCGGTTCCTCAAAAGTGCGGGACAACCAGGCGTTAAAAGCGCTGCGCGCCGAAGTGCAAAAGGGCAATGCCCCTGTAGGACGCAAGCTGCAACGCCTATTTCGGAAAGAAGAAGTAATCCGGTTGATCAAGCGATGCAACGACTTGGGCGCCGGCGGTATTTCAGTGGCTATCGGAGAGATCGCCCCCGGCGTTCGCATCGATTTGGATGCGGTCCCGGTTAAATACCAGGGCCTCAACGGCACGGAAATCGCCCTTTCCGAGTCCCAGGAACGGCTGGCAGTCGTCGTAGCCGCTGCAGATGCACAGCGCTTTATCGAATGTGCTGCAGCAGAAAATCTAGCGGCTACCGCCGTGGCGACGGTAACCGAACGGGCACAGCTGGCCCTGATCTGGCAAGGACGTGAAATCGCAGTCCTAGATCGCCGTTTTTTAGATACCAACGGCGTGCACAAACGAGCTCGGGCCTGCATAGCCGATGGAATGGGCGACACGCCCTTCACCGAATCACAATTTACAAAAGCGGGTTACCTCAACCGCTTGCAAGCGCTCAACCACAGCTCGCAAAAGGGTTTGAAAGAACAATTCGATGCCAGTATCGGTCGGGGTACGGTACTCTTTCCGCTGGGCGGTCAAACGGGGGATACGCCTGAGGATGTCAGCATTCAAAAGATACCCACCCAGGGGATGACCCATACGACCAGCATGGCCGCCTGGGGCTTTTCCCCAGCTGTGAGCCGCTGGAGTTGTTACCACGGGGGCTATTTTGCCGTGTTGGATTCCATTGCCAAAATCGTCGCTGGCGGCGGCTATTACCCCGCTATTCGCCTGTCTTTTCAGTCGTATTACGAGCGTTTGGGCACAGACCCAAAAAATTGGGGAAAACCGCTGGGCTCATTGCTCGGAACCATTCGAGCACAACGGGACTTTGAAATTCCCGCTATCGGCGGAAAAGATAGTATGAGCGGCAGTTATCGGGATATGCACGTCCCCCCTACCCTGATTTCTTTTGCCGTTTGCCCATCTCTTGTTCAACGCGCTACCCCAGCTACCCTACCGGTCGAATCGGGCTATATATGCGCCTTCATCCCGGCATACGACACCGATTTTTTGCCCGATGTAAAGCAGCTCACCACGGCCTACCAAAATTTTCACCAGCGGGTGAAAGACGGAAAAATTAAGGCTGCCATGGCGGTAAAGGCAGGTGGATTGGCTGAAACGCTTAGCTCGATGGCCTTTGGAAATGAAGTGGGCCTTCGGATTTCCACCGATTTGCCCCTGATGAAATACCTGCCCGGCGCCCTGGTCTTCCAGTCCCGCGAAAAGCCCGAATCAGCCGACGCCCTCCACATACTGGGAGCGGCTGTTCCCCACTCCAAAACCTTTGTCTTTAACGATATTGAAGTGCCCATATCCGTGGTCAAGCAAGCCTGGAAAGCGCCGTTGGAATCCATTTTTCCCACCCAGGCCCCGCCAGCACCCAAATGGGATATGCCCGTTGGCGACAGGACGAAAGGGCCCGTGACCCGCCGACATTTTGGCAGGCCCCGGGCGTTGATCACCGTATTTCCGGGCACCAATTCCGAGTACGACACCGCCAAGGCTTTCTGCGATGCGTGCGCCAACACACAGGAGTTCGTGTTTTGCAATTTGAGCGCCCAATCCATAGCCGAATCCATAAGGCGAATGAGACGAGCCATTAAAGCGGCACAAATCATCTGTATCCCAGGTGGCTTTAGCGCAGCCGATGAACCCGACGGTTCGGGTAAATTTATCGCAACCGTGCTGCGAAATCCGTACATTCGGGAAGAAATTCAAAAGTCATTGATACGAGGCGTTTTGATTTTGGGCATATGCAATGGCTTTCAGGCCTTGGTGCGGAGCGGCTTGCTGCCCTACGGTGAAGTGCGCAGCCTGCAAGCGGATTCACCTGCCTTAACCTGTAACCACATCGCCCTACACCGCTCTCAAATGGTACGCGTGCGCGTGGTCAATGCCGACTCGCCCTGGTTACAGGGGATGAAAGATCGCGAATTCACCATTCCCATCTCCCATGGAGAAGGGCGTTTTGTAGCTGGCAAAAAGACGCTCAAAGACCTGATTGAAATGGGGCAAATCGCTACCCAATATACGACCGAGAGCGGTGCGGTGGCCTTGGCACGACCACAAAATCCCAATGGATCCCTATTGGGCATAGAAGGCATTACGAGTCCATGCGGCCAGGTATTCGGACGGATGGGACATCCAGAGCGCTACGAGGCGGGGCTGATGCAGAACATTCCCGACGTTTCGTATCACGATATTTTTGAGAACGGTGTCGCCTATTTTACATAGCGATTAAAACGATGGTGGATTACAGATTTTTTGGGACGCAGACCTATCTCGATCGACACGAAATTTCTACGTACCCCAAACAGCAGATTACATGAGCGATATACCAGAAAAGCGAGATTTTCTCTACGAGGGCAAAGCCAAGCAGGTGTACAGCACCGAACGGCCGGACGAAGTCATCATCCACTACAAAGACGATGCGACAGCCTACAATGCGCAAAAGCGCGGTGTTGTATCGGACAAAGGTGTGTTTAACAATGCGATTAGCACCCATCTATTCGAGCTATTGGCACAACACGGCATCGCCACCCACTTCATCGAAAAGATAAGCGATCGGGAGCAGCGCTGCAAGCGCGTATCCATCATACCGTTGGAGGTGATTCCCCGCAATTGGATAGCCGGCAGCATGGCCAAACGGCTGGGGATCCAAGAGGGCACCCGCCCCCCAAATGCCATTTGCGACCTCTGCTACAAGGACGACGCCTTGGGCGACCCCTTGATCAACGATGACCACGCCGTCGCTTTGGGGGTGACCACTTATGCCGAATTGAAGGAGATTTACAATACAACCGCTCAGATCAACGCACTGTTACAAGCGGAATTCGATCGCGTGGGCATCGTTTTGGTCGATTGTAAACTCGAGTTCGGCAAAGACGCAGGCGGCGATCTCTTACTGGCCGACGAGATCAGCCCGGATACGTGTCGACTGTGGGACAAGGCTACGCTGAAAAAGCTCGATAAAGATCGCTTTCGCCGGGATTTGGGCGCTGTGCGGGAGGCTTATGCCGAGATTCTGCAGCGATTGGAATGCATGGGTTAAAACGAAGATAAAGGGCCACCATCATGGAGACAAAAGCGCAATGGACACAACTATTTCGCTCCGATTACTACCGGCGGTTTCCAGAACGGGAACCCCGGGATGCCATGCAGGAGGAATGCGGCATTTTCGGGGTCTACGCCCCCCGGTATATCGATACCTTTTCACTGGCGCAATTCGGCATGTTTGCCCTGCAACATCGCGGGCAAGAAGCTTGTGGCCTTTCCGTCTCACGCAACGGACAAATCCATACCTTTAAGCGGGAAGGATTGGTTTTGGACGCCTTTAAGTCCATTGCCGATATCGATCGATTCCAGGGAAATGCAGCGATTGGGCACACCCGCTATACCACCTCTGGAGACAGTCGAAAGTTGAATTTCCAGCCCCTATACGCACAGAATGACAGGGGTGAGTCCCTGCTCGCCATCGCGCAAAACGGTAATCTGGTGAACGATCACGCCCTGCGTGCCGCATTGGAGCGAGAAGGGGTTCACTTTTTAGCCACCTCCGATACAGAAGTCATCTTGCGCCTGATCCAAAAACACCTTTCAAAGGGAATTGCGCAAGCGGTTACGAGCACGACCCAAGCGATTCGGGGGGGCTATTCCGTCTTAGCCTTAATGCCGAATTCGCTGGCCGCCTTTCGAGATCCAAACGGCATCCGCCCCCTCTGTATGGGTGAGCTGGATGCGGGTACCTGGGTATTCAGCTCGGAAACCTGTGGCCTAGACGCCGTAGGGGCTACCTACATCCGGGATTTGGATCCGGGTGAGCTGGTTATCGTCGACGAGCGGGGCATGCGATCCATTCACTATGCCAGCCAGCCCAAGCACCGCACCTGTTCGTTTGAATACATCTATTTTGCACGCCCGGATTCGAGGATTGAGAACCGGGATGTGTACGAGTTCCGCGTTCGGGGTGGTGAAAAGCTATTCGAACAAAGCCCAGTAGAAGCCGACGTGGTGATCGGCGTCCCCGACTCCGGCGTCCCTTCAGCCATCGGTTATGCCAAAGCCTCCGGCATTCCGTTTTGCCCCATCCTCGTGAAGAACCGCTATATGAGTCGCTCTTTTATCGTCCCCACCCAGGAGATGCGCGAACGCGTCGTCAACCTAAAGCTCAACCCGATCCCCTCCCAGGTAAAAGACAAGCGCATCGTCGTTTTGGATGATTCCATCGTGCGGGGCACCACGAGCAAGCGCTTGGTCAAAATCCTGCGCGAAGCGGGGGCCCGAGAGATTCACCTGCGCAGCGCCTCGCCCCCCATCGTGGCACCCTGTTTTTTGGGGATCGACACACCCGATAAAAAAGACTTGATCTCGGCGCGCATGGACAAAGCGGAATTGGCAACGCATCTCGGCGCCGACTCCCTGGACTTTTTAAGTATGGAAAGCCTGGTAGACATGCTGGGCAGCCCAAACCATTGTTTCGGTTGTTTTACAGCGCGATATCCCGTCTCACCCGATGACAAAAAAAATCGCTTAGCCCATGCTGACCTATAAGGAATCCGGCGTAGACAAGGAAGCCGGTTACCGAACCGTAAAGGCGATCCGGCAAGCGGTCAAAGCGACCGCAAACCCCAATGTGTTGAGCGAACTGGGCAGCTTTGGCGCCCTGTATAAGCTGTCGGGTTACCGGGAACCCATCTTGGTTTCCGGCACTGATGGGGTAGGCACCAAATTAAAAGTCGCCATTGCAGTAGGTCAATACGATACCATCGGCATCGATTGCTTTGCCATGTGTGCGAACGACATTTTGTGCCACGGAGCCAAACCGCTTTTCTTTCTCGATTACCTCGCTTGTGGAAAGCTGAACCCCGAAATAGCAGCTGAAATCGTCGGCGGTATGGCCAAGGCCTGTCGAGAGACCGGCACGGCACTGGTGGGTGGAGAAACCGCCGAGATGCCGGACATGTATCGGGAAGGGGACTGCGACATAGCCGGCTTTTGTGTCGGCGTGGTCGAAAAGGCCAATTGCATCGACGGGACGCGCATTCGGACGGGCGATATCATCCTAGGCCTCCCCGCTTCAGGGCTCCACAGCAACGGCTTTTCCCTAGTTCGAAAAGCATTGCCCGACTTTTGCGAAACCTTCGGGGGCAAACCCCTGTACAAAACCCTGCTCACCCCCACCCGACTCTACCACCACGCCATCCACGCCTTGCTCGACAGCGGTGTATTCGTCCACGGCCTGGCGCACATTACCGGTGGTGGACTACCCGAAAACCTGCCGCGCATCACGCCCAAGGGGCTGACGGCTGTACTGGATTTGAAGGCCATACCCACGCCCGATATATTCAAACACATCCAAGTACGCGGTGCCATCACCGATTCGGAGATGTATGCGACCTTCAATATGGGCGTGGGTATGGTGGTGGTGGTGTCGCCAGAACAGTTGGAAAGGGCGCAGGAGGTCCTCGAGACACAGGGGGAGCGCTGTTTTGTGTTTGGCCGGGTTCAGACGGGCAGCCAAAAGTTGATCTTACATGACTGACGCACCCCGATTTCGAATAGGCGTATTGATTTCGGGACAGGGCGCCAACCTACAAGCCCTTATCGATGCCGTGCATTCGGGCCGATTGCAAGCCCGTATCGAATGTGTGATCGCCGACCGCCAAGCCTATGGTTTGCAACGCGCTGCGGAGGCGGGCATTCCCAGCTTTCAATTCAAACGCGATGAACACCTCTCCGAAAATATACACCGCATACTAGCCGGCCGGGTGGATTTAATCGTCTTAGCGGGATTTCTGTCGATCCTGTCCGCTGATTTCTGTAAAAAATGGCCGAGCAAAATCATCAACCTGCATCCGGCCTTGCTGCCCCAATACGGGGGCAGGGGATTTTATGGGAAAAGGGTACACCGGACGGTCATAGAAAACGGAGAAAAAGAGAGCGGTGCCAGTGTGCACTATGTGACCGCCGGAGTGGACGAAGGCAAAATCATCGCGCAGCAAAGGCTCAGGCTTTCCCCAGGGGAAACCCCGGATAGCTTACAACAAAAAATACAGCGAATAGAACACGCCCTTTTGGTGGGAACCGTCCAAAAGATAATAGCAGAAAAACGATCGAGCACCGCTTCCCAAAGGCAAGCATATCCAACGAAAAAGCGATGAAAAAAAGCGCTTTACTGAGCGTTTCAGACAAAACGCATATCGAAGAATTGGCCGGCTTTTTGGTCGCACAGGGCTATCAGCTCATCTCCACCGGCGGCACCTTGGCCCATCTCAAAGCAAAGGGAATCGATGCCATCGATGTAGCCGAAGTAACCCATTTTCCAGCGATTTTAGACGGGCGTGTAAAAACGCTGAGCCCATACGTGCACGCGGGCATATTGGCTAAGCGAAAGCGGTCCGAACACATGCAAACCCTTTCCGAACTCCATATCGACCCCATCGACATGGTAGTGGTCAACCTGTATCCGTTTTTTAAAAATGCCAACAGCGGCCTGGCGTTGGAAGCGCTGGTCGAGTTTATCGATATCGGCGGACCTGCCATGCTCCGCGCAGCGGCTAAATCTTTTTTCGATGTGACGGTCATCTCCGATGTATCGGATTGCGATTGGGTGATGAAAGAGATCAAAACACGGGGTGACACTGCACTGAAAACCCGCCAGTTGTTGGCGGGTAAAGTATTCAACCTCACCGCTGCTTACGATGCGGCCATTTCCAAGCGGCTCTTGGAAGAAGAGATGCCGACCTATCTCCAAGGCTCTTTTCAAAAGCGGATGGATTTGCGCTATGGCGAAAACCCCCACCAAAAGGGGGCTTTTTACACCGATACCACACAGCCGGGCGCCCTGCGCGACTTTGTGCAGCTGCACGGCAAGACCCTATCCTTTAACAACCTACGCGATATGGATATGGCTTGGAAGCTCGTACAGGATTTTGGCGCGCCGGCCTGTTGTGGGGTCAAACACGCTACCCCTTGTGGCGTGGCGCTGGGCGCAACGGTTTCCGAGGCTTGGTCAGGTGCTTATGCATGCGATCCGATCTCCATATTTGGCGGCATTGTCGCCTTTAATCGGCAGCTGGATGCCCAAACGGCTAAATCCCTGAATCGGATATTTTTGGAGCTCATCGCGGCCCCCGATTTTTCCGATGAAGCACTGGCGGTCTTTTCCAAAAAGAAAAATGTACGCCTCATCCGGATCGAGACCGATCTGAGCGATCGGCTGGCGTACGTAAAAGTGGATGGGGGTTTACTGGTGCAACAAGTCGACAACTGCTTTTCAAAAGATTTTAAGACGGTCACCCGAGCAAAGCCCACCGAAACACAGCTGAAAGACCTGCACTTTGCCCAACGGGTGGTCAAGCACGTAAAGAGCAACGCCATCGCAGTGGCTTCCCAGGGCCGAGCCTTGGGCATAAGCGGGGGAGAGACCAACCGCATTTGGGCAGCTCAACTCGCCATAAGGCGCGCCAAAGAAAAGCAGGCCGAGGGATTGGTATTGGCTTCCGATGGCTTTTTCCCCTTTCGAGATGTCGTCGATTTTGCCGCAGGAGCAGGCATTGCGGCTATCGTGCAGCCCGGGGGCTCCATTCGCGATGCGGAGAGCATAGCCGCGGCTGACGCACACGGCATGCCCATGGTCTTTACCGGCATGCGACACTTTAAGCACTGAGATCTTTGTTTTGGCCTCACACCACTTAGATAGAAATCCATTGGTTAGCCCGCTATTTTTTAGCTAATTTTATTAAAGCGATGCGTAAAAATTTTGAAAATGCAATTATTATGACTATATTTGCCGAGTGGGTAAATTATGAGAAAACTCAACTCATTTTTAAGGCTCTCCTCGATAGGTCTGTGGACATGGTCGCAGTGTACCTAAAAATAGGCTGGTGAATCGCTGGATATATATCATTTCGATTTTTGTTCCCTTTGGGGTTTGTTTTCCGCCTGGTTTCCCAAATTGGAGCGGCCGCTGCGCTCCTTTTTGGTCCTCTTTTGGGTCCCCTTGATACGCATTTTGCGGATGCGGCACTTGAAATTTTCATGGAAAGAGATGTTGCTATCTGTCGTCCCTTTTTACAGCTTGAAACTTCGGATCAGGCTGTTTACCGAGAAGTAAATAGACGGCAGGGCGCTATATACGGGGTGGGCTATTTCTCGTTGGGATAGAGACAATTCGCAAAGGGCTTTTTATACCGTCCGTCTCACAAGCGTTTTTTTATCCTAAATCCGTTACCCAACTGAATCGATTCTTCGTTAGAAGGCGAGTGACAAAAGTATGGTTTTTGAATAAATGCCAAAGAAAAAAGCCCCTTTTTCAAAACGCCCCACAGGGGAAAACCAAAAAACCGTTCCAAAGGACAAAGACAAAAAGCGAGAACATCTTTTTAAATTACCACACAGAGAGAAAAACAAAAAGTATCCCATTTTCAGACGTCCCACAAGGACGAAAAATACCCCCGCATCTAAAGGCCAAAAGCAAAAAAACGAGTTCAGATCTTCAGACTAACTCAAGGACAAATAGTTAGATAAGAATCAGCCGGGTTGGCCACAGGATCAAAAAATAACCCCTTTACAAACTGCCAAAAAACCAAAAAAATATGCCCCGCTTTTTAAACGATACAAAAGACCAAAACCAAAAAATACCCCTTTTCAGGCTAATCCCATAGGGATAAAATCAAAAAACTAAGGCACGGGCTCAGGTGCATCCCAGCGGGAAACCCGAAAAAAGGGAAATACAGGGCTTTGGGTGGGCAGATCGTTATGCCAGCGTGCTCATTTCTCGAAATACAACTCTCTGAAATACCTAAAAATACAAAAAGAATGCCAAAAAGGGATGATGGCAAACTTCCAAAAATCCGCTTTCCGGAGCAGCCCTTTTTCCATTAATCGTTTGCCATCCGTAAATTTTCTATATATCATGGCGTATGAGAGGAGCGCGACAAGAACAAATGTAGCACCAAAATGGTATAAGCCCCAGTAGATAAGTGGAATGGGGAGTAAGATGGCGATGTAGTAAATCAGCAAATTTCTCATATCCTCGAAGTTTTTACGATTATGGGGTTGTATAATTTACCATCTCGAACCGCTGCTGCAAACCCGTAATTTTCCGAATTCTCTTTGCTAAAGCCTATTTGATTGACGAACAATACGGAAGCAGAACGCCCATCTGGAGATAGTTTTAAAATATGTGTGTGGTCAAAAGCTAAGCTGTGGTTGCTGTGTTTTAAAAAGGCGTTTTCTAAATGAATCAAGCTAGTGATCAAGCCCTTGTCTTTGACTTCTTTTTTGACTATATCTCTTTGATATGGGTTTACACTGCTGTCACCCATAGTGCTGTTTTCACGACAAGAACTGGAAAGCCCTATAATTAGAATAAGCGATAAGGCGAGTTTAAGTAAAGTCTTCACAATTGAAAACGTATGGTTTTGCTCACTGTATTGATGAGACCCTTGAAATGAAGGGCTTGACTTTCTACACAGACCCATATGCTGCAAATGTAATACAAAGATTTTAAATCACCAAATAAAGAACTAGACTTTTCTTCTTCGTATATGCCACGGGTCAATCGCTGCCTCTATTTGTCTTCGGGGGAAAGGATTCGACCATGCACAGCAGTGTTGTACCCATCCCAATTTTTAAACCCGATCTTCAATTATCTCTGTCTTATGTATGCGATCCACTTTCATCTTACACGCTTTTTTTATCGGGTGACCACCGGTCTCAAAATTTCCAAAGTCTCATGTTTTGTTACACCCAACTTGAAAGATCTGAGTTACCCGCTCTGGTAAAGGATTTTTGGCATATTCCCATAGTACAAAGGTACCATTTACATACATAAAAATTATATCGCATTTGTATTTATCAGTGCTATATATTATATTTGCATTGAATGAGATAAAGATTAAACCCAGCATTGTGAAAAGAGTTATCCTGTTTCCGGCTCTGATCTGCATACAGGGTTTTACGGGTTGTAGCAATTCCAATCTGCTTGGCAATCTCGATCCGGGCGCAAAAAGTCAAGGCGCTGATTCCCATCCGGAAGTGGTGATAAATGACTATCACCCGCTCGATCTCCAGTCTAATTTTCTAGCGATAAATGGCAAATCGGCAGCGGCGGGTTTTTCCGTTGCCCTATCCGCCCATGGTCGCTCGAGAAATATTCACATCTATCGGTTGTCTTCGGGTAACTACGCCTATGATTTGGATTTGGATGGCGAGGTGGATTTTCAAGTGCAACCCCTGAGCCGTGATTACAAACGCGTGAATTACTTAGACGAGAACGGCAAAATATTTGGGAAGGGTTCTATTCAAATTTCCGGTAACCGAGCCCGTCTGCGATTTGAACCCATAGCCGCTACAATTTCAAATCCTCAGCCACCTTCTAAGGGTCAAGCTTCTCTTAAAGAAGTACCATCTTCTAAAAAGAGTAAATACGAGTCTTGGCGGGAAGAATTTCAACAGCAAAGTGGAAAACCAGAAGTGGTCGCCGCAGTTGCGGTAGCCGCCTTTGCGGGACCTGAAGGGCCTGCTGTTGTTTATGCATGTGTTGCCGCATATTGCCTGGGTCGTGTTTCAGCAAAAGAAGAGATGGCAGAAAAACGGAAAAAACCACCTAAAGAAGTCATGATAGAGCCTAGCGCTTGCTTAGATTGTCAGTTTGAAGAACCAGAAAAACGGAAAGAACCAATTCCAGAAAAAACCAGTTCGCATGACGATATACAACACGATATACGAGAAAACCAATATAAAAAATGATGCGTTATGTATAATTATAGTTACCGTATTTTTAGGTCCCGTAGGTTTAGAATAGCACTCACACTTGGAACCGTGCTAGTGTTTTTAATTTACTTGCACTTTTTTGATATGGATATAGGAGATAGGGGGCATATTTCAGCTGGGACTGCCGTCGCATTAGTTTTCGGCATTCAATCCTTACTCGTTCTCTTATTCCCAAAGTATATGGAAGAAGCGAGAAGGTATGAGATCGAATCTCTTAACCCGATTAGAAGGTTTTTTCGCAATGGTTGGAAAGTCCGAAAGGCCTAAGCAGGTATTGTCTTTAATCGTATGGGTCGGTGCCGCAATCGAGGCGTTTTTACCTAGAATACTCAGTGTATAAGCAGCTAAAAGAGAATAAAAACAGCTGCTAAAGATGTGTGAAAATTCAGCAGGCTCGAGCAAGTGCTGGGGTTAAACCACCGACTGATCAATATTATCGGCGCTTTGTCGATACATGACCCCATGGGGATTTCCGAGTAAAGGACTTGGGGTTTTGGTCGGGCTTTCTACACAGATGCGCATTACTTTTTCTCACTTAGGCGGGTTATGATATCACTGCCCAGGTCTTTGAGTTTGTGCACGGCTTCCCTGACCTGGCTTTCAACTTGTTCTTTACCCCCCTTTTGCATAAAGGGATAAGGGAAGTCGGTAGGGGGTACGAGATTTTCCTTAATCGTTCGGGGGGATGTCCAACGCAGTAAGTTTAACTTGGAGCCCGCTTTGTCATTGGTACCCGAGGCGCGTCCGCCGCCAAAGGGTTGTTGGCCCACCACCGCGCCGGTGGGCTTGTCGTTGATGTAAAAATTACCGGCCGCATCGGTTAATTTTTCGGTAGCCACCTCAATGGCGTAGCGATCCCGGCTGAATACGGCACCGGTCAGTGCATAGGGGGAAGTCTCATCGATCAAATCCAGCGTTTCCCGCCATTTGTCGTCCGCATACACGTATACGGTCAATACCGGACCAAAAATCTCCTCGACCAGGGTCTCGTACTTTGGATTTGTGGTTTGGATAACCGTCGGACTGATGAAATACCCTTCCGCATCGTCAAACGCACCACCTGAAATGATTTCCGCCTCGGCACTCTCTTTCGCCCGATTGATGTAGCCCGTGATGCGGGCGTATGCCTTTCGGTCGATCACCGCGTTGATAAAGTTTCCAAAATCTGCAGGGCTGCCCATTCTCATGCGCTCGATCTGCTGGTTGAGCCTTTCTTTTATCCCTTCCCACAGGCTTTGGGGGAGGTAGGCACGAGAGGCAGCGGAGCACTTTTGTCCTTGGTACTCAAAGGCACCCCGGGCCAAAGCCGTAGCCACTTGGTCGGGCTGTGCAGTCGGATGGGCGATGACAAAATCCTTGCCACCGGTTTCGCCTACGACTCGCGGATAGGTTTTATACGTGTGAATACAATTCCCAATCGCTTTCCAGATGTCTTTAAAGACATGGGTAGAACCCGTAAAGTGGACGCCGGCAAAGTCCGGATGGGCAAAAACAGTCCTTGCGGTTTCAGCCGGGTCGCCCATCACCATATTGATAACACCGGGAGGCACACCCGCTTCTTCAAATACCTGCATCAGGTAGTAGGCCGATAAAACCTGCTTGTCAGAGGGCTTCCACACCACCACGTTGCCCATCAGTGCCATGCAGCTCGGCAGGTTGCCGGCAATCGCCGTAAAGTTAAAAGGGGTTACCGCAAACGTAAATCCTTCGAGCGGACGGTATTCCAAACGGTTCCAGATGCCGGGTGCCGATTCGGGTTGGTCTTTGTAAATTTGCGCCATATAGTATGCGTTGAAGCGTAAAAAGTCGACCAGCTCACAGGCTGCATCGATTTCCGCTTGAATCGCATTTTTGGACTGCCCGATCATGGTAGCGGCATTGATTTGGGCACGGTAGGGCCCTGCGATTAAGTCGGCTGCCTTTAAAAATATGGCTGCGCGCTGCGCCCAACCCACAGCAGCCCATCGGCTGCGCGCCTCGAGCGCCCCTTCGATCGCCGCTTTTACATCGTTTTGATCGCCTTCGTACCAATAGCCTACCGTATGCTGGTGGTCGTGGGGTGGTCTAATGGGAATTTTCTCGCCGGTAGAAACCGCTGCGCCATTTATGAATTGGGGGACCGTTGTACACGCTCGATACATCTCTTCGTAAGCGGATTGCAGCGCCCGGCGCTCCGGGGAGCCGGGTGCGTAACTCAAGACGGGTTCGTTAACCGGGTGGGGTACGTTGAAAGCGCCTTTGGACATAATTATCTTCGGTTTTAATGGTTATTGCGCCGTGGATACAAAGATAAGGAGAATATGAAAATTCGGGTACGCCCAAGGGGGTTAAAAATCAAAAATACAGCGAAATCCACACCTGAAAATTTGGGTATGTAAGCGAGGGGCGGACTAAAGGGATGGTTTTGCGGCTCGTCGGTTTGGTTGTACTCGGTTGGTTTCGGCGTACTGCGTCGGTGCGATTGGGTTGTTGCATGGGTGGGCTGCGATTCGAATGGGTGCGTCGCTCGGGTCTCGTGAGTGGATTGGGTTCGTGCCATGCATGCTTACCGATTCACCGAGTTGGCATGTGCCGTTCCGATCAACCGGTCGAATCGCTCGTTCCACAGCCGGATGTACAACAGGAAATGGTATTCGTTTTCCGTTTGCCAATGCGAGCCGTCAACAGCTGCATAGCGCACCACTCCGGAAACTCGGTCTCGGATGGCGTAAGCGTAATTATAAAAACCCTGTTTGAGTAGGATAGCCGATTCGTACCTGCGCGCTGCTCGGTTGAAATGCATTTTGTTTTCTCGGGTCAGTTGCCAATCGCTAAAAGCACCCACGACGTAAATATCCTTCTTCAACAGCGGGTTAAAGGTGTTCAGGCTAAAGTGAACCCAGGTATAATCGGCATTGCGCGCAGCATTGTACTCGTCGAGCCTTTCGACATTGCGAATGACAAATGCCCCGTCGATGTCTCCAAAAAAACTGTAAGCCCTTCCATTTCGAGGGATATCTGCTTTGAGATAGGTATGGGCAATACCATCTATATCACGCAGTTTGGAAATAGAAATACCACCCGAAATCAAGCTCTTGGTATCGAACGAGCGAAATTCGCTTCCGCCTGGGAATCGCAGTTTTTTTGAAAGGGAATAATCTAGGGTATTTTGGTGGATAAATCGGGGGTTAATAGCGCCTTTTAGCGTATTCCAATTGCTGTTTTGAAAAGCATACGCATAGACTTGCCGGCTGTTTCGGCTCAGATCCAGATACGGCTTGACAACCGCTTTGGCGCTGAGCTGCTGTTGCGTTAACGCATTTCCAGTTGTGCGCTGTCCCGCATTTAGCTCGATGTCACTGCCTTCCTCGTATACGCAAAACCGCCGCTCGATGATCGGCTTGTCGATGTCTTGTAAAAAAACGCGAATGCCATAGTTACCCGAAAGTCGAATCCGCATCTCCGAATTGGGAAAAACCACCTTGTAGTGTTGGTAGTTCACTTGGGTTTGCTGGGATTGTCCGCGCGCTTGAATGTAAGCGGTACGCAGTCCACTCAGATATTCGGATTGAAATAGGTTTGATTCTCTCCAGTCGTGTGTATAGCGAACGATGGTGTAGCGGTAATCTTTTAATGCGCCTGTCAAGTCATCAAAACTCAGTACGAGGGAATCCCCCTTCTCAACGATGGGTGTGAACGAGTTATCTGCCCACTTGATGAGTTTTACAGTTTTGATATGCTCGGGCGGCGTAATGGTTTTAAAGTACTGGGCGTACGAATGGTACGGCACAAATAAAAACAAAGCGAAGGGCGATAAAATTGAGAAACGCATAAAATTACTTTCTTAAGACCCGAAAAACATCGGCGCGCAAACTTTGTTCTAACATGGGCAAATTAATTAAATTTGCACGGATTTTTGCGCATAAATCAACCCCATTTTTCCTCATGTCAAAGGACATTCGATTCAGACGGGGACTCGATATCAAATTAACCGGGGAATCGGTGCCTTCGATTGCAGCTGCCCCCAAGTCGAGCGTCTACGCCATCACACCCGATGATTTTCACGGCGAAACGCCGAAATTGCTGCTCGGAGAAGGTGCGGAAGTCAAAGCCGGAACGCCCCTCTTTTACACCAAGCGCGATGCGCGCATTAAGGTGGTCTCTCCCGTAAGTGGAGAGGTGGTTGAAATCCAGCGCGGTGCCCGGCGTAAAATAATGGAGATTCGCATTTTGGCCGACCGCGACCGGATCGATTACGAAGCATTTCGCGTACCCGTTATATCGAACTCCTCGGCTGAGGCGCTCAAGGCCTTCCTATGCCGTAGCGGACTGTGGCCCTACATACGACAACGCCCCTATGCCATTGTCGCCAACCCGGATGACGAGCCACGAGACATTTATATCTCTGGCTTTGACAGCCATCCATTGGCACCCGATTACACCTTCTCGCTAAGGGATAAGCGCGCAGAGATCGCCAAGGCGGTTGCGGTTTTGAAACGGCTCACCCCGGGCCAGGTACACATTTCACTTCGCGCTTCTGATACCGACTCGCCATTGGGCGGCATGGACGGAATCGCATATCATAGGGTGCACGGCCCGCATCCCGCCGGCAATGTCGGCGTGCAAATTCACCACACCCGACCGATCAATCCAGGGGAAAAGGTATGGACGGTACAAGCACCCGACCTAGTTGTGATCGGACATGCGTTTGTAAAAGGCGTGTTTTCGCCCGAGCGCGTGGTGGCTTTGGCCGGCTCTCAAGTCAAGCAACCCAAATACTACCGGGCTTTGGCGGGTGCGCAGATCAGTTCGATCACAGCTGGTAATGTAAAGACTGGCGGCAAACGCTTGATCTCCGGCAATCCGTTAACCGGTACACAAGTGCGAGAAGAAGGGTTTCTGCGTTGGTATCACAACCAAATCACCGCCATTCCAGAAGGGAATGCACACCGGTTTATGGGGTGGTTGCTGCCCGACAGAAAGCGGTTTAGCCTTTCCAGAGCGGGGTTTTTCTCCTGGCTGACGCCGAATAAAAGGTATGCATTGGACACCAATACCAATGGGGAGCACCGGGCTTTGGTGGTCACGGGGCTCTACGAAAAGGTTTTCCCCTTCGACTTATATCCCATGGAATTGCTCAAGGCAACCCTGACAAAAGACATCGATAGGATGGAAAAGCTCGGGATTTATGAGATCGCACCTGAGGATTACGCTTTGCCAGAGTTCGTTTGTCCTTCCAAGACCGAGTGCCAATCGATCATCCGAGAAGGCCTGGATTTAATGATTGAAGAGGTCGGCTAAACTCCATACCCGTATGCCATGAAACCGTTGCGAAATTTTTTTGATGCGCTCCAGTCTAAGGTGCGCGAAACCCCCAAGCTGCACAAGTACCAGCCGGTGGTCAATGCGTTTGATACGATTTTCTTCACCCCGAATCAAACCACGAAGAACGGCGTGCACATCCGAGACGGTGTAGACCTGAAACGGGTGATGGGTACGGTTGTCATCGCACTGATTCCCGCTTTGTTATTCGGTATGTACAATGTGGGCTATCAACACTTTATCCAACTGCCCGGCGCACACGGTTTTTGGGAAATGTTTCGCTTTGGCGCCCGCAGGGTTTTGCCCCTGGTCATCGTATCCTATACAGTCGGGCTGACCGTGGAATTTACCTTCGCCGTTTTGCGTGGCCATGAGGTGAATGAAGGCTACCTCGTAACCGGTATGTTGATACCCCTGATCGTTCCGGTGGATTTACCCCTATGGATGTTGGCCGTCTCCGTAGTTTTTGCAGTGATAATCGGCAAAGAGGCCTTTGGCGGTACGGGGATGAATGTATTAAATCCCGCTTTGGTCGCACGGGCTTTTCTCTTTTTTGCTTATCCGACCTTTATGTCCGGCGATATATGGGTAGCCGGCGCCACTGCGACAGATGCGATTTCAGGTGAGTCCCTGCTCGGTAAACTCGGCCTGGGGCATGCGGTGACAGGCGGTACCATGCGTATGTTTGTCGGTTTGATTCCCGGTTCAGTCGGCGAGACTTCCGTCGTGGCCATATTGATCGGCGCTATCATCCTGATCTATACCGGCGTCGGCAGCTGGCGCATCATGCTATCCGCCCTGATCGGTGCTTCGCTGATGGGCTTGACCTTCAATGCGATTGGAAGCGGTGCTTTGATGTCCTTTCCCTGGTGGAAACACTTGCTGCTCGGCGGTTTCATGTTCGGTATCGCATTTATGGCCACCGATCCGGTTTCGGCTGCGCAGACGACCCGGGGTAAATGGATCTACGGATTTTTAATAGGCTTGATGAGCATACTGATTCGGGTGTTTAACCCCGCATATCCGGAAGGCGTGATGCTGGCCATTTTGTTTATGAATGTGATGGCGCCTTTGATCGACCACGTCGTCATTGCATCAAACATCAAAAAAAGGCAGCGGCGATACCGATCAGCGATAGCTAATTCTTAACTTTGTAGCGGTATGGCATGGGATACAAATAAAAACGGTTATACCGTCATCTTCGCAACCGTCTTGGTAATCGCGGTCGGCACCCTACTATCGGTAGCAGCGATCTCGCTCGAGCCTTTTCAACGAGAAAATGCGGATTTAGAAAAGATGCAGAGCATTTTGCGCGCCATTCGCGTACAGGTAGATCGAAGCGATGCGGCTGAGAGCTATAAAGAATATATCGAGAAGGCTTTGGTGCTCGACGATAGCGGCAATGCGGTTGAAAACCCAAAAACGCCTGCTTTTCATATCGATCTGGCTACCGAGATGAAGAAGCCCCTCGCTGCGCAGGGATTGCCTATTTTTAAAGCGGAGAAAGATGGCCAAACATACTACATTATGCCCCTTTACGGGCATGGGTTGTGGGGTCCGATCTGGGGTTATGTTTCACTCGATAGCGATCTGAATACGGTGTATGGCATCACTTTTGACCACGCTTCAGAGACGCCTGGTTTGGGTGCTGAAATCACGCAGCCTTATTTTCAGAATCAGTACCGATCAGAAAAGATTTTCGATGATCAGGGGCAGTTTAGGGGAATAACCGCTGTTAAAGGGTATAGGGATGCGAATCGGGATAAGAAGGACGATGGCGAAGTCGATACGATTTCGGGGGCTACCATTACCAGCAATGGTGTGACCGCGATGATATACGACCGCTTACAGCTGTATCTCCCTTATTTCAAAAAATTAAAAATGCGCGATCATGGCTGAAACGGCAGTTAAGACCCAGAGAAAAATAGAACCGCTGCTTTCCAAGCGAAACCGAAAACTCGTCACCGATCCCTTTAACGACAACAACCCGATTACCGTACAGGTGTTGGGTATTTGTTCGGCCCTGGCGGTTACCGCCAAGCTGGTCCCGGCCATTGTCATGGGCATATCCGTCACCGTGGTAATCGCTTTCGGAAATGTGGTCATTTCCGCAATCAGGAACCTGATTCCCAATCGGATTCGGATTATCGTACAGCTCGTCGTGGTGGCTGCCCTAGTGATTTTAGTCGACCAGGTATTGCGCGCCTTTGCTTATGATGTCAGCAAGCAGCTCTCCGTATTCGTGGGCTTGATCATCACCAATTGCATCATCATGGGGCGCTTCGAGGCCTTTGCGCTGGGCAATACCCCCTGGCGTTCATTCTTAGATGGGGTGGGTAACGGCGCCGGGTATGGCCTCATCTTGGTCACCGTCGCATTTTTCAGAGAATTGCTGGGCTCCGGTACCTTGTTCGGATTTCCGATATTGGGAAATTCCACCCCTGGACAGGAAACCGGCTTGTTTGCCATGGGGTACCACAACAATGGCTTTATGCTTTTGGCTCCTATGGCACTCATCGCAGTAGGTATCATCATTTGGGTGCAGCGCGCCTATAATAAGAAATTAATAGAAAAAAACTGAGATGCGAGAACTGGCAGATTTATTCGTAAAGTCCATTTTTATCAACAACATGATATTCGCCTACTTTTTGGGTATGTGTTCCTATTTAGCGGTATCTAAAAAGGTCTCTACGGCAGTGGGGTTGGGCGCAGCGGTTATCTTTGTACTCCTGATCACCGTTCCCCTGAATTACTTGTTGAACACATACGTATTGGAACCGGGGGCTTTGGCTTGGTTAGACGATAGTTTTGCCGATGTGGACTTGAGTTTTCTAGCCTTTATCATGTTTATCGCCACCATCGCCTCCATGGTGCAGCTCGTGGAAATGGTGGTAGAGCGCTTTTCTCCTGCGCTGTATGGCTCCTTGGGCATCTTTTTGCCCTTGATCGCCGTGAACTGCGCCATACTGGGCGCCAGCTTGTTTATGCAGCAAATGAACTTTACAAGCGTTGTGGAGCCCGTGGTTTACGGCCTGGGTTCCGGCATCGGTTGGTTCTTGGCCATTGTCGCCTTAGCAGCCATCCGAGAAAAAATGCGTTATTCCAATGTGCCGGCTCCCCTTCGCGGCTTGGGGGTTACCTTTATCCTGACCGGTTTGATGGCCATCGGTTTTATGAGCTTTGGCGGCATCAAATTGGGCGGGGATAGAAACACCGCTCAAAAGGAGTCCAATGCGCAGGAGATAGCCGTAAAAAAAGATGAGAAAAGCGATAAAACGAAAGGAACAGTCGCCTGTCAAACCGCATTAAATAATTGAGCTATGATGGTTTTAGCCGCATTGGGGACGACTTTGGTCTTCGCTATTGCAGCCTTCTTATTTGTCGTTCTTTTACTCGTGGCCTTATTGCTGACCGCCAAGGCCAAGTTGAGCCCTTCGGGTCCGGTTTCCATAGAGATCAATGGCCAGGAACCCATCTCGGTGGAATCGGGCGGTACGCTTTTGCGTACTTTGAGCGAGAAAAAAATATTCCTGCCTTCGGCTTGTGGCGGTGGCGGCACCTGTTTGCAATGCAAATGCCAGGTTTTGGCGGGCGGGGGTGAAGTGCTTCCGACTGAATCGCCCAACTTTACGCGCAGAGAGGTCCAGGATCACTGGCGCCTGGGTTGTCAGGTAAAAGTGCGACAGGATATGCAGATCAAAATCCCGGAAGAGATATTCGGGATTCAGAAATGGGAGGCCACCGTCATGCGCAATTACAACGTATCCTCATTTATCAAAGAGTTCGTCGTCGAGCTGCCCGAAGAGATGGATTACAAAGCGGGCGGCTACATACAGATCGAAGTACCCCCTTGTGAAGTCGACTATCGGGATATCGACATCAGCGCACACCCCGATGAGCATCCCGGGGCGCTGGACAAGTTTCAACTGGAATGGGACAAGTTTCAATTGTGGTCTTTAAAAATGGCCAATGATGAAACCTTGGAACGCGCCTACTCCATGGCGTCTTATCCGGCCGAAGGACGCGAGATCATGTTGAATGTGCGCATTGCTACCCCCCCTTTCGACCGCAAAAAGGGCGGTTGGATGGATGTGAATCCCGGCGTGGCTTCCTCCTATATCTTTTCGAGAAAACCGGGTGATAAAGTAGTGGTCTCCGGACCCTTCGGCGAGTTTTTTATCAACGAAAACAGCGATGCCGAAATGCTTTATGTAGGGGGTGGTGCCGGTATGGCACCCATGCGCTCCCACCTGTATGAGCTGTTCAAAACCTTACAAACCAATAGAAAAGTCACCTATTGGTATGGCGGGCGATCGAAGAGAGAATTGTTCTACGTCGATCACTTCAGGGCACTGGAAAGGGAGTTTCCCAATTTCAAATTTTACGTTGCGCTTTCCGAACCCCTACCGGAAGACAACTGGCAAGTAAAAAAGGGATTGGCTGGGGAAGGCGACGGTTTCGTCGGTTTTGTCCACCAGGTGGTAATCGATAACTATTTGAAGTATCACGAACAACCGGAAGAAATCGAGGTGTACTTCTGCGGCCCGCCTTTGATGAACCAAGCCGTGGAAAAGATGGCTGAAGATTTTGGTGTACCACCTGAAAATATACGCTTTGACGATTTTGGTGGCTGACGACCTGTCATCAAAAAAATAAGTGTATTCGGTTTAAGCCGTAATTTACCCCGAGTCGTCGACATCCAACGATCGATCAAATATCCCGACATATCGCCAAACCGAGATATAAAAAAACAAACATACTTTGCCTTCATCGAAAATACTTTTATAATTTAGCGTGCATTATCACAACCTGTTTGTAATGCAATTTTTGCATTGATAAGGGTTTATGTCGACGGTGGATTTGAATCGATAAGGGTTTTGTATCGATAAGAGTTTGTATTGCGTTGTTTCAATTGGATTGTCCCATCAGGCTTTTTGCACTTGTCTTTCTCGCAATTGGCTTAGACCGGTTTTGCGTCGATAGCGGTTTTGAATTTTCTCATTTTTTTGATGTGTTATCCCCTATCGGGTTCTTTGCACTTGTCTTTGCTACAATTGATGTAAGCGGGTTTTATTTCGCTGGTGGGTTTGTATCGACAAAGGTTTTGTATCGGTTGCTGTTTTTGCATTGATAAGGGTTTTGTATTGATAAAAGATTTTTGTCGATGGCTTTGGTAGGGCATTTACGAGATTTAGCGACTCGAAATTTTTGGGTTTTGCGATATGGCACCGCATGGATGGTAGGTAGCTGGGTCTCTTTTATTTTCGCGTTCCGTCGGTATAAATCATATCACTTCCGCAGCGTTAAGCGGGTTTGGCTCGGCTTTGCCATTTGCATCTGTTTTGGGTTTAAAAATCAGCGCTGTTATTAGAGATATGCGTCTTTTGTACCCTGGGCTGTATGACGGGCCTATACCATTCTGCACCTGAGCTGTATTTTCAGTTCGCCGTCTTCGTTTTGCGCCCCTCATTTGATTCGGTAGGGTCTTTTGTTCAGCAACTCTACTGGCCTTAGTTTACAGCGAAGCGACCAAATTTTTAAATAAGGCAATCACATGGGGTATCGCCTTTTTTGATGCAGCGAGAACCGTATCTAAATCCACCGCTTCGGGTTCTTCTTCGCTGCATTCTTGTGCGATTACCGAAATGCCGGCTACCGGTAACCCCAGGTGATTGGCGACAACGACTTCCGGAACCGTGCTCATACCCACCGCATTGCCGCCTATCGATCTCAAAAAACGAAATTCTGCAGGGGTTTGCAATTGGGGCCCCACCATACACACGTATACGCCTTTGTGCAGCTCGATGCCTTGGGTTTCCGCGATTTTCATCATTTTTTTGTTCATCTCCCCATCATAAGCCTGATTTAGCGTTACAAACGACTTGCCAAACGCTGCCATCTCTTTAAAGGCCAGTGGGGAGCGAATCTGCAGGTTGATGTGATCGGTTATCAACATGATCTCCCCTTTTCTATAGCAAGGGTTCAGCGCGCCGGCTGCATTGGAGACCAAAAGCTTCTCAATGCCCAGTTCGTACATAACGCGTATGGGATAAGTAATTTCAATGAGATCATGGCCTTCGCATAGGTGAAAGCGCCCTTGCATGACGATGACTCTTTTCCCTTGAAAATCGCCATAAATCAATTTCCCAGGGTGAAAATCAAATGTGGATAAGGGGAAAAATGGAATTTTTCTGTAGTCTTCAACAGTCGGGTTTGCGATCAGGTTGGCCACTTCACTCAGACCGCTACCCAAAACAATACCGATTTCGGGATTTTCAAAGCCCCGTTGTTTTAAATATGGGATGCTTTCCGCCAATTGTCGTCTCATCACATTCACGGTCCTTATCTCCTTAAGGGTGGATGCAAAGGTACGTGTAAGAACACCCATATGAAACCTGAGATTAATGGGGTATTATCCAACTCACTTGTGAAACAACTCATGGTTTAACCGAGACTGCTCGTCTCACCCTACCATTTTCTCTCTTTGAAATGCGAGTCCTCTTTCAGGCTGCACTGTCACGGATTAACACAGGCTATACGCGCTTCCTCAAATGGCCGTCGAGACGGTGGTTCTCAGCCTTGAATTCAAGGTGGATTCCTCGTTTTACCTGCAACGGTCGTTACCTGCGGATTTGCGTATTTTTGTCGGTGCCATGCCGATTTTTTATCCGTTACGAGTAGCCGACATAGTGCGCGAGACCCCTCATGCCGTCTCGCTTTACTTCGATGTGCCCCCCCGATTGCAAAAGCGCTTTACCTACAAAGCGGGACAATACCTCACGATCAAACATGCGATAGGGGGCGTGGAAATTCAGCGCAGCTATTCCCTTTCGGCTGCCCCGGGGAAAGGGATTTGGCGTATCGGGATCAAAAGCGCCGGAAAGGGCGGCTTTTCAGCCTATGCCAACCGCGATTTAAAGGTCGGCGAAACCCTTTGCGTCTCACCGCCCCAAGGGCGATTTACCCTCCGTTACAAACCGGATGAAAAGCGGACGCTGCTCTTCTTTGCAGCCGGCAGTGGCATTACACCCATTCACAGCCTGGTGAAGGAAGTCTTGATGCGGGAAAAAGGTGCAGGGGTTTGGCTGTTTTACGCCAACCCAAACGCGGCGGAAACCCTCTATCGAAACGAAATTTTAGACTTAAAAAAACGATATGAACGCTTTTTCCCGTACTTTTTTTACACCCGAGAAAACCGGGGAGACGCCTTTTACAAAGGGCGTCTGAGCCGAGACAAATTGGCGCTTATCACCAATCAACTCCTAGACTTCGACGAAGTAGACCAGGCTTTTATCTGTGGTCCTGAGGCCCTGATCGTCGAATTGGCACAAGCCCTTCTTGCACGTGGCCTGCCCAAACCAGCGATACACTTCGAGTTGTTTGCCGAACCCACCGATCCGTTTTTCTCCGCTTGGGGGACGGGCGATCGACAAAGCCTTGCAAATGCCAAAGTCCTCTTGCAATTGGATGGAGAGACCTGCGAGTTTGAGATGAATCCCCAAGCTGAGAGCATATTGGATGCGGCCTTGAATTCGGGGATTGACGCGCCCCATTCCTGCAAGGGGGGTACCTGTGCTACTTGTACATGCACACTGCTCAAGGGGAAGGTAACCCTAAGGCACAACCTGGTGCTCACCGATGCGGATTTACAAGCGGGTAAAATCCTGGCCTGTCAAGCGCATCCGACCACAGACTACGTGGAAATTGAATTCGACTAAGCGCCCACCTCGTCACTGATTTTTCGTCCCAAAAGACACGTGATCGAGATAGTGGGATAAACAGGCCGCTATTGTCTAACTAAATATTTTGCTTATATTTGTAAGTGATTATTCACTTTTAATGGGGAAGAAATACAAAACTGTCATAAAGTATAGGCGTTAGATAAATATTGGATATGAGAAACTACAAGGGATTAATACGAGAAAAATGAGTGATAAAAAAGTGATTCTAGTAACGGGGGCTTCTTCGGGAATGGGAAGGGAAACCGCCCTAAAGCTGATCGGAGAAGGCCATACGGTTTACGGTGCAGCGCGAAGGGTTGAAAAAATGCAGGATTTGGTTCAAGCCGGTGGCCATGCCATCGAGTTAGATATAACCGATGAAGCAGAAGTAGTGGCTTGTGTAAAGCAGATCACGGAAGAGCAAGGTGCGTTAGATGTATTGGTAAACAATGCGGGCTATGCGGTTTATGGTGCGGTAGAGAACGTCACCCTGGCAGATGCCAAAAGGCAGTTCGATGTCAATTTATTCGGTTTGGCGCGATTGACCCAGGCGGTTTTGCCTTATATGAGGCGGCAAAAGAGCGGGCGGATCATCAACATCAGCTCTATGGGCGGTAAGATTTACACCCCGCTCGGGGCTTGGTATCACGCGACTAAACACGCTTTAGAGGGTTGGAGCGATTGTCTTAGATTGGAGCTAAAGCCGTTTCATATCGATGTGGTCATCGTAGAGCCTGGGTCCATTGCTACCGAGTTTGGCGATGTCATGCTCGATCCCATGTTGAAGCGGTCGGCCGGCGGTCCCTATGATGAGGTGGCCCAGTCGTTTGCCCGTGCGGCGAGAAGGGCCTATGAAAAAGGAGATAGCTCTCCGGCATCCGTCATCGCCGATCTCATTGTAAAAATTGTCAAAACCCGGCATCCAAAAACCAGATATGCCAAAGGGAAATATGCGAAACCCCTGCTCTTTATGCGAAAATGGCTGAGTGACAGGAGTTTTGATAAAGTGATTATGAGTCGTGTGAAGTAGTGCTGCCCAATGGATTTTATTCAACCTTGCGATCAATGGGTTAGCGGAAACAGCAACCCAGCTCTTACATGCGAATCTGAGCTATAGGCTGTGATCCATTCACGGCATAATCCGAAAGCTAAAACGCCCCTTCTAAGCGCTGTGCTATCTATCAAAGGGATTTCCCCTTTTCTTTATTAAGATTTAATAAAAACCCGACTAAAATATACTCGACTCATGTATTTTTGGTTGTATATTTGCATTGATAAGTAATTAAAAAATATAAAGCGATGAAAACGAAACGACCAACCATCAAATCCAAACAAAGCTTTATCAAACGAATCCGCTTCACCTCAATACTGGTGTTTGGGTTGCTCTTTGCCAGCGCCGGGTTGGCATCTACGCAAGCCCAGGCTGATTTGGGGCTAAGCGCCAACCGAGCTGTATCCCGTATTTCACATAGCACTGCAGATCAAGCTGTGGCCGAGGGGCATATCACCATTATCATCATTGAGACAGCAGACGGAACCACGATTATTATTATTGAAGAAGAGAAAGAGTGAAAATACCCATTGCGCTAACCGCTGCTTTACTCGCGCTGACCTGCTGCTATGGACAACAACCCACCCTAGCGGTCACCTATGCCGAAAAAAAAACAGTATCGACCGATCTATCCGGTATAGACAACCCCGCGGTAAGAGAAATGGTGATGAAAAAGCTTACCGGTTCAACGAGCTATACCTTGTATACCAGAGATGGCATTTCAAAATACCAAAAGGCGGCGGATCGCACAGCAGGGGATTCGCATGCCGAGATAATAGGCGAAGACGATATTATTTACAGAGATCAAAAAAAGAGAAAATTCGTCAGGCAAACCCAATTTTTATCGAGAAATTTTCTCATCTTGGATACGTTAAAAAATATCGGGTGGACCATACTGAGCGATACCTTGAAAATAGGGGATTACCTGTGTAAAAAAGCGACTGCAAATATCGAGGGCGCTCCAAAAACGGCTTGGTTTACAGACGAAATTCCAGTAAACGAAGGCCCTGAAATGTATTTCGGACTCCCCGGCTTAATATTGCGGGTGGAAACCGAGGACAAGGTGATAACGGCAAATAAAATATCATTTGTTAAAGGCGAGCTATCGATCGATCCGCCGGTGAAGGGTAAGGAAATCACCGCTGAGAAATTTAAAGCCATAAAAAAAGAAAAAATAAAACAACTCGGAGGTGCAAAATCCGACAAAAAGGGAGTTAGGGTCATCAAAATGTAAAACATTTTTACTACTCGCCCATCTCTTATTATTTCATCTCGTCTCTTTTTCTCAGATCCAAATTTCAGGTACGGTTACCGATAGCACCCATACCCCTTTGCCCTATACCAATATTCAGGTTTTACGAGGTGACTCCCTTCTAACCTATGCCATCAGCGATGAAAAGGGCGCTTATAAAACCGCCGTAAAAGCGTCGGGCACCTATATTTTTAAAGTGAGCCACATGGGCTATAAGACCCTTCTTTATCAAAGAGAAATCAGTGGTGATACCTTACTTAGCTTTATCCTACCGGAGGATATACGCGTCCTTGATGAGATTGTGGTTAAAGCAAAGTCACTCGATGTCAGCTTAAAAGGGGATACCATCCGATACAACTTAAAAAGAGCGGTAAACGGAACTGAGGAGAATTTAAAGGATATGCTGGAAAAACTACCCGGATTGGAGGTAGATGAAAAGGGTGAGATAAGAGCCGGCGGCCAGACAATCGACAACTTATTGATAAACGGGAAAAAAATCTTTGGTGGACAGCATCGATTGGCTACGGAAAACATAAGTGCCGAGATGATCCAAGGAGTCGAATTAATCAGAAACTTTAAAGCATTTTCAGATTTAGAAAATGCCACAAGAACGGGGAAGACCGCTTTAAATGTCGATATTAAGAAAAAATATATGGGAAAAATAGGGGGTGATTTTTTGTTGCAAGGCGGATATCGGGATGGGTATGTACTCCATACCAACCTATATAAATTTGATGAAAAAGCCAATTGGTTTTTTATAGGTGATGTGAATAACTTAGGTCGACGCGCTTTCACGATTGAAGATTATCTCAATTTTAGCGGAACCCTTGATGAGCTGTTAAACGGCGATTCAAAAATAGCTGTGCGCGCCGGTGATGACTTGCCTGCATTCTTGTTTTCAGATGATGATGTGAAAAATAGAACCACTCGATTTTCAGCCCTTAATCTTTCAGCTAACCCGACAAATAAAGTGCGCATACACGCCTTTTCCATTTTTAACCACCTCGACCAACGCGGCTTAGCAGAAAAGACCAGCACTTTTTTCACGGCTGGCAATCCGATAATCTACGATGAAAAAATAGGAGATAGGGATACCTGTTTTTTTAACAATACCTTTTTGGAAATGACATATAAGCCTTCTAAAAATGCAGTTTTACATTACACGGCAACTTATGCGCCCTTAGATGACAAATCCGATAAGACAATCGAGAACAACGGCACGCGTACCGATGCGCTGAGAAATAAAAAGGGAGGCGCGTTCGGCCAGTTTTTAAAATATCGACAACGCGTCGATAAACGCTCCTTTTTTGCGGTGACATGCGCCTACAATAGGTCTAAAAAAGACGAGACCTTAACCCTGGATTCAGACGCTTCTTTTCTGAGCTTGCCCTTTATAGATGACGACTTCAGCACGACGCAATACGTTGCGGCGCACCATACCCACTATGGCGTTGAAACCGAATATGCTCGAAGTTTTAAGCATTTTTCTCTGGATCTCAACTACTGCTTGACAAAAAGGCAAAACGAGTATGCATCCCTATCGGCTGACGATTTGAGCCCGCAGAACCGTATTGAAATAGATAGAACTGAAAACGTTTTTGGAATCGGGTGGTATAAGAGGGATAGAAGCCTATTGAATTACAATTTTGGGGTCGATTATAAGATTGTCGATACAAAAAGACCTGAGCTGCAGAAAGTCTATCGCTTTTTACCCCGGGCAGAAATCGGACTTCACTTTACCCGAACCCACTCTGTAACCCTATCGTATAAAAAGGAGGCGAAATTTGCCGATTCGAAAAATCTAGTAGAAAACCCGGTTATTTCAAATTATAGAAGTGTTTTTGTAAACGACGATGTAAGCGCATGGGAGGTATCGGCGCTCAACGGGTTTGGCATGCGGTATTTTTACTACGATTTGTTTTCTCAAACCCTATTGGGCTTGGTGGGAAATTACGATAGAAATAAAAATGCGATATCACTAGACAGCAGAAATCGAACCGATTATGTGGTAAATCACTATGTCATATCACCGAGTGAAACCCATGCCCATGCGCTTGTTACATGCGATAAGAAGTTCGGTAAAATCCCTTTTTCAATACGCTTGAACACTAGGTTTTCCCTTATAGAACGCACCCATTATATCGAAGGAAAAAACAATGAAATAACCTCAAAAATAATTCATGGCGATGTCAAAATTTCATCTCTATTCGACAAATCGAAAATCAATTTTGAAACCGGAATAAAAGTTGATAACCACCATATCGCTTATCAGATCAATGACACGAGAACCCACTTGACTGAGATAAAACCATTTTTCAATTTGAATGGCTTTCTCAAAAACGCAGTATGGAAAGTAGACTTTTTAGTTGAAAACTATAAATCTAAATCCCTACACACGACAAACTTTATGCTAAGCCCGAGCATTGTTTTTAAAAGGCCTAAAAAGAACTGGGAATTTAGTTTGAGCGGCGATAATATATTGCATATCAACAACACACAAAGAATTGAAAATACAAATGTGGATAATCTATTTGAAGAGAGAAAGTATGCGGCTCTGGCTGGAAACATAGTTTTTGGAATAAAGTATAAGATATAAATAACCGCTGTAAGTCTCGCGAGATGAGCTGCGGTCTAGGCCGAAGTACCGCACATCTAAAAAACGCATAGAAGAACTATATTCGCCCGTTATGGTTGGGTGCGAGGGCATCGATCGCAAAGCCGTCGGTATGCTTTTCAAAGCCTGTGTAACGGGTTCCATTACCTGAATCCCCGTTCTGTGATTGACCGACCCGTCTTGCGATGGGTTGAAGTGTCCCAAACTTTTTGGCTCGCTGGTTTTTTTCATCGTACAACGATCATCGGGTGCATTTTTGTAAACGCAGCGTACTCGGTGGGCTATATATTATGGCGTTTTTTATCCACTTTTTAAACGCCGACAGATGCTTTCCCTTCTTTTTTAAAACACTTGGATTGGGCTGTCATTTCTCAACGCGTCCGTGAGCGTTTGGATTTGCGGCGTTTTATTATATTTGTTTGAATGTGAGCTTTGGATTTTTTATATGGAATATAATTACCTACATTTGAAGTCTAAAACGCCGTAAAATGAAAAGCGTACCCTTACTATTGTCCGCTGTGGCATGCGTGGCTGCAGTGGGCTGCAAAAACGCGAAAAAAAAGAACTCGGATAAAGAGATGGCGGAGACAGGCGTTACAGCTGTTGTGCCGAATATAACCATTGAAAAGCTCGAGGGGTCACCGGCCTATCCCAAAGCCACCTTGCAATTGAATAAACCGACGCACGCGCACGTTCCTGCCGGCATTGTCGCGTTTGATTTTGCGGTAACCCATTACGATTTGGGGGCTCAAACTGCGCATGCCGGCGAAAATAGACTAGCCAATTCAGGGAAAGGCCAACACATCCATTTCATCGTAGACGATGGGCCCTATGCCGCTCATTACGAGCCGAAATTCGATGTGGCAATGGACGAGGGAACCCATTACATCGTGGCTTTCTTGGCGCGCTCCTACCATGAGTCTGTCAAAAACGCCCATTCTTTTGTCGCTAAAAAGATTGTGGTAGGAGATGCATCCAAAGGCGAATCGATGCATGTAGACCTCGCTCAGCCGACTTTGATTTACAGCCGCCCGAAGGGAACTTATAAAGGTGCTGATACAAAAAATTTACTCTTGGACTTTTTCCTTTTAAACACCGAATTATCGCCGAGCGGCAATAAGGTGCGGGCTACGATTAACGGGCGGGAATTTGTGATTGCGGATTGGGCGCCTTATATCATTAAAGGCTTGCCCAAAGGTAGGGTTACCGTTAAGCTGGAATTGCTCGATGCGGATGGGCATGTCATGCCGGGTGATTTCAATAGCGTCTTGCGTAAAGTAGAATTGAAATAAGTCAGGCTACTCGTATGGGGTTTACCCTTTGAAGAGAAGGGGCCACGGTAAAATGAATTTCTGCTGCGGGCTCAGGAAGGATGAAGCCCCATCGCCAACTCAAAACCACCAGCCCAAAATTGCCAACCCCATGGAGATACCGCCTACCGAGACAAATCCCATTGGGGCACGCCCATCGAGAAAAATGCCATGGAGATATCCCCTATCGAGACAAACCCCATCGTTGACCCAAGCCTATCGAGACAAATCCCATTGAGACACGCCCATCGAGAAAAATGCCATGGAGA
>JBAJNK010000038.1:0-8823 GCA_036881805.1 Flavobacteriales bacterium
ATGTCCGCTATATCGCTTGCTCGTCATATCACGCATTGCATGTATTATCGATATGGTGTTGTGCGGTGATTTTTAGCTTCTGTCGTCATTTATATACAAGCGTTCGCCGAGTTCATCTAAGGTTTCCCGTGTTACCTTCGTTGGATTTTTCGATTTGGAATGGGCTTTTTCAAAGTAATAACTTTCCCATTCTTCAAATGTTTTGGGTCGACACGCCCGGATTAAAGCCATTACCGCGCCAACTTTGCTGGGGCGGGTCAATTGATACGCATTACTCGCGTAGTTTAATACCTTCTCTTTCTTTCCAAAATCTTTTGCCTGTTTCTGCGGCTTATTTGCCATGGTATTCCAGTGCTAAGTTTCTAAATTTTTCCCTGTGTTTATAATGTGAATTCGTATCTGCGCATGCCAAACCATTCTTTATGAGATGGGCGTTTAAAAAAGTCTTATTCTTTAAATACAAGTACACCATTGGATTGTTTTCCGCATCGTATTTGTCTTCATCATACCTCATAAACACTTTTTGCCCTTTTGTCTTCAGATAGAGAAATTCCACAGCTTGACCGTTTGTTTCTCTATTCTCCAAAACGCCGATAAGCCTGACTACGAGGTTGTTGCTTAACCGGATCAATTCCGCACTGATGATTTCTTTTACCGCATGGTACGCTTCGCGTTGGGCAGCCCCGTCCCGGTCGATTTTTGAACCGAATTGCAGTTTTTTCGGGTCGGTTTTCTTATCAAAGGCATGAAAGTCTGTAAAGATATAGGGCAATTTTTTTATGTCTGCTGTAAAATCGCGCTTTACCGAACTCGAGGAGACGAAATCACATGTGGCGCTAGCGATATCGCGCTGTTTTACCCCTAGTTTTTTTTCAATCACCGAGATAAATTCCGGATTTATTTCATAGCCTACTGAATTTCTGTTTTGATTTCGAGCGGCGAGGGATGTGGTACCACTGCCGAGAAATGGATCGAGCACCGTATCGCCGACATAGGAAAACATTTTGATCAATCGCTTGGGCAATTCTTCGGGAAACATGGCCATATGTCCCTCTTGTTTAGCCCCGCCAAAGTTCCAATGCCCGTTAAAATAGGTTTTCCACTCCGCTTTTGTCATTTTCGAGCGTTCTTTGATTTCCCTACTGGGTTTGGGTGCATGGCCGAGCTTTTTGAATAGTAAAATAAACTCGTAGTCGATGGACAAAATTCCATTTCTCGGATACGGATAACTCCCCATCAGCGATGCGCCGCCAGTGGTATTCGATGTGGTCTTTTTCTGCCAGATAATCGCCCCCATATAATCAAATCCAACGGCTTCACAAAACTTTATAATCTCTGTGCGGATTGGGATGACTTTATACCTGCCGTAATAAACGGCTCTTGCAAACTGGTCGCCGATATTGATACACAATCGACAGCCTTTCTTGAGCACCCTATAACACGCGTTCCAAACGAGGTTCAAATTGTTGATATAGGCCTCGTAACTATCGTTATAGCCGATCTGATCTTCATATCCATAGTCTTTCAATTGCCAGTAAGGCGGAGAGGTGATGACCAGGTCTATAGACTTATCGGAAAGCGCTTTCATCTGCCGGCTATCGCCATTGATAATTTTATGTCTCGTCTCTATATTCATCTAAACGATCCGCTATTTTGCAAAGTTAAATCTGGATATCCGTTTTGGTGCGCTTTCGACAAACCTTAATATTTCTGGGAATATATGGATTTCAAGTAGTTTGGGCATAATTTTAGTGTCTGGTGAAAGGGTATAAATGTTCTTGTAAATGTGGATGAACCCTTTAATCGTCCATTCCCCCGTATCTGTCGAGCTGAAGTATATTTCTCCTTTTCGATCATCTGTTTTTTCCCTTCTCAAAGCTGAGGGGATTGACCCTATCATACTTGTAAGTTGTAATTTTTATCTGCGCCCTACCTAGGCATTTTGTGGTGGATTTGGGTGGGAGGGCTCGCAGCAGCTCAGGCTTGTTTGCTGTAGGCTAATTTGGGTCTCTTCGGTTTGCATATATCGAAGCACAGTTCAGGTTTTGATGCGATCATTTGTCGTTGTGACTGGGCTCGACCTCAGCCCACCGATCCCTCTAGGCTGATTTCCAACAGCTTTTGGGCCTCTACAGCAAATTCCATCGGCAGTTTATTCAATACGGCCTTGCTGAATCCGTTTACGATTAAGGCGATGGCTTTTTCCGTATCGATACCCCGCTGCTGGCAATAGAATAGCTGGTCTTCACCGATTTTGGAAGTGGTCGCTTCGTGTTCCAGTCGGGCGCTTTGGTTTTTCACCTCGATATAGGGAAAGGTATGGGCGCCGCAGCGGTTTCCCATGAGCAAGGAGTCGCATTGGGAAAAATTTCGAGCATTTTCAGCCCTCGGCATCACTTTGACCAAGCCGCGGTAACTGTTTTGGGATTTACCGGCAGCGATTCCCTTTGCGATAATCGTGCTTTTGGTATTTTTCCCGATGTGGATCATTTTGGTACCGGTATCGGCTTGCTGGTGGTGGTTGGTAACCGCGATGGAGTAAAACTCTCCGATGGAACCATCTCCCCTTAGGATGCAGGAAGGGTATTTCCAGGTGACGGCGGAACCCGTCTCCACTTGCGTCCAGGAAATCTTGGCATTTTTCTCGCACAAGCCGCGCTTGGTGACAAAATTGTACACACCACCCCGCCCAGCTGCGTCGCCGGGGAACCAGTTTTGTACGGTGGAATATTTGATCGCTGCACCTTCCAGTGCGATGAGCTCCACCACGGCTGCGTGCAATTGGTTTTCATCCCGTTGTGGCGCAGTGCAGCCTTCGAGATAGCTCACATAAGACCCCTTATCGGCCACGACCAACGTGCGCTCGAACTGGCCGGAACCGCTTTGGTTGATTCGAAAATAGGTGGAGAGCTCCATCGGGCAGCGAACCCCCTTGGGGATATAACAAAAAGATCCGTCGGAGAAGACAGCTGAATTTAAAGCCGCATAAAAATTATCCGAGCGCGGTACCACCGTGCCCATATATTGCCGTACCAATTCGGGATACCTCTGAATGGCTTCGCCCATGGAACAAAAGATGACCCCCAATTTCGAAAGGGTTTCCGAAAAGGTCGTCTTCACCGAAACGCTGTCGATCACCGCATCTACCGCCACGCCGGATAGCCGCTTTTGCTCCGCCAATGAAATGCCGAGACGCGCAAAGGTTTTGCGCAACTCGGGATCGACTTCGTCCAGACTGTTCAGTTCGGGTTTCCGCTTGGGTGCCGAATAGTATTGAATCCCTTGAAAATTCGGTTTTTCGTATCGGACATTGGCCCAGTTGGGCTCGGCCATCTGTTGCCAAATCCGCAGGGATTCCAAACGCCAATTCACCATCCACGCCGGTTCGTTCTTCCGCTCGGCGATCAGGCGTACGGTGGTTTCATCTAAGCCTACCGGGAAGTCTTCGTATTCGATATCGGAGCTAAATCCGTATCGATACGCCTGGGTCTCGAGGTCTTTCTTTAATTTATCTTCTGTATAGGGCATAAATCGTCTTTGGGGTTACCGGTCCAGCGAACCCCACTCGGCTATACCGCAAAGCTCTCGCCGCAGCCACAAGTGCGGGATGCATTGGGGTTGTTGAAGTAGAATCCCTTTCCATTGAGTCCGCCGGCGTACTCGAGCGTCGTGCCGATGAGATAGAGGAAGCTCTTTTTATCCACCAGGATACGCGTGCCCTTGTATTCAAAAACCTTGTCATCGGCTTGGGGGGCTTTGTCGAAGTCGAGTTTGTACGACAAGCCTGAGCAGCCGCCGCTGGACACGCGCACGCGCACGTAATGATGCGAAGCATCCATGCCGCTCTCCGCCATGAGCGCGACCAATTTGTCCTTTGCTCGCTCAGAAACTGTGATCATTCTTATTCATACTAAATCAACATTTGCAAAGATAATGAGAATTTGGGATATTACACCCGATTTTCAAGATTTAAACCCGCACAGTCGGTTGTCTAACCTGGATTCACATGAAAAAGTTTCTCGATGGGGTCGCAGAAAGGTTGCTGAAGTCCCAGACGCCCTTACACCGACAGCACGTGGTTTTACCCAACCGCCGGGCGGCCTTATTTTTAAAAAAAGCCCTGAAATCCCGGGCGCAAAAGCCCCTTATCGCACCTGAGATAAGCAGTATGGAAGCGTTTATGTACGATCTAGCTGGGCTTGTCGAGCTGCCCAAACCGGATTTGCTGCTCGAGTTTTACAATGTGGTCACACGAGGTGAGAAAGGCGTGTGTCAGGGTGGGGGGACGCGTTTTGAAAGCTTTGTGCAATGGGCGCCGCAGACATTGCGCGATTTTAACGATCTCGATTTGTATCTGGTGGAACCGGCGCGCTTTTTCGAGCATCTCGAAGCAGAGCGAAAACTCGAGCGCTGGACGCTGTCGGGGGAATCCCCCACAGCGGCGGTTCAAGACTACTTGTCCTTTTGGAAAAATATGGGTGTTTGGTATGCTGCGCTGCGCGAGTGGCTATGCGCAAAAGGGCTGGCTTACCCAGGGCTCGGCTTTCGCATAGCCGCTGAAAACATCCGTGCGTACGAACCCGAGGCGCACTTAGTCTTTGCGGGCTTTAACGCCTTAACCCCAGCTGAATCGCAGGTCGTCTTTCACCTGCTCGAAGCCCAGCTCGCCACAGCCCTATGGGATGCCGATGCGCATATACTACAAGCCGAACAGGAAGCTGGAAAGTTTTTGCGAGGCTATCAGCGGCGAATGGCGAAAAAGGGACTGCCCTTTGAATGGGTTTCCAATCATCTGAGTCAACCCAAAAGCGTGGTGGTACACGCCTGCCCCAAAAATATGGCACAGGCCCATACCCTGGGGGAAATCCTATCGCAGTGGCGTGGGCGATCCGTCGACTTGACCGATTGTGCGGTAGTCCTAGCGGATGAAAGCCTGCTCCCAGCCGTTTTGAATAAAATCCCAAAGTGCATCAGCCGCTTAAACCTGACCATGGGCTTTTCCATCGCACAGACGCAGGGGGCGAAACTCTTTGCCGCTCTGGTAAATGCTCGGCTCTCGGCGGGCGAAGACCCGTCCATCGAACTGAAAAACCTGTTGGAAATCGCTCAAAACACCTGGGTGGTAAAACTCTTGGCGTATGAGAAAAACCGGTCGAAAACGCAGCGTTTCCTGGCGCGTGCCCAAGCGGAAAACCGCCGCTTTCTCACGCTTGAAGAATTGGCTGCGCACTTTGCTGACAGTTCGCTCAGATACGTGTTTCAACCCGAGGCGCAATATATTGAATCGCTCTTAGCGGGTTACCTGAAAGTCGTCGAATTTTTTCAACACAACGCTGGGGATTTACCACTCCCTGCATGGGAGCAAGCGGCGGCCGCAAAGCTGCAGACGCTATTGGAACGCGCGCTCGGTTACTCGAAAGCCCATCGATTTCTAAGACAGCCGAAAAGCTTTCAACGCTTCTTTGCGCTACTGCTTCAAAATGAAAGGGTGAATGTATATGGAGCGCCTTTGGCCGGACTTCAAATTATGGGTGTACTCGAAACGCGCTGCCTCGATTTCAGCAAGCTGGCCTTGTTATCGGCAAACGAGGGAATACTGCCCGCTGAACAGCGGTATAACACCTATATCCCACTGGCCATCAGACGGCATTTCAAGATGCCGACTTACCAGGACCGCGAAGCGGTCTACGCCTACCACTTTTACCACCTCCTACAGCGTTGTGAAGAAGCCCACATACTCTACAGCAATGATCTCAACGGGGGTGAAAAAAGCCGTTTTATCAGGCAGTATCAAAGCGAAATCGCCGCTGCGGACCACGAGCTGAACCGGATTCCCAGTCTCGTGAATCGGAACGAGAAGCGGGTCATTGAAAAGTCGGAAAGCATCTTAGCGCGGCTGCGTGAAAAAGCTGAATCGGGCATATCGCCCTCTTTTCTACAGGCATACCTGCGAGACCCCATCGGTTTTTACTACGAAAAAATTATCGGCGTTCACCCGAGAGAAGAAGTGGCGGAAACCATAGGGGCAAACACCCTGGGCACCATATTGCACAGCACATTGGAAATTTTATACCGGGAGCACGTGGGAGAAGCGCTCAGCGCTTCCCTATTCGATGCCATTGGCCAGCAGGCCGAATCCGTGTATGCCGATCAATTTCAAACCACCTTTGGCCAGACGACTACCGGGTACAACAAATTGGTGTATGAATTATTCAAGGGCTTGTTGCTAAAACAGATCGAACGGGATAAGCGGCAAGCGGATCGCTTGTCATTTATCTCTTTTGAACGCGAACTCAGCAGCCGTTTGCCGATAAACGGTGAACAGACCGTAAACTTAGTGGGAAAAATCGATCGCTTGGACCGGTTGGATGGTATGTCGCGTATCATCGATTACAAAACCGGTCGCGTAGATCGAACCCTGCGCTTTGATCCAGGCTGGGATTTGGAAGCGTTTCGAAGGCGTAAGCAAGCCGGTAAGCTGTTGCAGCTCATGCTTTACACCCGTTTCTTTTTTAATCGGTTTCATGCGGAACGGCAGTTGGAATCCGGTATCATCTATCTCGCTTCTGGCGCGGCAGACAATTATGTGAAACTCGCCGTCGGGGCTGAAAAACCCCTTACCCCGGACAGTTTTGGGCAATTCCAGCCCCTCTTAACCGAGTTGGTCGCGGAGATTTTCAATCCCGACATCCCTTTTGTAGCGCGGAAGGAAGACGCTTATTGAACTGTTGCGGGCTTTTTCCCCTGTTCTACCGGGGGTTTAACATTCATCTTTTTCATTTTGCAAACCGCGTTGAGGTTGGCGCCGGGCTCTACCACCAACTGGGCTACCTCCAGCTCCCCTTCAACGTATGCGGTCGCGCGCAGGTTGAGCATACCGCTTACCTTCATATTGCCTTGAAAAATCCCAGAAATATCTGCCTCAGCACAGTGAACAGTGCCAAATAGCTTTCCGGATTTACCGATGACGACTTTGCCCGATGTACTCAAATTACCTTCTAGGACGCCATCTATCCGGTAGTTTCCCTTTCCTTTGATCTCACCGGTCATCTGCGTATCCGGCCCAAAATGGTTGTGAGAAATGCCGTTCTCGGAATCTGTTTTTTTATTGATCATCATGGCTTTTATGTAATATTTTTTCTGCTGCCCCTTTAAGCGCCTCAGCTCGGGCCGCCGCTTCCATATCCGCAAACCGGGCCGTGGAGCTGTCCAGCAATTTCGTATAGGCCACTGGCTTTTGCGGCTCGAATTGGGCGAGATGCTTGGATTGGCTGGCGATGGCGAGATCCCGGTATTTTTTAGCCCGGATGAAGTCGCTTAGTGTTGCATATGACTTGTATAGGTTATAGTAAATTTTTGGTTTTAGACTCGAATCGGGCCCTCGATTCAATAAGTTCGTCAACTCCGATATAGCCGATCTGGGCTTGGAAAATGCAACTCGAAAGAGTTCGCCCAAATGCAGGGAAGCGCTATCCCGTTCGGCTTTTAAGCTGTCTTTCCGCCCTTGATTGGTTGGCATTTGGCTCAAATCAATGCCTGGATCCATATCGCCTCCAGGTTTAAGTGCCTTAAGGCCTTTTCCACTTGCCAGCGGCTTGTGAAAATACCAGTCGTTTTGCCCTTTCATGCCCGTTATCGCTTGTCCGTTCATATCTTTTCCTTTTTTAGTGCCCAGGGCAGTAAGGCTGAGCAAGCTGTCGTCTCGTACCCTGATGTGGTACCAGTGCAGCAGTTGTTCCCAAGGCTGCTGTTGCAGATCTTTGGCAATCGTCCTATCAGGCGGCAGCATGGCCAGGGCGGAATCACGGTAGCGGCAGCTCTCGGAAAACCGACCGGCTTCAAAGGCGAAACGCATAAGCCGTACGTAAGCCAGCCCCTGACTCGCTTTGTAAAACGCCTGGGCACGCACCGCTTTTCTATAGGCCGATAGCGCGGCTTGGGTATCTTTTGCCCTTTCTGCAAGCCGGCCGAGTCGGTAGTATATATCGGCGCGATATCCGTCATATCGCTTTGACTTTACAAACCGTTGCAATGCCTTCTCAAAGGGGCGTTCGTTCCCTTTTTCAGCATGGGAGGCGATATGCAGGGTGGCAAACACCGCAGTCGTCTTATCGGGCCTCATATCAATGACAGTTCTAAAGGCTTCAGCAGACAGGTGCGTTTGTCCCATCAAAGCGTAGAGTTGTGCTTGTAAATAGGTATAGCGGATCCGATTGACTTTCTTCGCATAGCCTTTGGCCGCTTGAATTGCTTCGATGGCCTTTTGCCATTGCGCCTGTTCGATAAAAACAGCAGCGGTTAATTTGTAAGCCGCTTCCAACTGTGCTTTTTTGGCTTTTGCCCTTCGACTCAACACGCTGTTGGCCGCATCCAAAGCCGCGTATTCATTTCCGGCCAGTAGATGGGCGTTACCCGACCAAACCCAAGCATCGATGAGCTGGTCGCCCTGCTGGATAAACATTTTAATGTGATCAAAAGCTTCTAAGGCGGCTATCGGTTTGTTTTGAAAATACCGCGCTTTGCCCAGTACCATATAGGCGTCATCGATCAGGGCGTTGTGCTCCTGCCCTTTGATGTAAATGCTGTGCTCGGCGATGGCGCGTTGCGCTTTTGCTTCCGCAGCTGCAAAATGGTCGGCTCCTGCCACGGCAGCCGCGTTTCCCGAACGGGCATCGGGCTGCAATTTGGGCTCGTACGGTAGCAGTTGTAAGGGCTTTGTATAGTCTGTGTGGCGAGCTGCGCTAAGCGCCTGCTCCCCCTTCTTCAGCTCCGCCTTGGCGTTGAAGAGCACATTGAAGGCGGTGATCATTTTTTGGTAATTTC
>JBAJNK010000039.1:0-13219 GCA_036881805.1 Flavobacteriales bacterium
GTGGGATAATTTGAAAGGCGGATTTATTTTTTGATGTTAGTCCGGTAGTCAGCGCGTCGAGTCTAAAAAATTCAGTTCGCTTTTTGCTGCTGCGCATTGGATAGCGGTTTTTCGCGATATTATCTACCTCAATCCTGTATTTAGCCTTTTAAACCCAAGGATGGGATGCAGGTGCCTATGGCATGGGAGTTCTGCCTTTTGCGTAGCTACTGACGGATTATTTTGACGGTTTCTCTCTATCGGTGACAGTGGAAGCACTACCACTAGGACAACACCTACAGCTATTTGAGAAGCCACTGCTGCAGCATGCGTAATAGCCACCTCCACAAGATATGCTACAGCCCCCCATCGAACCGCTCCAACTGCTGCAGCTTGTCGCGCCCGCACCGCCGGAATCACAGGAACCGCAATCTGCATCTACTGGGGATGATAGGCTAGTTACCAATGTACCACCTAATGAGCCACTGCTGGCATCTTTCAAACTAGCCGTATTGATATCCGCATAGCTGGGGTCTTCCTTTCCAATCCACCTGTGAATCACCCCGAATCCGTATCCAACCCCGGTAAAGGATACTTTATCGTTTCGGGTCATTCGGTTGTAGATGGACTTCTCTTCCGGTTTGGAAACTCCGAAATAAAGGCGGTTGCCGTTGGCCAACTCTACGATAAAGCAGTGTTGTAGAAACAATAGCGATTTTATGCCATCCTTTATGCTTGTTTGGCTTTGTTTTTTTGCACCCTGTAGGACAAATAGGTGCTTGGCCTGGGCGGTCTCGGTAAAAACTACGAGTTCGTCGCGTTTGGATATCCAGGATTCAAAATTTCCCTTCAGGTAAATCGGATGGCGTATCTGTGAAGCATCTAAGTTTTGAAATAGGGTGTTCCCTCCCACCGAAGCCCGGGTGGCACGCATCTCCCCATCGTTTCTGCTACAGGCGATCAGTGCCAAAATGGTTAGTGATAGACTTAGCCTTCTCATTTTTCTTTGAATAGGAATGTAACGCGTCTGTAAAGGTATAAAAAATTAAAATAAAAAGCGCTAATTTACATCCGTTTTTGGTTGAGTTTTTCTCTGACTGCAATATTTGTATGGGCTATGCGCCGAAGGGTTATCGTTTAAGATCAGAGCAGAAATATCGATTTCAATCCCTGTTGCCCGTCCTTCCAATATCCATTCACTGTGGCAAGTCTCTAGATTCTCGTGAGAATCGTGCCCGGTTAGAATGGTGGGCTGTTTCGCTCCGCCGGGCTTCTGCGGTCGTATTTTAAATCCTTTAAGATGTCGGAACGAATTCCGATAAAGAAGTAATACGATTTCCGCGCGCCGGAAGGCGACCAATTAAATCGAATGGCAAAGCTTCGCAATTCCCGCTCAAAATTTAAATTAGGCGGTATGAACTCGTGTTCGGTAACATTATAGCCGCTTGAAAAGGACACTTTCCAAAAGGGCGAAAAGCTGATACCCCCACTGAAGTTCAAGGTGTTTGTACCATATATTTTAGTAGGGCTGGTTCGGCTGTTTTGATGGGTAAAACTATAGGAGATGTCGAGGTTCCAGGGTATGGTGTAATGAGCGTAACCATCTGTATCATAAGTAAATACTCCTTCTTCTGTGCCCTCGCCTTTCGCGCCCTCGTCTTTCGTGCCCTCGTCCGCATCTCGGCTTTTCTTACCAAAGGTGGTATTGTCCATGCTGTAATGCATATTCAATTTAAAATTTTTCAACCAAGGTGTGGTGAGTTCATCGATTTCCTTATACGCTGCTATCTTGTACGCGCTGAAAGTGGGATAAAAATCTACCCTTAGTTTGCTTTTCAGCAGTGTGGTAGATGCACTTACATCGATGTCTGCCAGGCGGAAGGAATCAGCGGCTAAGTTGTAGCTGCTGCTAATATTCAATCGATCTAAGAGTTTTACTTTTTCGTATTTTCCCGAGTCGGTCTTGCGCCTTACTTTGGCTTCGAAGCTGTTCTCTAAATTGAATCCGATAAGGCTCGACCTACCCCTGCCGGGGGCCCCGTAGGGAAAGTTCGCAAAGGGCGTATAGAAATGGCGTTTGCCCTTTCCATCTCGGTAAAATCGGGTATAACCCCAGAAGTCCGACCAAAAATCTGGCCGGTAACTAAAACGCAATGTGGGGATCATCATATGGCGGATCGCTTGGATAAAGCCACCTTTCTTAAATTGCTTGGTTCCGTAGAGCGTGGTAGATAGACTGGTGGAAAAACCAAAAGTCCGGAAGGAGACAAATCCGCTTTCTCTTTGCGTTTCTACCTGGTCCTTTTCCGGATCGTAAAACTGATTTGTGGTTTCTATACCCCAATTTTCCGAGTAATCCCCGCTGAAGGACCAGGAGAGGTAACGCAATAACTTGGTGCTGGTATTCATGCTGAGCGAATGCTGTGCGCCTGCCTTCGCGGAGTCAAACATTTCTTTGTGAAAAAATAGAGAATCCCCAAAAGAGAGCGCATTGGTTACTTTTAATGAATAATCTACGCTCAGACTACTCAGTATGCCCTTTCGGCTGCCCGTTTTGGGTGCAAAGGGATAATAGGGGTTGACCACGGTTACCTGTAGTCTGGGCAAAGTCATCTCGACGTGTTTTTTGTTGAGGTCTTGCGAATGATCGATGTGTAAGTTTATCTTAAAAGGGGCGCTATCAAAGGTTTTGGTTAAATCGATGCTCGAACTGTTGGTGTTTTTGATATAATCTTGACTCCAGACGTCTTCTAGTAAATTGGAGTCTTTGAAATACCTTGAGCTACTGATATCTACATGAGCTGAAAGCCTGAGATTTGGATTGGCCTTTTCATCCTGGTCGTGATTCCATATAAAGCGGTATTCTACACCTCTGCTGTAATCCTGTAATCCCCGCGTACCCGATATGTGGTTTTGATAAATGAAACTGAGGTTACCGCTAAAGCGGTAGCGAAGCTTGTAATTGGAATTTACTTGCATTCCATAGGTGCCTTTGCTGTATATATCGAAAAGCGCTTTCAAGTCTATATAGTCGCTCAAAGCGAGGTAGTACCCCATGCCTTGAAGAAAAAAACCCGAATTGGATTCCTCACCCCAATGGGGTATGATAACACCGGATCGCTTGGACGAACTGGTTGGGAAGTAACCGAAGGGCAATACTAAGGGTGTGGGTACGTCGTGGATATACATCTGTGCCGGTCCGGTAATCAACTTATCACCAGGGATGTATTTTATCCTTTGTGTTTTTATGTAGTAGTCCGGCTCAGGCGCTTTGTCCGTCGTGTACTCTCCGCTTTTGATGTAGTACAGAGAATCGCTGAGGCGTTTGACTCGATCCCCATATAGGACGCCCTGTTGCGTTTCGGTGCGGATACCTTGAATGACCGCCTTTCTCGTCTGTATGTTGTAGGCTATGGTGTCTACATGGATGACTTCTCCAGCTTGTGTCATGACGGGTTTTTGCACCGTAGCCCCAGTGGTATCGGTCATACCGTAGGCATACACCATATTGTCCGCCCAATCGATGGTGATGTGGCCAGCCTTCAGGTTCATGTCTTTATAGGTGATGCTGGCCTGGTTGACCAAATCGGTCTTTTTTCCCGGCAGGTTATAATCTATGGAGTCCACTGCAGTGTATTTTACTTCCGCTTCCAGCCTGCCCCTTTTCGGTCTTAACGAATCGATTTTGGTGCTGTCCGCTCTCGTGGAATCCGCTTGCATGGTGTTGGCAGGTCGGCTTGTTTCACGGCTTTCGACCTTGGGTGTGTCCCTCGTATGCGTCGTATCCCGGTCGGGCTCTTGTGCCAGACCGATCGGTGAAAAAAAGATTCCGGATATGCAAATGAGAAATGTTTTATTGAGTAGTTTGCTAGGCAATACGGTATATGTTACTTTTGTCCGGTAATTCACGTCAAAAATATAAATTCAACCCCAATAAATGCGCTTTTGCGTTGATATTTTATGAGGAGCGCTTTAAAAGATGCAAGGCTCATAGGGGTATTACTCATCGCTTTTCACGCTGTATCTGCGCGAGCGCAGCGGCAGCGGTTTAAAGTGGTAATCGATGCGGGGCATGGTGGCAAGGATCCGGGCTGTTTGGGAACGGGTCGTTATAAAAAGACGGAGAAAGACATCGCGCTTCGCGTCGCCCTTAAGTTGGGAAATTTGATCGAAAAAAATCCCGGCGATGTGGCGGTGATTTACACCCGAAAATCCGATCGGTTTGTGACGCTGCGGGATCGATCGCGAATGGCAAACAGAGAAAAGGCGCGCTTATTCCTATCCATTCATTGCAATTCGGCGAAAAGTCGTGAGTCACACGGCGTAGAAACCTATGTGATGGGGCTCGATAAGACGGGGTCGAATTTTGAGATAGCCCAGCGCGAAAATTCGGTAATTTATCTGGAGGGTGATTACCAAAAGGCCTACGGGGGGTTTGATCCGAGTTCACCGGAATCTTATATCGGGCTCACCTTGGTGGAGAATCAAAACTTAGCACAGAGCATAAAGCTCGCCGATTACATCCAAGAGGCGGTTCAACGCGTTGCGAGACGGAGCAGCCGGGGGGTAAAACAGGCGGGTTTTTGGGTGATCAGCAAAAATATTATGCCGAGCGTGTTGGTAGAATTGGGCTTTTTGACCAACAGGGCGGAGGAGCGCTATCTGAACACTGAAAGCGGGCAAGCTGAAGTAGCGCTGGCGCTCTACGATGCGTTTAAAAAATACAAAGGCGAGATCGATGACTTTGAAGCGGCGTCCCGTAAAGCCCAAGCGCGCTACAACCCTACGCACAAGGCAGCTTCAAAAGGCATTTTGTATGGGGTACAACTCTATGCCATACGCAAGCCCGTTTCGGTTCACGACAAAATTTTTAAGGGCTTGTATCCCATTCGAACTGGCCGTAATGGCCCGTATACCCGATATACGTATGGTGCGGTGAAGACGATTCAACAGGCCTATGCGCTGCTTGATGAAGTGCGGCAAAAGGGATTTAAAAAAGCCTTTTTAGTCGCTTATAAAGACGGAAAACCCTACCGAGCGTATTACGACAATGCAGTACCCGGTAGTGCGGGGGGAAAGGCGGGTAAAAAAAACTCGAAACGCCGAAGCGTCGTATTTAAAGTGCAATTTTACGCCAGTCCAGTCCTATTGCAAGCTGAAAAGCGCTTTCAAGGGGTGCGGGAAGTATCCCATTACAAATATCGGGGATGGTATCGCTATAGCTCTGGAAATTTTTCCCGTTACGAGGCGGCGGTGAACCGGTTACACGAATTGCAAAAAAAGGGTTATAAAGACGCTTTTTTAATCGCTTTTCGGGGCGGTAAGAGAATATCGCTTACCTTAGCGAGAGCGTTGAGGCAGAACCGATGAAATAAGGATACCGTTTTGAAGATTACGAGAAATGCAAAAGCTGGATTGATTGCACTCCTTTCGATTGTGCTTTTCATCTTGCTGATTAACTTTTTGAAAGGGCGAGATATCTGGCGCAGTGGGCGTACTTTTTACGCGATTTACGACGATGTAAAAGGGTTGACGCCCGGCAGTCGGGTATTGATCAATGGGTTGCACGTCGGCAGTGTGCAGCGCATTGTATTCGATGCGCGTCACAATGGCGATTTGGTGGTTCAATTTCGGATCGATACCGATTTGGGGTTCTCCAAAAATACCGTTGCCAAAGTAGTGGGCTCAGACTTACTCGGCACCAAGACAATCGCTTTGCAAATCAGTCGGGGGGGGCTAGCAGCCCAATCGGGTGATACGCTGAAGTCCGGAGTTGAACTGGGAATTAGCAATGTGTTTATCGATCAGATCCCGCCGCTCAAAAAAAAGCTGGAAACCCTTGTAGCTACTATGAATTCTACTTTGGTGGACGTTCGCAAACTGACGAACCCCAAAAACCGGGATAACGTCGAAAGCATCTTAATCGCGCTTAAAAAAACTTTGGCGGGCTGCAGCCGAATAGCGGCACGGATCGATGATCAACTGGGCCCTGAGGGTGAATTGCGACAGACGTTGGGTCACGTGGCCACCCTGACGGACAAGCTTTCGAAAGCCCCCCTCGATACCACATTGTGGCGCCTGGATTGCGCAGCTGCGAAACTGGACGACATTTTGGAAAAGGTCGGTGATGGGAGAGGCAGCCTGGCGGATGCCGTTCGGCAGTTGGAACTCTTGCTGCGGGATTTGCGCTTGAACCCCGAGCGTTACGTCCGTTTCTCTATCTTTGGTAAAAAGGCGAAACCCTATATTCCGCCTGTTGAACGAACTGATTCTATGAGATAGATGGGCGTGTCCAACCTCGTTTTTGTCCTCGTACTGACCGTTGCTATTTGGTTTTTTGTGCGCAACATGGCCAAGCTACGGAGAAACATCCAATTGGGTAGGCCTATCGGCCCTAGGGATCGAAAGGCAGCGCGCTGGGCTGCGATGATACGCCTGGCTTTGGGGCAGTCCAAAATGCTGGTGCGCCCCATACCGGCCCTCTTACACATCATCGTGTATATGGGTTTTGTCATCATCAATATCGAAGTGCTCGAAATCGTGATTGACGGTATATTCGGTACCCATCGCGTACTGGCTTTTTTAGGTCCGGTTTACAATTTTTTGATCGGGGGGTTCGAATGCTTGGCACTCGGGGTGATCGCAGCCGTCACCATTTTCTGGATTCGGCGGAATAGCCTTCGCCTGCAGCGCTTTTGGAAGCCTGAAATGCGGGGATGGCCCAAGCGAGATGCGAACTTAATCCTCTATTTCGAACTGCTTTTAATGCTGGCATTCCTGACGATGAACGCCGCCGATAGGGCACTACAGCTGCGGGGATTTGCACATTTTAAACCCGTGGGTAGCTTTCCCGTCAGCGGGTTTTTGCTGCCCTTTTTGCGGGACCGCTCCGCTGAAACCCTGTGGGTTCTGGAGCGGGGCGCCTGGTGGTTTCACATCCTGGGTATTTTGGTGTTTTTAAACTACCTGTACTATTCCAAACACCTGCACATCCTCTTGGCTTTTCCCAATACCTGGTATGCCGAGTTGGAGCCCCAAGGCCAGTTGGGCAACCTGGAATCGGTCAAAAAGGAGGTGGCTTTGATGCGGAACCCCCAAGCTGACCTTCCTATGGAACCGGGGGAATCTGCACCCCCAAAGTTTGGGGCGTCGGATATTATGGATTTGAATCGCGTCCAATTGATGAATGCCTATAGCTGTACCGAGTGTGGGCGTTGCACCAATGTATGCCCGGCCAATGCGACCGGCAAAAAACTCTCGCCCCGCAAAATCGTGATGGATACCCGAGACCGGGTAGAAGCCATCGGGCAGATCATCGATGCCAAAGGCCGGTTTGAAGGCGATGGCAAACAGCTATTGGGCGATTATATCACCCCGGAAGAATTGTGGGCGTGTACCGCCTGTAATGCCTGTGTGGAGGCTTGTCCGCTAAATATCGATCCGCTCTCGATCATCATCGATATGCGCCGCTATTTGGTTATGGAACAATCGGCAGCACCCCAGGGGTTGAATCTGATGATGACCCATATGGAAAACAATGCGGCGCCTTGGCCATTTTCACAACAGGATCGCTTAGATTGGCGTGCTGAGGCCGGTTGAGAAGGGGCTTGGAAATGGGTATGGGATGTGAATTACGGGTTACCCATACCGCTGCGTTTGCGCCTTTGATCGAGGGGGTAAAAAATTTTGATGCGGATGTACGGTATGCAAAATAATGGATATGAGCGATACGCTTAGCGTGCCTACTATGGCGGCGATGGTGGCAGCGGGGAAAAAACCCGAAGTGCTCTTTTGGGTGGGTTGTGCCGGCAGTTTTGACGACAGCGCCAAAGGGATAAGCCGAGCGTTTGTAAAAATCTTAGACCGATGCGGGATTGCGTTTGCTGTTTTGGGTACTGAGGAGGGCTGCACCGGCGACCCGGCCAAACGCGCGGGCAATGAATTTCTGTTCCAGATGCAGGCTTTGGCCAATATTGAGCGCCTCAATGGCTATGGGGTGAAGCGGATCGTGTGCACCTGTCCCCATTGCTTTAATACGCTGAAAAATGAGTACCCCGATTTGGGTGGTGATTACGAGGTTTTGCACCACACCCAATTCATCGACGAGCTCTTGGCAGCAGGCCGCTTGCAAATCGAAGGGCAAGCGTATGCGGGAAAGCGCATTACCTTTCACGACCCCTGTTATCTCGGCCGTGGCAACGGCGTGTACGAAGCCCCGCGCCGACTCATTGAAGAATTGGATGCCGAGCTGGTGGAGATGAAGCGCTGTAAGCGCCAGAGTTTTTGTTGTGGTGCGGGCGGTGCACAGCTGTTTAAAGAACCGGAAAAAGGCGACCGGGATGTCAATGTTGCGCGCACCGAGCAGGCCTTGGAAACCGGACCCCATGTGATCGCTACGGGCTGCCCGTTTTGCCATATCATGATAGCCGACGGGGTGAGGCGCAGAGAAAAAGATGCCGATATCGATGTCTTCGACCTAGCCGAATTGATCGCCCGTGCAGCGGATTTGTAGGTCTTTGCGCAGTGGGGTCGCATATCGAGGTTTCGTCGCCTGCCAGCAGGCGACGTGTGGTTTTCGGTATGCGTGTAAAGTGGTTCAATTCTCGCTGCGTAAAAGATGAATTTCACTGTGAACCAAATTGTAAAACATCGAAATGAATGGATATTTTGAATATTACTTAAAAAAATTATCTAAGAAGATTTTAAATAAATGCTCTTTGAACGGATTGGATAACCATCTAATCATACCGAGAATGACGGTTAAAGAGTATCTATTCGTCGGTGAATTTTTGAAAGCCAATTCATCTAAAATTTATATCGAAAGTGGAAGTGGTGGCAGTACTGTAATGGCCAATAAGTATTTTGGTGACTTATATTCTTATGAGACAGATCCTCGATTTGTAGCTTATCTAAATGATTTAACCGGTAAAAAAATTGTTGAGCTAATAAATGTTGGAGAAGTTGAAAAATTTGGATACCCGATTGTTCAATCCATTGAAAATGCTAAAAAAATTAGCGCATGCCTTTTAGGTGCTTTAAACGAAAGGCGAGATAGATCGGCCATTATTTTTATCGATGGGAGATGTAGGGTCCTAACAGCATTGAATTGTGCAGCGTATTTAAATAGTCGAGATATTGTAATGATCCACGATTTTGAAAGGAAATTTTATCACGAGGTATTATATTTTTTCGACATTATTAAGCTTGTAGATACAATTGTAGTTTTAAAAATTAAGGAAAACCTCGATTTAAAATTACTGGAGAGAGAAAAGGAGCACTTCAAATTGGATTTTAGATAGTCCAAAAGTCTCGTTATTTTGACTCACACACTTTTTGGGATACTGCCCAGGCATTCTATAGAGTGGGATGAAGACCAGCCCTTCTACCCTTGAAAAGGATCGAATATCGATGTGGGTGGAATTTCACCCGTTGCGCACCGGTCTCATTTTATGATTTATTTCCATGATAATCGTGTACTTTTGTCGCTAAAGCAAGTTATATGTCGGTTGATTTCGATGCGCTGCCGGGCTCTTCACGCATCTGGGTTTTTCAGTCTGACCGAGCGTTGCAGCAAGCCGAAGTTCGCCAATTGAGCGGATTTTTGGAGGCTTTTTTACAAGTCTGGCGCGCACATGGAAAGGAGCTGCAAAGCGCGTATAAAATCGTCGAGCGCATTTTTTTGGTCGTCGCGGTAAATGATGCCATTCAAAAGGCTACGGGCTGTTCCATCGACTTGCTCTTTCGTAAAATCGGTGAATGGGAGCAAGGATTTGGCTTGACTTTTACCAATCGCTGGCTGACGGCTTATCGCAGTGGAGGTGAAATTAAAATCGCGTCCTTGTCCGCGTTTAAAGAAGCCGTGCAATCCGGAGAAATAACAAGAGAAACCGTAGTTTTTAACACGATGGTTTCCAATAAAAAAGCCTTTCAAAATTATTTTGAGACACGGGCAGTCCAGAGTTGGCATAAAAAATACCTCGTATAGCATCGGGTAATCGCGCATTTGTAAGCGCTGAATACACATTCTATATTTCTCTGGTACGCCCGGACGAGGTGAATGCAGTACTCGGTTTCTAAGCCGATTGAAACCCGTTGAGCAGATGCGTAAAACGGATGAAATAACGAGTAACTTTATAGATATAAATATAAGTGGCATACGAATCGGTAGATAAATTACAGAATGCGCTTGGGCAGAAGGTGTTCCATTATACGCGGGACGAGAAAAAAGCCGCGGGCAGGGCACTTGGGACAATGGTTGAAATTATAACCTACTACCTGCTCAAGGCTTGGGGCTTCAACAACTCGACTTCAATAGAAAGTGGACTTGTTGAGTACGGAAATGACGACATAAGGCACAACGTAGAATATTCACTACACCCCATCGTCAAAGAACACGAGGTAACCGTTGACAATGATGGCAATTCCATCACAGCGACCAAAATTCTAAAGGCATTAGAGGGGAAAGCCGATATTTCCAAATTTGAGAAAAAGAACAACAATCTTCTCGACAAGCATAATGTTCTCCGCAACGCCTGCACAATTGGTGAATCCGAGGGCTCATTACTACTGACCAGCTTCAAATCAACAGAAAAAGAGAAACATGAACTATTGGTTTTTGAGCAAATGCAAAAACCCTATGCAATCTTTGAATGCAAGCGAGTTGGAGTAGAAGAAGGGACTAAAAAAGGGCCGCAGACCATTGAGAAAGCCAAGCAGGGTGCTTATGTCGCACGGACAGCATCTTCACTCCAAAAAATCAGGACAGACACAGGTGAAAAATATGGAATAGTTTACCGTTCGGACAATGAACCGTATATTAAACCTTACGTTGAGTTGATGGAGGAAATTATTTACGCTGAAGATACTGAACTACTGAAAAAATTCATCTTGACCATAGGCGTTGTCAGCAATCACGGTAACTGGTTCACAGCGGAAAACCACAACGAGGAATTAAAGGTCTTGGCACAGTCCTACGACTGGCTAATCTTTCTAACCGACAATGGATTGTCGCAATTTATTGACGAATTAATTCTCAACCCGATACAGCGGTATATTAAAGTTCAAGAAGCATTTAAAAACAGCTATTTCGCCAACAAAAAGCGCAACGTTTTCACAAAGGTTAAAATGGATTTTGAGGCTGACACTGTTTTGGTCAAATACTTCTCGGACAAGCTGAATGAAATCGAAACTTGGTTCAATATAATTTCGCCGGAAAGCAAAAACATTAAAGAACTGAGAGACGAGTTGATTGAATTGCGTTCGAAAAACTGGAAAGAAATACTATGAGTGCAGGTAGAACCGTAAATTCTCAAAGCCAAAGTTGGGGAACGCCCATCAAATATGTCAAAGCGATCGAGCAATTTTTTGGAGGCGCTGTCGCGTTAGATCCCTGTTCAAACGAATATTCAATAGTTCATGCTGAGACTAAATTTATGCTTCCACGCAATGACGGACTTAAAGCGGATTGGAACTACCCGACAATCTATATGAATCCCCCATACGGTGCGGATAGAGAAAGAGGAACAACCATTAAAAACTGGTTGGCTAAATGCGCCTTGACACATCAAAAATACGGTTCGGAAATATTGGCTTTAGTTCCCGTTGCGACAAACACTGGACACTGGAAACAGAGCGTATTCGGACAGGCAGCGGCCATTTGTTTTCTCTATGACACAAGACTAAAGTTCCTTGAGAATGGTATGGATGTGGGTAAAGGAGCGCCTATGTCATGTGCCGTGATTTACTGGGGACAGAACTGCGATAAATTCTACGATGTATTTATCAGATACGGAGCTGTCGTAAACATATCAAACCTTCAAGGAGCGGAAATAGGTGCTGCAAGTGCGCACGGGAAGCTAGAAAAAGGATATACTTAATAGCTTTACACTACTCAGGTGATTGTTTTTCGATTATAAATATCTTTATACCGTGCTGAATAGTAAAGAAAAATACCCTTATAAAACGGTTTGGGTTATCGGTGGTAGGGGAAAAGTGGTTTTAAAGATGCGTTTATCGGTGTTTACAGTATGGCTCTGCGCTTTAAAAATGGGTAAACCCAGGCGGGATTTAAAAAGGCGATTGATGGGTCTGTGATTATCTGGTTTTGTCAATTTTACAAGTCGGGAAGCAGCTTTTGGGTCGTATGCTGATCCTGCCCCTTTTTGCCCGTGCCCAGGGTTTTTTTGACCCAGACCTCGGGCAGTAAGCCTGGGTGGATAGCGTTTTTAATTCCCTTACGCTGGAGCAAAAGATAGGGCAACTCTTTATGGTAGCGACCTATTCCGACAAAGGTGTAGCGCAAATCGCACAAGTGGAGCGGTTTAAAGAGCGGATCTTTTTTTATTTCTGCGTTCAGCCCTGCTTATTTTTTGGTGCTCTCCCTGTGTAGGGGTCTGAAAAGGGGTTTTGTCTTCTCCTTATCCCTGCGGATTGGTCTGAAAAGTGGGCACTTTTTTGCTTTTCTCTTGTGCGTGGCAGTTTGAAAAGTGAACTTATTTTTTTGGCTTTGGCCTTTTGGTTTGAAAAGCAGGGCTTATTTTTTGGTGTTCATTTCTATGACTCTATTTGAGACGGGGACTTTTCTTTGTCCTCGACTGGCGGTTTGAAAACAGGGGTTTATTTCTATCAGTTCTGTTTGGCAGCTATCTATTATGGCGCTGGTTCCGCATTGGGACAACCGGGTTTGCAATCTATAGCCACGCTGCTATACTATTGCATAGGGATAGAATAAAAGCAAAGAATATATAGCTCGGAAAGGGACGCTTATGCCGGATCCAAAAGATGAGGGATAACAAGGCGATAATATGTTGCAAAAATAGCAGTGGGGGCGTTATCGTCTCACGAACCACTTCAAAAAAAGTGTCGCCACCAATTCTAAAAAAGTAATGATCCAAAGCGAGAAAGATAAATTAAGCCGAAGTAATCAGACTGGTGACAAAAAATGTCTGACCCATATTTCTAATATTTATCATGGCGCGGGCCCCTGTTCCTCATTGGGGCAACCGGGTTTACAGATACTGCTTTTCGCCGGACGTTTTTCACGGCAAATAAATTTAAGTCAGACGCATCGATAGCCGTTGTTCGGTTCGATAGGGCGCATTCATACCCCAATTCATCCCGCTAAGTCAACAAAATACTTTTAATTGCCCGCCCTTTTTCTTTCCGCTTGGCCTCTCAAAATACATTATAGATTTGTTTAACGCTCTTTTAAAGTATGGGTTGACGGTATGCGATTCGGACA
>JBAJNK010000040.1:0-9554 GCA_036881805.1 Flavobacteriales bacterium
CAAGGATTTACCGATGCCGCTTTTACACCCTGGCCCAAGCGAAACCCCGATATGCGAGAGGGCGCTGCCATACTGATCAAAAGCGGAAATCTACGCGACAGCTTGCAAGTCCTCGAGCGCACCCCATCTCGGCTTACATTCGGAAGCAACGTCCCCTATAGTGAGATTCACAACCAAGGCGGGACGCTCAGCATACCGGTAACTGATAAAGCCCGCCGGTTTTTCTGGTACCAGTATAAAAGAACTGGAGCCGAGCATTGGAAGTGGATGGCTTTGACTAAAAAAGAGCGATTCACCATACACATGCCCAAGAGGCAGTTTATCGGCCACTCGCAGACCCTTATGACCGCACTTAACGCTTGGGCGGTAAAACACATCGAAGGTGAGTTTAAAAAGCACGTAAACCCTTAAAAAATGCAATTCTGGACAGAACTTTACAAAGAACTAGCGCAGCGCATCACAACCCGATTGACCGAGGTACGATGGGTGGATTTGTGGCACAATCAAATCAATTTTCTGGAAGAAGAACACCCGTTCCCGACACCGGCTGTGTTTCTATCCTTTCGATCACAACAGCTTGAGGACACGGGACTTAAAACCCAAGCGGTAACCCTTCAAGTGGACTGCTATCTCTTCTATGAGACCTTTTCGGATACCTTCGAAGGGTCTTATAACCAGCAAGGCGCTTTAGCCTTTATCGAGACATTGGATCACATACACGCGCTCTTTCACGGCTCACAGGGCGAGAATTACAGCAGTATGCGAAGGATAGCTTTTGCGCCGGTAGATACGGGCAATGCGGGCAACCTCTATCAAGTTAGCTTTTCTTGTCTGTTGCAGGACTATTCCGCGATGAAAACTTTTGTCGACGGACACGTCGAAGCACTTGACATTAAGCGGGGAACTACTGAGAACGAGCCCAAGTTCCGACTGTGAATTCAAAGTAGAGTGCCGTCTCTGTGGTAAACGATTTTTTCAATCGTCCTGGGAGATTTGAAAAACTTGCGCGCTAACTTGGCTATTATCCACTTGTGGGTGTATTTTTTAGCGCCGAATTCGCTTACCTCGAGCAAGCGGGAATACTCCGCTCGGATGACCTCGTACTGCTGCTCTGTCCTCTCCTTGACAGCCATATGACAAAGGTCTGTAAATATGGCGGGGGTTCAAAATCGGGTTTTTCCGACAGTTCCTATACTAGCTTTTTTCTCATCCGCGAGAAGGTGTTCAGGCGCGCTTAAAAATTAAACCTAAGTTATTGATTATAAAGCCGATCTGCAATTTCTTTTATGTCTGATTTAATATCGATAGCTTTTTCAATCTTGGCTTCTAACTCGGCTTTTTCAATCTTGGCTTCTAACTCGGCTTCTAACTCGGCTTCTAACTTGAACGTATCCACAATTCGCTGAATCAAACCGCAAGTTAAGGTAATAGAACACATAGCAATATCTCTTTTTACGTTCTTATCATTCTGATGGCGTTTTAAAGTGGCAACGCTTGTTAGTCCTGAATGAGCATGATCACAAAGATACGTTTTGTACACTTTATCACTCCAAAAACTTAGTCTAAACCCTGCTTCCTCCATTTTCTTCTTCAAGGATTTAAACGATCTTGGATTTGAAAGTAAGCGCTTCTGTTCCTTACAGGATAATTTATTGAATGAATCTAACTTCTTTATGCTATCCTTAAATTTGCAAATCTCTCTTTCATTTTTTTCTTTTATTTTTTCCCCCTCTTCAAATAGTAACGAAATATTTTTTTGATCCAACATTGCTGAGTATATCCAAGCATAATATCTCAGTTCTTTTTCATCATCATTTTCTGTATTCAAATAAATATGATGCAGCATTAAAAGGCATTCAAGCTGAGCCCTTAGGAGAATAGCGGCTGAACAATTATCATCTATTCTGTTAGTATCTCCGTTCTCATTTAAGTTTAATCCATGTAAAAGAGTAAAGATTGAACTCCCATGGTATGCAAATTTAACGCTAAGATCTTTAAAAGTTTCATTGTACCGCTTTTCACTAAATCTAGGTTTAGTGACAGCTTTATCAAAATCAATCTCAATGATAAGACTGCCTAATATTCCTATGTATAAATCCAACTTAACCATGTATAAATCAAGCTTAATCATAACACAAAATCGAATTTAGGTTAAACTTCATAGCTTCAATCTGATATTTTTTATTTCTGATCGTAAGGTAATAAAAATTTACATCTTTGAAAAAAGTCCCTTTTTTGGGCAGCTTTAAGTTTATTTCAAAAACCGCTGGTTCTTGACCTGCACCTTCGCATAAAGCGCGTTTACCTTGTCTTTAAACCGAGCGCCCCGGGCAATACGATCGTCTAAATCGCTACAATCCTTAAGCGATTGGCTAATATTGATGTTTTCCTCTATAGCGCGAGCAATCCGCCGCTTGCTGTATGCTTTAATGTGGACAAACATTTGGTTAATTGTCAAACGCTTGTGGCAATTCGCTTCCATAATCTCGCTCATAATTACTACGAAGTCCTCAAGTTTTAAGCTACTTCGTAACTCATATTTCGACATGATAGCAGCATACAGCGCTTCTATCTTGGCTTGAGATAGCTCAACATCGTGCCATAAGGCAGATGATGCCAATAGACGCCCAACAGCGCGTTGCATTGTCTCATTTCCGTACATCTTTTGCAATTGCCCAATGCAAGGGGTAGGCGCATCCATAGCTCTCCGCATGTCAAGAGAGCCGTAACGCCTTATAACGGCGCTCTGCTTAAAGTCGGGCTCCGTAAGCGCTTGCAGTAGTTCCGTCTTTTTGATTAAGTCGTTTGGCATGTGCCAAAATCTTATTTAACTGCGAATTGATAAATTTCAAGTCGGCGTTATTTCGATAAAATGCGTCCATTTTGTCCCATGTGGCCAGTATCGCCTGCCACGTGGCTAAGGCTTCAGGTTCATCACCGCCACAGATACCGGTTAGCGATCGGATAATGCTGTTCATAGATTTTCCTTCGACAGCCCTGTGAATTGGATTGCACCCCTCCCTCTCTTCGTAAAAAGAGAACCACGAATCGACAAATTGACTGTAAAGGCTTTTTTCTTGAATCAAGTACTCATACTTTATTTTTCCGCGCAACCGCAGGGAAAAGTCTCCGATGTCCTTTTCAGTAGGCGGCAAGATGAGGCCTATTTTCTGCCACTGCTCTGCGTAAAGCCGGCCGCGTATCTTTTCGACTCGAAACAGCTTCCCTGCCCGATAGCTTAGCTTCAGCTTGATGTCATTTACTATGCACGCTACATGGCTGATCATTCAGCTGTGTTCTCGATGTTTTCATGTATCAACCAGATGCCTTGCCTGCGGGCAAAGCAGGCTTCCACCTGCACGAAAATGGACTGATCCCAATCAGGCAATAAGTAAACGACTTGGCAGGACTGAATCGCAATCAATCGATTCGCCAGTAACTCAGCCAGAGCGTCCTCAGCATAAGTATAGTCGTTTCCTTTAATATCCAAGCTCAAGTCCAACGGATTCACCACTTCAAAACCACGTTTTTCCAATCGCTTTTGAGCCTCTTGGAATTTCAAACGGCAGTCCAGGTAATCTTCACCGGTCTCGTTCCCCGCTAAGTATATCCGCTTTTTCATTTATACTTCTTCGATACAATATGCTCAAGGGCTTTTATCACTTTGCTCAGCTCTTTCCTATTCATTTCCTTAAGCGGCTTCCGTACAGGAGATCGTTCGCTACTCAGCCAAGAACCCAGCCCCTCTAAGTCCGCCACTTCCGAGCCATTTTTAGGATGCCTGCGCTTCCAACCGAACTGGATGGCGTAGCTTAGAACAGTCAAATGCTGGGCGTTTTTCCGATCGAAAAACGCCCATTTGTATGCTTCAGCCCTCATATTATACTTGAAAAATTCAGGTCTATCGCCTTATAACCGCCGCCTTCCTGCCGCTGCCACACGCGGAAGTAAACCCGGCTGTCGGGGCGTCTAATAGCACCTTCCAGCAAGTCCACTGCTTCCCTGAACAGTGGGTCTTTGACCTTACTGCGATAACGCATGAGATTAGTTATTCTCTTTGTGTCAAGCCTGCCCCTTGAGGTTTCAAAAGCCTGAAGGATCATCTCTTTGACAAATGCATCTTTTGATTCCACGTTTTTACTTAAAAACTGGTCAAATTTGACCTTGGCTGCGGCTATTCCAAGGTCATCGAACTCGATCCGAGCAGAAACCGATACCTCGATCTTAATGCCTCTATTAAATGAATGCAGCGTATAGTTGCCCTTACGATCAGCTACCTCGATGCCTTGGGCTTTCATGTAAGCCATGTATGCTTCGTTGCAAAGCCTCGCTGTTTCATTCTTAAAAGACGACAGCTTCTTATTCAAAGCCACAGCTTCTCTGTGGATTTTAGCTGTTATGCGCTCATTTAACCGCTCAAGCGGCGTAGTGCGGTTGTATGGAATAGCTTGGCCTGTTTCATCTCGCCACATCTTATCCCTTGATCTTTGTATTAACTCCATCTCTAAATTTTTATGTGTTCAACTCCTAAGTCCTCTATTTCAACCAATTTTTGAATGTAGTATCGCAGATTCTGCTCCTCAATTCATCAATCCGCCCCTCTATGTAGCTTTTACTAACAATCATGCTCTTTCTTTTTTATAGGTTCCACAATCCGCCAAAAGCCATCATCCAACACTTCTGTTTGACGCGCGCTGTTCAAACGGCAGTCCTGCCGTTCAAAAACGCTATTCGGGACTGTCATACGAGAGGCTATTTCAAAATCTTTCATGTTTAGAACCCTGGCTATTTCTTTGTGAACAATTAGTCGCTCTTCATAAGTGTAGATGCAGCTGACTAAAGTGTCGTGCTGCAAAGCCGCGCGCAATTGCTCTAAATAGCTTGTTTTACTAGCTGTTTTCGCCATGAATTTTAGCATTGTAAGCTTTTCTGATCATTTTAAATATTGGCCCCGGATAACGCTCTTTCAATTCTTCTACGAATGAGGATTCCAAGATGTCTCGAAACCGCTCACAATCTTCCACTCCAGAACGGAAATAGTCCTCGAAGTCGCAGTAAAATGACTTCTCTACATCTTCGTTCCACTGCTGACAGTACCAGTTGTACAGAACCTTATCCAACACCATGGGGCGAAGCGGCATACACTTTTCTACAGCCCAATGCACGCACCAATCGAAAAAAGATTTCATGCGATAGTTATCCCATCCCCTGTAGCTCAGCTCGCCGAGCGCATAGCGTAGAATTTCATTTTGAGTCATCTCTCGTTTCATAGCTCTGTTTTTTTGGTCGATTTCTCTCCAACACCCCAATACTCACCGGCACCCTCTGGCCATATCACATACGGCTTTTGAGAACCCCCGAATCTGCTGATGGGGAAGGCTTTAAAGCCCTCTATGCGGATTTTTATGTCCGCATAGTAGCGCGCGCTGTTGGCTGAGCGACCCATGGGCTTATTTCCGTCTGCGTGGCTTATAAACAGGATATTTTTTCCTCTGGCTTTGAACTCGTCACAGAAGAATGCGAAACTCAATGCATTCAGCTTTGCGAACTGAAAACTGTCTATAATCACAAAATTAGCGCTGCGGCGCTTGCGTAGGCGAACGGTCAAATCCGTCATTGACTCTTGCTGTAATTGAACGGGGTAGGAATTTTCCCCGGTTAGCCCGTTGCGGATTGTAGCCAGGCGAAGCGTCTGGCCGATTCCTTCTTCTAAGCTGTTATACATGACTTTTCCATACTCGGCCAAATAGTTCGACAGCTGCATGAGAAAACTCGTCTTGCCATTGCCAGACTCTCCCCAAATAAGCCATACGCAGCCCTTGGACGGACTGCCGACCAGCTCGTAAAACGGCCCCTTGAAGGGGTAGCCATCGAACTGCATGGCTTTTAACTCTTTAACAGAGACGGCTCTTTTCATGGGCGTTTGTATAGGTTTAAATCATCATTTGATCCACGATTAAAGGCATCGACAAGTCGTCTCACGCGGCGTAAATCCCTACCACATTCATTATAAATCTCTTTTATCGACTTTTTATCCTGCACGCCATTGACCGAACAGACTTGCACGACATCGGAAAAACTCAAGCCGTCTAACTTGAAGGGCTTACCGCCGATGCGAGACCAGACTTCAGGGTATCCTTTTTTATCTCTTTTTAAGCCGAACTCAAGCCGTTTGCGCAAGTAATCAGTTGCGCATAGAATGATTGCGCATCGGTTTTCTAAATGGTTGTAAAGAGTGATAAAAAAGTATAAAACCACGTCTTTTAACTTGTCAGCCTCATCCAGAATCAATATCGGACGATCCTGTGTCTTCAGGCGCCGAACCGCTTCAGTCGTCATTTCCGCCATGGTTAAGCTACCAGGATTGACGCCTATTGTCCTGAGTAGTTCGCTTAAGAAGTATTTACGATTCCAATACTCATTGCAGCATAGTAGATATGATCGGCGGTGTTCTCCTGCATATTGCTTGAGACAGTATGTCTTGCCTGTACCCGCCCGACCTATCACTGCAAACACGTCACTATGCTTCTGGGCGTCCTTGAGCAAAGCTGTCAGCAGCTTAAAATCGCGAGTCTGTACGCCCTTCCACTGCGTCTGCTCATACCCGACTTGCGCTGCTACGTTGCGCCACATTTCTTCTGCTATCAGCTCCCAGCGATTGTTTAGCATCTGGCTGATTGTCGCAGAACTAACGCCATTTAAAGTTCTCGATGCCTTGCCCTGGCTATCGAACCGAGTCACATAAGCCATCAAAGCTTGTTTGATTTGCTCTTTGTCTTGATCTTTCATACCTTTGTTGTGTTTTGATTTTACGCTCTTGTGTGATTTCATAACTTTTGGTTTAGGAGCCTTTCGGGGCTCCTTTTTTAATATCTACTGTATAAGTCTAACGGCTCCTCTTCGAGTTCCGTTAGATTAGCAATCGACTTCATTTCCGCTCCTACGGTAGCTGGCGCTACCTTATCTTGCTTCTTAGCGGCTTTGCAGCGCTTCTTGCCGACTTTCGTCTTTTTGTTCCCCTCGATACCGGCTATACCGGGACTATTCAACCCATAATCCTCAGCACGCATGCCATGCTTCGCAAGTATCTCGTCCATCTCATCCCGACGAGTAATGCGCAAGGCATTTGCAGCGTCTTGTATCTGACGAATGTATTTCGCCTCCCACTCGTCTTGGTCTTGAATTGCTCTGTATATTTCGATTTTAGTCGTGGCCTCCTTTAAAAACCGCAAGCCCAGTGGAGTAAATTCATACATGTATATGCTGCTCATATCCTCTGGGTCGAACTTGATGTGTACTCTTTGGTCTATATGCCTGTTGAGCCATTCTAAGTCGGGCAGCCCGTCATCCTTGTAAACCATATATGTATAGGTTTGCTTTTGCTCGGTAAACTGAATCCCATAGGGGGTAATAGTCACCGGTTTGGAGCGTTCTACAAAGAACCAATCCACCATATCCCAGATAGAAACCGCTGGCGCTTTTTCGTTTACGCTTTCCTCGTACATCTTGATTTTTGGAATATCAGTAGCAAAGTGCGGCGCCTCGTTCCACTGCTTACGCCGCTTAGCATAGATTTTTTTGATTTCCTCCAAACTGGGCAGTTTGTCCCTATTAGAGAGAATAAACTCCATATTCGCATGGCTTCTATCCGACTTGGCTGTGACGTTTTGCCCAGTAAAAAACCAGTCCTGCGCTAAATACTGTTTCTGAAAGCGACCAAAGACGCTCTCAATCGTCTTGCTGTTGGGGTTATGCGGTTGCGTCTTAATAGCAATACGGCATATATTGTTTAAGAAGTTCCCGGTTTCTAACTTCTTATGTCCGCCTTGATTATCAACGCTAATCTGATAAGGCCTATGGCCAGCGTTTTGTATAGCCATTCTAAATGCCGAATACTGTGCCTTATAATTTTCCTGATGGCTAATATGGTAGCCCAGCAAAACTTCACTGTACGAGTCTATAACTTCATAGACTTGACAAGTTTTTATCTTACCCTCATGTAGATAGAAGTAGTTAAGTTTTGTCCCATCCCCGTACCACAAGGCATCTCTGCAACCGGGTAGCTTGGTACTGTGTTGGTAGACACCTCGTTTTTTAGCCTGTAGTTCGCCATAGCGATGTCCGTACCAAATCGACTCTATTTCAGGGGTGTATAGAAAATTGTATAGCGTTTTCTCCTCCTGAAGCAGCTTCCAGCCTTCGCGGGTGGCCTTCTCGTTATAGCACTCTAGCAAATGGGCGAGCGTGGGCACGCGCTTGACTTGATTGCCCCATCGGGCAAGCAACCACTGTTTAGCATCATTGTTGACTTTTTCGGAGTTTTTATTGCCGAAATTTCTATGTATAAGCGATTTATAACCCATTTCCTTATACTCTTTTATCCCCGGCTTAAGACGCCGCACGCTGCTGGGCAGCCTATGCGGCCATTGTTTTGTGTCGAGCTGACTTATCAAGCGGCTGGCCTCATCCCAGATGTCACTTGCTCGATTTTTGCCAAGTTTTCGACGAAAACTCCGTCTGTTGGCTACATAACGGATCACTGCGTTATAGATGCTGGCGTTTGCCGTGTATTCAGCTATCGTCTCTTTCGTAAGCCCTTTGCCACTATCGTATTCGTACTCTCTAAAAAACGTTTGTGCCTTAGTATCGAACTCCAAGTGTCGGGTGAGACCATTTTGCGCCGTCATTTTTTCCGGATCGCCGTACTTTTCTATGATAATCTTGCGGTACTTCGGCTGGATAGTAAGCCACTCTATAAGCGCTGGCCGACCCTTTCCGCCGCCCTTGCGCATTACGTTAAATATGGCCCTGTGTCGGTAATGTTTATATTGGTGATAGGACATTATCCCTGCTTTATACAGCCAACCACCGTGCACGCAAAGCACCCCGTTATATTGCTCGTACCACGCCGCCACTTACCCCTCGTATTCCTCGTTTGCTTTAATTGAATCAGCCCAAGGATTGTCTTTAATGACCTTCATGCGTACCTGTCCGAACTCCTCTTTTTCAATTAATTGAAGCATAATTCATTGATTTTTAGATTGATATTCTTTTATTAATCGCTCGCGGTTTTTGATTATCGCTTCTAAGGCCTTCAATACATCGTCTTTCCTACGTATCAATCTCACTTTGACACTGTCGCGTGATTTTTGAAGCATTCGAGCGGCTAATTCATAATCCCCAACGAGCATCCTGCTTTTGATTTCTTCGTAAGTCATATCATTATTATATTTTACCTGTACCTTTGTCATATATTCGTGACAAACATAGCGAGATAAATTGTGATATGCAAGAAAAACCGATAAAATTTTCACCTGTTAAAGATCGAATCTTACAAGTAATTGATTTAAAAGGAGATAACCCGAATAAGTTCTATGTGAAATCCGGTGTCACGAGAGGTGTTTTAACGCAAAAGAACGGAATATCAGAGAAGAATATAGCGAGAATACTCGATACATATCATAACATCAATCCCGCTTGGCTGCTGACCGGTAAAGGAGAGATGCTGCTTAGGAGTTCGGATGGTTCAAGCAAGGTCGAGGAGCCCGCTGTGG
>JBAJNK010000041.1:0-21550 GCA_036881805.1 Flavobacteriales bacterium
TGAAAAGCGAGGCTCGTTTTTTTATACTATGGGGCTTGGTTTGAGAAGGGGTCTTGTCTTTTTGCATTTACCCGTGCGTGTATGGCCGCTTGAAAGGTGTGGGGGTTTAATTCTTTGTTGCTTATCCGTGCGTGGCAGTTTGAAAGGCGGCTATTTATTTTTTTGGTTTTGCCTTTTGTGCGGGGTTGAAAAGTGAGCTGTTTTTTGCGTTTGTCCGTATGTGATGATTTGGATAAGGCGCTTGTCTTTTTCTTCTCCCCGTAAGTCGATCTGAAGAGAGAGATTTATTTTTTGTCTCCACTTGAGTCGGTTTGAAAGGCGGGGATTATTTTCGTGCTTGCCTGTAGTTCGTCCTGGAAAGCGGGTTTTTTCTTTGTATTGCGGGTTAGTTTGAGGGGACAGCTATTTTTTCATTCCCGTTTGGCGTTTAAAAAAAGGCTTATTTTTCTTGTTTGCGCTGTGTGAGATGGTCTACAGCCCAACCTTTATTTTCGGTGTTTGCCCTCTTCCCTTTGGGGTGATCTAAAAAGGGCGGTTTATTTTTTGGTTTTTTCCTGTGATCAGCTCCGTTGACTTTTTTTGAAAATGACTCGTTTCTCGGTTTCTACTCTCGAGTAGCGGTTTGGAGGGTCGGTCTTGTTTTTTCTGTAAGCGTCATTTAAAATGGGGTTTATTTTTGGCCTTTTGGTTTGAAAAGTCTAGATTTTCTTGTTCCCAGTCGGCAGCTTGAAAAGCGGGATATTTTTTTGGGTTTGTCCTTTTGTAATAATTTAAAAAGCGGGTATTTCTTTTTTTTCTCCTGTGTGAGTCCGTTTAAAAAGCGGGCTTATTTTTTATACAGTCGAGCCGGATTCCCCAACCTTATTTTTTGGCGTTTGTCTTGTGCGTCGGTTTGAAAAGCGGCTATTTTTTAAATTGCTTTTGTATATTGCGCCATGCCGTTTTTGAGATGTCTAAAAAAATCAACCCATGCTTAAAAAGATATTGCTGACGGGTTTGTCGTGCTGTTGCTTTGCTTGCGTAAAGGGAAGCAGAAAAAATGCCAGCGTGTCGACAAAGCTCGTTGCGGTAAAAAAGCCTCAGCCCAAGCTATTCGGCTTTGATATAAGCGCCTTTAAAGTCGTCACAGGCACGGTTAAAAAAGGAGATAATTTGAGTGCGATACTCTCCGATCACGACGTGGACTACCAAAAGATTTTGCAGGCGAGTGCCATGCGAGATCGCTTTGACGTTCGCTCGCTGCAAGCGGGCAAAAAATACGTCTTATTCAATGCCAAAGACCACTCAAATAGCTGTCAGATCTTTGTCTATCAGCCGGATAGAGTGCATTATGTGGTTGTGGATTTGCGGGATTCCCCCCGTGTTTACAAGGCGAAGCGGAAGGTTGTGGAAGTCACCCGACGAGCATCGGGTTGCATTCAATCCTCGCTTTACGAAGCGGTAAAAGCCGCTGGTGCCAGCGATTTGGTAACGCTGCGCCTGGCTGGTATATACGCTTGGAACATCGACTTCTTTCACCTCCAAAAGGGCGATCGGTTTAAGGTCATCTACAAGGAGAAATACGTGCAAGACAGTATATATGTGGGTATGGGGACTATTGAAGCCGCTTGTTTTGAACACCGTGGAAAACCCTACTACGCCTTTCGCTACGAGACCGATAGCACCAACGGTATATTTGGCTACTATTCCGATTCGGCTCGGTCTATGCGCCGGCAGTTTTTGAAGTCGCCCCTGCGATTTGGCCACATTTCATCCCATTATTCCCTGCATCGCTTTCATCCGGTGCTACACCGCTGGAAGGCACACCTGGGAACCGATTTCGTAGCGCCGCGCGGCACGCCCATCCGGGCGACGGCAAGCGGTCGGGTGATCGCTTCGACCTACAACCACAGCAATGGGAACTATGTTAAAATAAGACACAACGCAGCTTATACAACCCAATACCTACACATGTCCAAGCGCTTGGTCAAAAGGGGACAATATGTGAAACAAGGCGATACCATCGGTTTGGTAGGCAGCACGGGCTGGGCTACCGCTCCCCATGTCTGTTACCGCTTTTGGAAAAACGGCAAGCAGGTGGACCCCTTTAAGCAGCGTTTGCCCCTTGCGAAATCCATCAAAAAGTCTAAAAGGACGGCTTACCTGGCCTATATCAAACCGCTAAAAGCCAAGCTGGACGCCATGTCTTATCACGAGGCTTTAACCGATTCGCATGCGACGAGTCGAATTTGACTCCTCTTTCCACACTTGAAAAAGAGGCGAACAAATCACTGAAATCGCGTTTCTGCTCCCAAAAGCGTAGTGAGACCGGCCAATTCGACTTTCATAGTGCATCTCAACCGTTGCCCCATCTGCAACGGCTCGTTCTATATCGTATACATCTATGTAGTCGCCAAAAACCGCAGCCGTGTTTTTATCCGTACTTTCAATCGGCGTGACCGTAAATCCCAAATAAGTAGCATGGGGCAAGGCATCGCGCATATATTTGGCAAAGCCGTACACCACTTTTTTACCCACTACCTCGCCGTTTGCCCCTCTAGTATCTATGGTTTTGGCTTGAAAACCATATTGGGTACGGTGGGCTTCATCGGCTATGAGTACAATATTTTTGCGATTCGAGAGGGTTTCAAATACATTACCCGATTCGGGTTGGAATTTTTGAATTGATTGACCACATCGAATTCATTGTTGTCGATCGCATCGAAATCGATCAATTTTATTATATCCCCTCTTGGGTTGCCGTCTTTGCGGTAGGAAACCTTGATGCCCTCTGTGAGCATATTGTGAAAGGTCTTATTGGCCGTTAAGGGGTTGGGGTCGGTCAGTCGCAACACTTGTTTGCGCGCATTTGCTATGGCGTTGGCAGGTATATTGGGGTTGATGCGACTGATGGCTCTTTGCAGTTTTTGGGTTAGGACGACTTGGTCGTAGCTACTCCGCTCTGCTCGGGTTCCCTCCGGTGCAATATCGGGGCCGTAGCTATGCGAATAGCCGAGTTTTTCCAATTCTCTTATGGCGTAACGCTCGATATCGGATTCAGTGAGTGGGGGCATTTGTTTTATTTAATTTTTATAAAAATCATAAATGATACTAAGTTACAAGCATTTAATAAGGACGCTTAAAGGTTAACGCTTTAACTTCCTCCTTATTTGGTACCTCATCGAGATTCTCAAGCGATTTATAGGATATGATTGGTGTGTCGCAAAATATTTTTTTTATTTTTTTGTCTAGTGTTCCCAGTTCCCAGATTTTAGTTTTTAAGAGGCAGCTTTTACAGGGAACAGTTATTTTTTTATACTCGGCATAAACTTTTTTACAGATCGGTTCATCATATTTAATAGAATCATAATTTTTCAGGTAAAGTCTTTGCAGCCAAATTCTTAAAAATGAAGAGTTGGATTTTTGATCAAACTTATTTTTAATTTGATCTATTATTTCTTTTTTCTCTTTCTTATCTGCAATCTGTTTAAGCAGAAATGCTAGAATGAGAACGGATGTGGATCCAACACGTGGATTGCGAAATACTATTTCTACAATCAAACTTACAAGTGTTTTTGTTTCAATGTTTGTTGATTTATTTTGCTCACTATTTTTTTTGTAAATATGTGTTAGGAAGTTATTCATTTGTGTATGCAAAGTACCAGAGTTGGGGAAATTCTCAGACATCAAATACAAATGAATAAGCCATTTTTGCTCATCTACTGTTTTTCTACCATTGACAATCCAATAACGCTTGTCTTCTTTGATTGAATTTTTAATTATGTTATCTGATGATTTTGTTTTACTCGGCCCCAATCGCAAGCCCATTCCGGACAGTAACTCAGATAGCTCTTTGGTGATCTCCTCAATTTGAAGTAAGTTGTTAGAAAAGATTCGATAATCATCTCTATATCTAAAAATTTGATAATCATCTTCCATTTTTAGCTTTTTGGATAGGTCTTTTAGCTTTTTGGATAGCTCTAAATCAACATAACCGAGCAACATCTCAGCGATAAAATCCATTAAAATGCTCCCTGTTGGTATGCCGTTAGTCTGATTATGATTCATACATTGAAGATGCTTATCAATTATATTTCCAATAAATTCTTTATTATTTTTATTTTTTTAGCGAATTTCTTTCCATGAATTGCCCAAGGGACAGAATGCGTATAAATGGAACCGTAAAAGTTGGTGATGTCGGTTTTCATCATATACCGATATTTTAAAGCTAATGAAATAGATTGTTGTTCGATTTTTTTCCACCATTTACCGACTTGAGCTGCCTTTTGTTTTTCTCCTTCATTTGGAACTACCGGAATGCTGTAACACTGAATTTTTTCATTTTCTTGAAAACCTTTAAACCTATTGGTTATTTTTTCCCAAGATTTCTCGATTTGTTGAACTAAGGAAATATATATTACCGGATGAATTAGTTCGAAATTTCTCCAAGCATATTTACCGTCTTTATTAGTGAGTATGTTATAATTGGGCTGTTTTACCTCTTTTATCCCATCTATATTGCACAAGTCTTTTTTTTCATCGAGTTTCTTAAGTAAAAACTGAAATTTGAAGTACTCTGGTAGATCAAAATTTCTATAGCGCTCTTCCTTCAACAAAAACTCTTTAGCTTCTATTGAACTCAAATCAAGTAAAGTTCGGGGAGCGTTTTCTTCTGGCTTCATGGTAACTAAACGATTAAAAGATGGTTAGATTATAATAGAAATATTAGTTTTAGACAAGTTGAGATTGGCGGCCCCACCTTTGCTGGGTAATTTCTTCAATGACCTCTCTTGGCTTTTTACCTCCTGTAACTATGCTGTTTATTGATGAATCACCGGCGTTAAGAGGGATATTCTAATAAATAATACTTTAATTCACTTTGACAACGTTTTAAGGATTTAAATCATTCGCACAAATAACAACTAAAGATACATAATCTACATCGGAGGCTTCTTTATACGTGTCCATGGCTCTAGAACCAAATAGAGTCGCCTCTGTTACCTCATCATAGGTGGACAGTATATCGGTAATTTCTCTTAGTTGCTTTTCGGAAAGTCCGTATTTCATCGTTCTTTTTTTAACCTGTAATAGAGCGCCCGGACCAGGGGGTAAAAGTCGTTTTTGATAAACGTAAGGGTTTCCTGCAATATTTCCTCGTTGTAGGTATGGCTGGTCAGGCTTCTCTTCTCAAGCGCTTCCATCCAAGTTTCCGCATCGGTAATCAGTTCGTCTTGGAAGGCTTGCCGTACGGCTTTTTTCCCTTTTTGCACCTCGTCATAGCCTTCGTTTTCGAGATAATCTTTTAACACTTTCCACGACAGCGCTATCAGCATTTCAAAAGCCTGTACCAGCGCATCTCGTCGTTCATCGGGTTATGTTTTTATCGGATGGCTCTTTCCATTCACCCAACTTGTATTTGCGCAAATCGCTCATGGCTTGGCTGTCTGTAGCTTTGCCTTTTCGGTAAAACGGCTTGCCTACCCGACTGATATGGTCCAAGAGTTCCTTATTATCTATTTGGTGATAAATAGAGAGATCTATTTGATAGGGTAAAAGCAAATCATCCAGTGAGGAAGATCAAACCCAATACGACGTGTTTGTACTCTGCGGCATCTATGTTTTCACGCAGTTTGTCGGCGGCTTTCCAGAGCTGTTTTTCTATGGGCTCCCGCTTAACTTCTCTTTTCGTCACCATATTTTAATGCGCTATTGGTCATTGATTTCAATCTCTTTATCTATAATTTCTATGGCTTATCACACCTATTTTTCGCCTTCACTGCTCATGGGATGCAATTTACAGTTAATATATGAGCGCTATATGATATATCTTTAAAAAAGGGGGATAAAAATTTATAAAATCAACAGAGACGATGGGTTGGGATATTAGAGACAAGCCCTATAGAACAAAAACCTTCCACAAAGGGAAGATTTCGCAAGATAAGCATTACACAAAAGACAGGTCGGGAAAAATATCCCTTTTCAGCTCATCGGTTGGAAACGAATATGGAGAAGTAGAAACCGCTTTTCAGAATGAGGACACAGGAGTGAAAAAACACCTTTTCACATGGAGGCTAACCCAAAAGACGAGCCCACAATAGATAGGCTGAGCAAGAGATGGGTCACACAATAGGCAAGTGAGATAAGAGATAAGTAGCTATAAGGCAAGCCACATAAAAGTGGAGAAAACCACTACTTCCCCACGCAGAAGTGCGCAAATATATGGCTCAGTAGATCGTCGGTAGCTACTTCGCCGGTTATTTCGCCCAGGTGCAGGAGGGCTTGGCGTATATCCTGTGCGATCCAGTCGCCACTGAGGCCGGTCTGTAGGCCTTCTCGGGTGCGCTTCAAGCTTTCCCATGCGCCTTGCAAAGCCGCGTAATGCCTCGAGTTGCTAACCACTGTATCACCCAACTCCATCGTGTTTGCCCGCTCGCTGAGCGCTGCTTTGAGCGCATCTATCCCCGCGCCGGTCTGGGCCGAAATGAGCAGGGTCGGATATGGGGTATCGGGAAGCGGCTCCTCAGCTATAGCCGGCTTGGCGTCGATCTTGTTGATCAGCTGGATGACGGTTTTGTCTTTTAATAGGGGGTTGAGCTCGCGTGTCGACTGGAGTTGCGAATCCATATCGCCGGTCGCATCCAAGAGCAAGATAATTAGTTGGGCGCCTTCGATTTGGGTGTATGTATTTTGGATGCCGATGCTTTCGATCTCATCCGTTGTTTTGCGAATCCCGGCCGTATCGATAAGCCGATAGGTCACACCCGCTAGGACCCATTCCACTTCGATGCTGTCCCGTGTGGTGCCCGGCATGCCCGAAACGATGGCGCGCGCTTCGTGGAGCAAGGTGTTGAGCAGCGTGGACTTACCCACGTTGGGGGCACCGATAATGGCAACGGGGATGCCGTTTTTCAACACATTGCCCAGCGCAAAGGAATCGAGGAGTTTTTTTACCGCAGCTTCGATCTTTTGCAACAGCTGTTCCAAGGCTTTCCGATCGGCAAATGCGACATCTTCTCCGCTGAAATCGAGCTCCAACTCAATTAGGGAAGCAAAGTGGATGAGTTCCGCTCGCAAGCGTTTGATTTCGGCAGAAAAACCACCCCGCATTTGTCGCCAAGCCACCCGGTGTGCGGCAGCGCTCTTGCTGGCGATTAAGTCGGCAACCGCCTCGGCCTGGGACAAATCCATCTTTCCGTTGAGAAAAGCGCGCAAGGTGAACTCGCCCGCATCTGCCATGCGCAACCCATTCCGCAAAAAGAGCTCTAAAACCTGCCGCTGGACATACACACTGCCATGACAGGATAGCTCTGCGACATCTTCGCCGGTGTAGGAGTGGGGCGCCCGAAAGACGGTCAACAATACTTCGTCTACCACTTGTGTCCCCGCTTTTAGATAACCCAATTGTACCGTATGTGATCTCTGTTCCCCTACGGATACCTTACCCCAAAAAAAGCGATCGACGCGCTCAAATATCCCTCCACCGGAGAGGCGAATCACGGCGATCGCACCCATGCCCGGCGCAGTAGCCGGTGCGATGATCGCATCCCTGTGCTGCATGGTGCAAAAGTATGCATTTTGCAACCGGCATCCGTTTGGTTCAATTACACGAGGTTTTGTACCTTGTAGCCGTGAATACCACATTATGCATCACCCACAGACAGGCCTATATGCCTTACAACCCAAAAGATGAGATATGTTAAAAACAGATCACACAACCGTCGCACTATTGCATTATGCACAACTACTCAACGCCATTACCGGAATAGGGGGGCTAATCGCCGCTGTGATCATCTGGCAGATGAAAAAGGATGGGGTAGCGGGCATGGATGAAAACGGTAGAGAAGTGATGAACTTTCAAATCAGTTTGATCATCTACAGCGCAGCTGCTGGAATACTGGTATTTGCTTTGGGTTTGGGCTTGCTCTTGTACCCTTTCATCTGGCTTGCCGGTATCGTGTTCCCCGTTATAGGCGGTATAAGAGCAGCTGGTGGATCGTTTTATCGCTACCCATTGGCCATCCGGTTCTTATAATTTTGTACATACTGATTTTAAATAATTTGTTGTAATACAAATACTTATATTACCTCCTTATTGTCCTTTTTTCCATTTGACTGAAATGAGAAGTTTTTTTTGGATGGGGTTCCTCCCTTTTTTATCTATTTTTTACACCCCGTCACCATCGGTACAAAAAGCGCTTTCTCAAGCCTGGGTTCTCAGTTTTTGCCCGGCGCTTTATCATCGAGAGATAGGCTGCTCTTCACGGGTCTTTACATCAGTCCGTCCAGCTTTATGGGCGTTTTTATCCGAGCTCATAGCTGCTGCCAGCTGTTATGACACTAGGACGCACACCTCGAATGTACTGCAACAATTGAAAGGATTAGCTTTGCACATCTATGGGCTTTAAAGTAGGGGACAAGGTAGATGTGGTCGATGAAACCGTATGGGGCGTGGTGACCCGAGTACTTCCCAAGCGCGTTGTCATCTACACAGATTCTGGTTTTGAACAGCGTTATGCCCCTTGGGAACTGGTCTTGCGGGACGAGCTGGAAATGGATGCCGGTTCTTTGGATATCCAGAAAATTATCGCAGAAAAGGAAAGACCCCAATGCCAAAAAAGTTTAAGAAAACACACCGAAAATAGGGGGAAAGACCGGGTTGAAATCGATTTGCACATCGAGGCGCTCGTCGACCGTCCGCTGGGCTTGAGTCATGCCGAAATGCTAGCCATTCAAAAATGCCAGGCGATCGAAAAATTAGAGGAATCCATGAAAAAAGGTATTGCAAGAGTTATTTTTATCCACGGTGTGGGCAAAGGTGTGTTGCGGGACGAGTTGCGCGCCATTTTTGACCGCTATGCCCACATCACCTATTGCGATGCGTCCTATGCGCGCTACGGCCATGGGGCCACCGAGGTGCAGATTTTTAAACCGTGAATTTGTCTAGAAAAACTGTATTTTCGAAATAATCCATGCGTATGAAGATTCCTTTTAAACGCCGAATTGAAATATTAACGCTAATTTTGTATCGAGCAGGCCGGTTTGTCGCTGTCGCATTTTTTGCGAGAGAGGAAAGTCCGGACACCGTAGAGCGACAAAGCGGGTAACGCCCGTCCTACTCGAAAGGGTAGCGGACCAGTGCAACAGAAAGCAAGTACAGTACGGCTGTAGTGAAATCAGGTAAACTCTTTGTGGTGAAATGCCGCGTATACCGGCATGCGGGTTGCTCGTCCATAGCCGGGGGGTAGGCAGATCGAGCGTATCAGTAATGGTACGCCTAGATAAATGACAAACCACTACCTTAGGGTAGAGACAGAATCCGGCTTATAGGCCTGCTTTTTATAGTACTTTTTGCGAGAGATGAAGTAATTGAACACCACACTAAAGCCACGGTGGTAGTTTTTTATGAATTGGGGATTGTCTCTCCGTTTTTTATAAATCTTAAAAAAATGTCTATAGAAACTCAGATGTGAGATAAAAACCGCCTGAGCCTGTTTGCCCGTTCCCCTGTACAAAAGATAAAATGCGGCGAATAGATCGAGTACCAAGCGACTGAAAAGGACAAATGGAATGTGTTGAGGCGGCAGATTTTTAATTAGATTAAACAAGCTGTTTCTAAAATTTAGAAAGGTCTTTTGGGGGTGCCGTGCATCCAATGTCGCACCCCCTATGTGATATACTTTGGACTGCTGCGTATAGCAGACTTGATAACCGTGATTTTGTGCCCGCCAGCACAAGTCGATTTCCTCTTGGTGGGCGAAATAATCTGCATCGAACCCCCTTAACTCCTGGAAGACCGATCGCCTGATAAAAAGACAAGCACCGGAAGCCCAAAAAACGGGAATGGTATCGTCGTATTGCCCCCGATCGAATTCCAAGGTGAAAAAAACCCGTCCACGGCAATAGGGATAACCCAAACTGTCGATAAAACCACCCGCTGCTCCCGTATATTCAAATTTATCCCGCTGTTTATAGTCCAGAATTTTGGGCTGTGCAATGGCGATTTCCGGCTTTTGAAACAGCGTATAAAAGGGATCTAGCCAGTTTGCCGTCACCTCGACATCTGAATTCAAAAGGCAATACACATCCGCCTGAATTTGCTTCAAAGCCAGATTATACCCCTGGGCGTACCCATAATTTTCGTCGTGCTCGATGACCTGTATCGCCTTGAAATTTTCTCTAACAAAGGAAACCGAATCGTCATCCGAAGCATTGTCGACTACACAAATGTCTGCCCCTGCGCTGTATGCTGAAATACCGGGCAAGAATTTTTGCAGCAGTTTTTTTCCATTCCAGTTGAGTATGACGATTGCGAGCTTCAAGTAAAGCGATTTTGGGTTGTGCGAATTTATACATTTAGCCCGTAATGCTCCCCAAATCTGTATTTCCATCGCTTGTGGCTCCACAGATAATTGTCCGGGGCGCGCCTAATGCTCTCGGCCAGCGCTTGGTAGAATTGATTCACGATAAAATGGGGTGCCTCGAGCCCAGCGTTTTCTGTAATCGGTTGGAATTCGATTTCGTATTCCCCTCTCTTACACCTTTTCATAGCCGTATACACCACGGCCATCCCCAGCTTTCTCGCCATTTTGTCCCAGCCGGTAAAAACCGGCGTCCGCACACCGAGAAAGTCCAGGTCATGGGTTATCTTAGAAAAATGTGGGCTTTGATCCGCGAGGAACAAAAACAATGCCGGTTTGCCCTTTACCGCTTGTATCATGTGTTTATAGGTATCTTCCATGGGGAAAACCCGGGTGTGGTATCGGCTGCGTATGGCTCTAAAGGCGTCATCTAAAAACTCGTTTTTCAACCGCTTGTAAACCGCGTGGGTTTCAAAGTCGGTTTGCGCAGCCAAAGCCACATACCATTCCCAATTGAATAGGTGACCGCTGAGCAACATGACGTGCTTTTTTTGCATATAAAGCGCGCGCAATACCCCGGGGTTTTTCAATCGCACCCGAGATGTGATGTCGCCACCATTACCACTTTGAACTTTAACTGATTCCACTAAAAAATCTGAAAAGTTTCGGTAAAATCCTTTCCGCGTACGGCTGTAAAAAGCCTGGCTCTCATTTGGAAAAGTTAGTTTCAGGTTCTGCACGACCACTCCTTTTCGATACCTGACGACAAGGCGCAACAGGAAGGATAAAAAACCGGAAAAGCAATAGAGTAGGCGAAAGGGCTGTTTGGAGAGCCAGCGAGCGACAAAGAAACCCAGCTTCGGTCCCATGCAAATCAGATAAATTGCGAATCTACAAAAACCAACCCATATGAATTCCCCACTTTTCTATAAATTCGCTAATTTTCGAATCGGTGCATGGCGTTTTAATTAAAAATTACACGATGAAGTTTCACACGAGAAAATGGGTTAAGCCCGGTGATTTACATGCAAACGGATTGACTTGAAGGCCCCGCGATTATCCATTGAAAAAAATAAGTGCAGAATGAAAAATTATGCTTTTTACTCATTATATTTGGGGGCAGTCGTATTCCGGCTCGGCCTACCCCATCTTTCGACAGGGCGGCTGCCCAAACGAGTTGCACACCCCAAAAAAGAGCGGCTGGTGATTCAAACCCAAAAAGCGCGCGATACGGTCACCCTGGGTGCGGGTTGTTTCTGGTGTACCCAAGCTGTATTTGAAGCGCTCAAAGGCGTAAAAAGCGTCGTCAGTGGTTTTTCGGGTGGTCGGGTAAAAAACCCGAGCTATCGGGAAGTCTTGTCCGGCAAGACCGGACACGCTGAAGTAGCCAATATCGTCTATGACCCCACTGTGATCAGCTTTACAGAGCTGTTAGACGTCTTTTGGCAGTTGCACGATCCGACCACTGTAAACCGACAAGGCGCCGATGTGGGTACCCAATACCGTTCGGCTATCTTTTACCGCGATGCTGTGCAAAAGAGATGCGCTGAGGAGTCCCTTCGCAAAGCCCAAAAACACTTGGACAAGCCCATTGTCACTGAGATCGTCCCATTTGAGGCTTTTTATCCGGCTGAGGCCGAACACCAGGCGTACTATCGTCTACACAGCCAAGCACCCTACTGTCAGGCCGTGATCCGTCCCAAATTGACAAAGGTTGCCAAACGATACAAGGCTTATGTCAAAGATCAATAGTGCGCTTTGATTCGCTTTGGAGCGGGCAAGATCCAGTCCGAGTGTCCAAAGTAAGAAAGCGGCGCATGTGCCAGGTCGACTCCCGCCTTTATAAAGGGAAAATAAGGGCTGCCATTTACGGATAATTTGCTGTAAAAATACACTTCCAAGTTTGGATTGCCCGACTCCGCCTTGAGGTGTTGCGCATATTGCCACATCATAACCGGGGAAGCTTCGAGGCGGTAGGCTTGTCGAGGTGTTAAATCCCGGCTGTAATTCACGTATTTCTCCATGCCCGTCTGCGGGTTTCGGATTTTGATCCGAAGGCTTCCGCTTCGCGTCCGCAACATCATTCGCCAGGCCATGCGATGGCCTTCAGCTGTCCAGAGCTCATAACCGGGAATGAAGTAATGACGCAGCGGCAAAAAGATTTGTATGAGTAAGTAGAGCGAGACGCTTGCGGTGATCAGCCGCCGATTTGAAAAAGGATAGGTAGCCGGTAAACCCGGATGCGCGCGCAACCTAAAAAATCGCCTCACCTGGGCTGGCGGATAATAGAACAGCGTAAAAGCCAAGGCGAAGTAGGGAAAAATTCCAATTTGAAAGATGATGGAATTGGACAAATGAAAAATCAGGGCTAAGCACACAGCTAGGTTGCGCGTTTTCCGGAACGACAACAGCGGGATAAAGAGCAGGTCAAAAGCGATTCCACTGTAAGCGATAAAGTAGTGCACGTATGGTTTCTGAAGCCAATCGCCGATTAAGAAGTAATGCTTTTTTGTCGCGAGCCAAATGGCGACGGGCTTGGCCTGTAACCAACCCGGGTAGAGCTTGGCCCAAGCGGCAAAGAGATAAACCATCGCGATCTGTACCTTGAGGAGCCAAACTTCCCAGCTTGCGCAAAATTTTTTTTGAATCGCCGGCTTTCTCCTTACGTCCAGCGAGCACGCTGCATTAGCCGATAACGCGATCAGCATCAAAGAGACCAAAAAAACGAGGTAATAGTGGTTGTTGTAGTGTGATTTTTGCATAAAGTAACTCAACCCCCACAACAGGGTAAAACCGATTGTAGCCAAGCGGTAGAATAAACCCAAAGCGATCAGTATCCCGAGACAACCCATAACCCCATAGTAGGCATACATGGTTTTTCCAAGTAGGAAATGGGTCCAGCCAAAACCGATGAAAGTAAATGTAAACTCCGGTTTTACAAAGGTTTGGGTCACCCAACCGGTCACGAGCGCACCCCAGCATTCCAAGAGGATTAAAAGCCCAAAAGCCATTCGAAAAACGACGATGGAAACGTTATCTACAGGCTTGAACAGTATACGGCTAAGCCGATTCATATAGCTAAAATAGCAGGATTTTTGGTAATTTTGCACGAGATGAAAAAAATGAAGCAGCCCCTGGTCTTGTTCGATGGCATTTGCAATTTGTGTACGGCTTCGGTACGGTTTATCATCGAGCGCGACCCTCGAGCAAAATTCACCTTTGCCGCCTTGCAGTCTCAAGTGGGACAGACAGTTATGAAAAAGTACGAGCAGGATATCCCTGCGCTTAGTACAATTTTATTGATCAAAGATCAAAAGGTGTATAGCCGGTCTGCTGCCGTGCTTCACATAGCGAGGGAATTAAAGGGTGCTTGGCCCCTGCTATACGGCTTTATCATATTGCCCAAATTCATCCGGGATGCCGTGTACGCGCTGATTGCCAAAAACCGTTACAAATGGTTTGGAAAGCGAAAGAGCTGTATGGTGCCCACCTCCGATCGCAGGGCTCGCTTTTTGGTCTGATAAACAAACTGAACCCCCACAGACGCGCACGACAAAAATAAGACCTCATCAACAGTCGAAAAGAGCCAAAGGGGAAAGAGCCGGATGGGGTGCAAGCTGACATACACAAGACGAGCAGCAAAAAACAAAACCCGCTTTTCAAGCCAGCTCTCAAGGATAAGCGTAAAAGAGTAATTCTGGGATTTTGGACTACTCTTATTGATAAATACTGAGGAAACGAGCTCTTTTTCAAACCGCCACGTACATACAGAGGCAAAAAAGCCCCTTTTAAAGGGTTGAACACAGGGCAAACAAAAAACAAATCCCATCTTTCAAGCCATCAAACACAAGAAATAAACCTTTTTTAAACGCCAAACGGAAATGAAAGAATAACTGTCCCCTCGAACTAACCCGCAATACAAAGAAAAATCCCCGCTTTCCAAACGACCCTACAGGCAAACACAAAAATAATCCCCGCCTTTCAAACTACAGGTGGAGATAAAGGGATCAGGCTTTTTCTAAGCTGCCAAAATCGGACTGTCCGGTTTCAATAGACAGTAAAAGTCAGCGCAGCTGACCACAGGGACGAAAGATAAAACCCACTTTTCAAACTGCCATGCACAATAAATGCAGAGAAATAAAGGCTAGCTTTGCAAACCCGCCTATAGGGAGAAGAAAAATCCCTTCTCAAATTGGCGCACAGGGATTAATAGGTAACAAAAATCAGCAGAACGCACCCCCTGAAATAGATGCGCGATCAAGCCGTCGCACTCTCGGATAAGAAAGAAAAAATAATCCCCTATCTTTTAAATCCCCAAACGGGGATGAAAGCGTAATTGCCCTTTTCAAATTAATGCACGGCGAGCAAAAATAAATAGAGTAAGACCAGATTTTCAAATTAACTTCCACCGGACAAAATCAAAAAATAAAGCTGTGTTTTCAGACTAACCCCATAAGGACAAGGCCAAAAAATTATTCCTTTTGTTCCCCAATATCAAACACCAAAAATTAAGTTCCCTTTTCAAACCGAACAAAACAGGACAAATGCAAAAAGTAAGTCTTTTACAGACCGACATAAAGGGATAAAAACGAGAAATCGAGCCTGCTGTTTAGAAAACCCATAGGGACGAAAATAAAAACCCGTTTTTTAAGCAATAAATCGGAGCCTCATTTCTTGTTTACTCGTGTTTTCTCCGGAGAGCGACCAGTCTGTGATAAAGTCCATATATTTGAGCCTAAGGGCAATCATTTGGGTGTGCATGTGTTCGGTCGCATATCAAAGTTGAAAGATGATTTTTGAAATCGTATTAATTAATGGTAACTATCCAAAAATATGCTTAACCCAAAGACTATCGCTATGAAACATTGCATTTTAATAAAATGGTCATCCGCAATATAGCAGCGGAAAAAATGACCCTTTCAATTCCCATCACATTGAATGACAAGCCTTTTGATGTGGTTTTGCACTATGTGAAAATTTAATTAAAAACACGATAAAAGATGAAAACACCATATTTTAGAAGCGGCATCGGCGCGCTTTTGATCTTGTGCCTCATCAGCTGTGAAGCGCTGAAAAATGCCAACAAAACGCAAAAAGGGACAGCTATTGGCGCAGCAACTGGTGGCGTCCTGGGCGGCATTCTTGGAAAAAATTCAGCGGTTGGCGCTATTTTAGGTACTGTAATAGGGGGCGCAGCAGGCGCTTATATCGGAAACCGCATGGATCGCCAAGCAGAAGAGATTAAAGCCGCAGTACCGGGCGCAAAGGTAGAACGGGTGGGAGAGGGAATCAGCGTTTCCCTCGATCAGGAGAGCGGTATTACTTTTGGTTTTGATAGCGACGAATTAAATCCCAATGGCCAGCGCGTATTGCGTGAACTGACTCAAGTCTTTGATACGTATCCCGATACCAAACTTTTAATCGCAGGACATACGGATAATACCGGCAATACCGATTACAATATGCAGCTCTCGAGAAGGCGCGCTATGGCAGTAGCCAACTATCTCAAAGGAGGGGGCATTGCTTCCAGCCGGATTACCGTCAAGTGGTATGGAGAAAGTCAGCCTCAATACTCGAATGACACACCAGCCGGACGCGCCAAAAACCGCCGCGTAGAAATTGCGATTACCGCTGACGAAAAGATGCAACAAGAGGCCAGGGCGCATCTAAAACAGTAAGAAAGGACGAACTTGGAAGCAATGTGAAAAGCAAAGGGTATTGCCGGAAACACAAGGCAGTCAATGAGTGCTTTGGAACTACGTGGCATGGGTTAATTATTTGATTCGGGCGATGTACCGACCGGATAAGCTGAAAATCATCTTTTCTTTTGTCCTATAATTTATATTATGTTAAATAGGAAATGATGAACCAAAAATACTTGTAATACCTTCACCCCACACCTTTGTCGGGCGCTCTCCTTACACATAAGTTCTTTCCCCATGACATTTTAATCTCTCAAAAACGATAGCTGAGCTTTCCCATAAAGTATCGGGGAATAATTTTAACGCAGCTAGTTCTAATCTCAAAAACGCGGGTATTACGGAGAGAGAAATCACGAACGTCAAATAAATTTTGAAACGAAATCTGAAACCTGAATCGGCTTCCTTTCGGAATCAAATTATATGCACCGGAGAGAAACCTAAAGTAAGAATCCGAAATCCAATATTGATTAAAGCGCAATTCCAAGCGTTGGTTATCCGTGGCCCTACAGGAGAGTTTCAACTTAATTTTTTTATCGTTAAAGTTGACTTTTCGACCTTGAAACTCGTTCCGATTCAACGCCCACTCCCCAGAAAACTTGAAGTTGATGGGCAGGTTGAGATAAGTGGTACCCGATATTTTGAATCGATGTGTACGATTGACGACTCTTTGAAGATTTCCCGCATTAACTTTCAATTTATTTTGGGTGTCGTAAAAATCATAGGCGAGCTTAAGTGAGGTGCTTAGCGGGGCGGCGTATTTCGTAAGCGAAAGGTTGGCCAAAGTGCTTTTATGCGATTCTCCGATGTCGTATTGATAAATTTCAAAATCTTCTGAAACCTGAGCGTTTTGAATATATGGACTAGACAAAACAGAATGTTGGATCAAACCATTTAGAAAGTATCGAGCCTCAGGGGCCGTATAGTCATATCTGATGCCGGCGGCGCGTGAAATTTGTTTTCGATAATCCGATGTGCCCTTTACAAGCCTGCGATAGTCCTCGATAAAAAAGTCTGAGTGAAAATACCTGTTATCGGGGAGTCGCTCATCGTAGTCTACGTATCCTGAAAATTTTCCGATAAAGGTTTTTAAACCAATTGAGGGCTTGACAGTCAATAGCGTACTCCAGTAGTTTTTTTCATTGATAAAATTCGCAACCGCTCGTGAAAAAGACCCTTCAACCGATAAGTCTGCCTTTTTGCTCAGCTGATAATTTATCGATTGAACGAGTTGAATTTTATTTACCTTTCTTTCAAGGTCCGATTTGTTTTTGAGGTCGATCTGGTTGCGCAAACCGTCGTTTTTAAAGTCGTAGTTCAATCCGAAAACACACCGCCATTTCCTGGACTTTTTGCGCAGCTTCCAATGGGCTCCAAAAAAGGTGATTATCGACTTTGTATGCTGATATAGTGTCGCTTGTGGATCCTCTTGCACTGAAAACTCGGTAAATCGGTTGGGATTGACTCGGTATTTTTGTCTCAGTTGAGATCTGCCACCGTATAAGTATATCTCGGTCAAAGTTTTGGGCGAGATTCGATGTGTCAGATTAAAGTGATTGTAGAAATCGAATCCGGTATTTTTTAAGTATTCTTCGTTTGGTTTTTGATTCAGTACGCTCAGCCTTTCCGTCGGGTTATCGTATGGTTTCAACTCGGAGATAAAGCGCATAAAAGTTTTCTTTTGATCGTAGTATTTCAGCTCGAACTCGCCGTATGCCAATCGATTTAGAGCCTCTCCGCCTTCGGATTGAAAAAATGATGCATTGCCTTTACTCAACAGATACGCAATGCTGTCTCGACTGTCTGATCTCACCTTTTCGTGATTGTAGTAAAAAAGCCCGCGCAGAACTAAATTTTTATCAATTTTTTTAGAAAGGGAAAGAGCGGAGAGAAAAGAGCGGTTTCGCCTGGATTCCGCATCGTCGAAATAGTTCTCCGTTTGTAAGCGCAAACGGGCATAATGATACGGCTTAGGCTCTTTTTTTTCACTTCGGGCCAAAATCGCATTCACCGAATAAGTCGATTTAAAAGCGGGGTCTGTAGTCGATCCAATGGTGTTGTATTGTGAGAGCGAAAGCAGCTTGACACCCCTTTTGATTAGACCTGAGTTCAGTCGGATGTCGTAGTGATCGCTTGTTCCAATTCCCATATCGGTGTTTCCGAACAAGATATTTTTATATTTTTTCTTAAAATTCAGATTTAACGCCACGTCATTGGACCGTTGAAATTGCTTTTTCAAGGGATTGTCGTCATAATGCTTGAGCACTTCTACTTCTTTAATCACTTCCGGCCTGAGGTTTTTGGAAAGCAATTTATATCGATCCCCAATAAGGTCTTCCCCTTCCAACAAAATTTTTTTGATCGCCTTACCGTTAAAGAGCAGCTTACCATCTGGGTTTACCTCGATTCCGGGTAACTTCTTCAACAGATCTTCCAAACTGTATTCCGTTCGGTCTTCAAAAGAAGCGGTTTGGTAAACGATGGTATCTCCCCGTCGTTTAATGGGCGGTATTTTATAAACCACTTCTTTCAATCGGTTTTTGCGACGGGAAAGTACGGCGTCTAAGACGATGGTCTCCCCTTCCGCCCTTACTTTTTTCATTAAAGGATCAGTGGCCACATGATGAAAAAAAATGGATAAGGAATCTCCTTTACTCGCTATAAAATCGATGGAATACGTTCCGTCTGCTTTTGCCATGCCATATCCCACGGGTTTTGTACCGTGTTTGATCAGGATGGTGGCAAACGGTATCGGATTGTTCAGGGAGTCTGAAAGCCGCCCGGAAATCACAAAATGGGTTTGGGAACTCAAATTCTGGAAAATGCCCGGAACGATGATGAAAAACAGTAGACTTGGGGCAAGTCTCGGCATAGATAAACCTTAATCGAACACTTCGTATTGGTATTCCAATTTGGTCGGCACATCCGCTTCGCCCCCGAAACGCTCTGCTATGGAACGCGTATAAGCTGTATTTTTTCGGTAGAGATTCTCCAGCGCTTTTTGGTATGCCGATAATGAAAGCCATCTACCGGTTTTTGATTTGGGGGGGGCAATTTTCACCGCTTTCGGGTATTCGATCCCCGAGAATCGAAAGCGAAGTTTCTCATACTTACCGGTGTCGTACGCTTCTAGGATCAGCCCGGGTAAACCCTGGAGTTTCCAGGGGCCGTAGGGAAAGGGTATTTCAGGGGCAAACCAAGCCTCAAAAGCGCGGCCACGAAATTTTGCAACCGCTTTGATCACATCGTAAGGGCCGAGTGTTTTCTTTCGATCTGTAATCCGCCAATCGATTCGAGGTGTTTTTTCGGACATGTAAATACCGCCAAAGTTGCTTTTGATACGCTCCGATTGTAGCGACTCGAACACAAAGCGCCCTTCTGGATAGGTTTTCAAGGAAACAACCGCCATACTTCCGTCTTCCTTTTGAACGGTCTTTCTCTCATCCAAATGCCCCTGAAGGCTGTCCGACATGGTGACAAAGAGCGCTTTATCAACTTGAAAGAGCAGCTCCGCCCGATACGCAACTCCGGATTGCATATCGAAAAAATCGTATTTGACCACCCCCGATTGTGACAACAATACATTATTTGCACAGCAGAGTGCAAATGCAATTATGCCCGTTTTTAATTTTAACGACATCCCACTAATCTTAGGGGCAAGGGGCAGCTGCAATTTGCATCGCCAACCCTAAAGCGTATTCTTGACAAACGCGAACAGAGCCAGTATAAGTCGTTCCATCGCAATCCACATGCCATGAAACTTCAACTTTTCTACATGATTTCACATTATGTGGAGTGTTGTTGTCAAGCGTAAACCCCGACAGCGTGAATACCGCTACAAAGCTGATTAATAAAAGTAATTTTTTCATTTTAGTAATTTTTTGTCGCAGCTACAAATATAGTATAAAAATTAGATAACCCGATATAAAAACGATATTTTATCCCTTGTGCCAGACTTTAAATATAGGCGCTAAAAAAACAAATACGCTATACTTGATTCATGGATAGCATGCTTTCAAACCCTATGGAATTCTTAACGGGATTAGCCGTAGGTTTTCTACTGGGTTTCACCCTGTATTGGATGACGGGTAACAAAAATCGGGAAACCCGTCAGCGCAACACGGCGAATAACCCGGAAAAAGGAGGCTGGTTTGCACTGCAATTGCAGGCCTACGAGCGCGTGATCCTATTTCTGGAACGCATTACACCCCAGCACCTCATAAATCGAGAAAAGCCTCAGGCCAAAGGTGTAAAAGCCTACTACCTCCAACTGATCGATTCCATACAAAGCGAGTACGAACACAACCTGACCCAACAATTGTACCTACCCGAAAAATCCTGGGAACGCGTGGAAATCATCAAGAACCAAATCGCAAATGCCCTGTCCCAAGCCCAACAAGAAAACAAAGATATACACCGCTTTCGGGAAGCGATTGTCACCGAGGGTCTCGAGCAAAGCATTCCGGTAAAAGTCTTGATCAACCACTTGAAGCTCGAACTCAAAAAAAGCGTGCTGCCCCACTTACAAGCTTAAATGCTTTGAGATTCCACAGGAATAAGTGCGAAGAAATAACGCCGAGTTTTTAGACTACCTCTAAAAGTCGATATGTCTACCCAATAAAAAATAAGCCTGCAAAATAAGGCCCGCTTTTCAAACCGTCACGCACAGATAAAGGTAAGGAAACAGGAATGAAAAAAACAAGCCCCTTTCCAAACTGTACCATCCGTCCGCAGAGGCAAACATCAGCAGCGATAAGAACCACCTTTTAAACGATCGCCCACAGGGTAGATATCCAAAAATAAAGCTGCGTTTTAAGTCTAATCCCATAAAGACAAGGTCAAAAAAATTATTCCCTTTGTTATCCAATATCAAGCACCCAAAATTAAGTTCCCTTTTCAAACCGAACAAAACAGGACAAATGCAAAAGGTAAATCTTTTTACAGACCGACATAAAAGGGTAAAAACGAGAAATCAAGCCCACTGTTTAGATCATAGAGACGAAAAATAAAAACCCGCTTTTTAAACCTTCAAAAAATAAGAAATAAGCCCCCTTTTTCAAACCGGTTCACAAAGAAAAAATAACCCTCCTTTTAGTTCGAATCGGTAATAAAGGCCAAATATTAAAATAAAAATCTCCCCTCTTTTTTAGACATCTCACAGGATAAAAAATAACCGCTCTTTAAATCGCTGCTTAGACGCAAACGCTAAAAATCAAAACCCTTTTTCAATCCACTACACAGGACAAGAGCAATAGGAAAGGCAAATGCAAATTTCTAATCAAACCCGCATGGGGAACCAGCCCAACTAATCCTTTGTCATTCTCGATACAACGAGCTGTATTCCCAGCACCTGTGCAAGGCGTTCAAATCGATAAAATTTATAGATCAAACCCATCACCCCGTCGAATACTTGCAAATAACCGCTTCCACGAACGACTCCATAATAGGTGGAGCCCTGACCGACACTTCGGGTGCCTTTACCTTAGATCTGCCCAACGGAAACTACAAGCTCAA